>DATMMO010000343.1:0-3399 GCA_035569695.1 Acidimicrobiales bacterium | reverse complement strand
TCCGAGCTGAAGCCGAGATCGACGATCGGCACATCGATGGTGGTGTTGGTTTTCTGGATCGCCGGTACGAGCGTGTCGTAGGGCAAGCCGGCGAGGAAGCCGTCGACGACGCGTTCAAAGTTCGAGATCAGCCCTTCGATCTGGTCGGACAGCCGCATGTATTCAAATCCCTTGGAATGCAGCCCTTTTTGCTGCCGCGGCAAGTTGGAGAAGTCCTGGGCGGGGATCGGCGGCCAGCGCGGATCGTCCGGCGCCATCGGTTCTGGTGGTGTGGGCTTTCCCGTGGACAGGTCTGAAGGGAAACGGGTGAGCGACCAGATCTCGAAGAGGGTTTCCTCCGGCCCGAGCGGACGAATCCGGTACGACGAGGCGCTGCTGTAGGTGGGCAGGATGAAGTGGTGGGGAAAGCAGAATCCGATCGCGTCGGTGATCCCCCGGCGGACAAGGTCGTTGAGGTCGGGCATGTCGCTGCCCCGCGCCCGATGCCAGCTGACGACGGCATCGTTGAGGGCGCTGCGCCAAGCGGTCATCGCCTCGCCCGGATCGGACGGCAGCTCGATGTTCTGCAGGCCCTCCGCGACGCGGATGTCGTTCTCGTGGGTCATGCCGCCCATGCCGTCTCCGAGAGTGCGCATGAAGTACAGGCTGCTGGCGACAATTGGGTGCACCGCTTCGGAAGGGGTACCGGTCTGCGCGGACGGCAGCAGCTGCGGGTGGGTCTGCGGGACGTGGTAGCCCTCCATGAACGCTGCCGTCGCGAGCTTCCAATTCACCGGTAGCCGACACGATTGCCACCACTCGACGCGTAGCGATTCCACCTTCCAGGCGTCATAGATCGATGCGAACGGCTCCATGCAGTCACGCAACGCGGGGGCGTCGTCATCGAGGTTGATCCAGGCGCACCCGCCCCAAAGCTCGCATCTGACCGAGACGAGTTGCAGATCGTCCGGGCACAGGTTTTCCTCGGCGAACACCTCAGGTCGCAGCACAAAAGTGTTGCGTCCGTCGATGCCCCAGCACCACCCGTGGAATGGGCAGACGAAAGTACGCCGATTCCCGTTGCCTTCCACCAGCTTTACTCCGCGGTGGCGGCATGCGTTGTGGTATGCCCGCACGCTTTGGCTGTCGATTCGCACCACGATGATCGACTCGTCGAGTATCTCGTACTCCACGAAATCGCCGGGCTTGGGTATCTCCTCGAGCCGGCACGCCATCTGCCACACGCGCGGCCAGAACATCTCTTTTTCGAGCGCGTAGAACTCCGGGTCGTAGTAGCGCTGCTTAGGAATCCGGTCGGCGGTCTGGACCGCCCACGGCACCGGGAGCGGCGACCAGTTCACCTCGGTTCGTATGCTGCTGACTTGGTTACCCATCTCAACGGCCATCTCACTACCCTCTTTTGCTGTTGGCTCACACGATCCGTGATACCCGCCCCTGCCAGTAACGTTCGCGGATGCGCCTCTTGTAGAGCTTTCCGTTCGGGTCCCGGGGCAATTCTGGCTCGAATTCGACTGTGCGCGGGCACTTGTAGCCGGCTAGGCGTGCCCGGCAGTATTCGATGAGCTCGGCCTCGAGGTCGGGCCCGGGCGTTACGCCTTCGACCGCTTGTACGACGGCCTTGACCTCCTCACCGAACTCGTCGTTGGGAACGCCGAACACCGCCGCATCGACGAGTTTGGGGTGCATGACCAGCACGTTCTCCGCCTCTTGCGGGTAGATGTTCACCCCGCCGGAGACGATCATGAACGTCGATCTGTCGGTCAGGTACATGTACCCGTCCTCGTCGACGTAACCCATGTCGCCCAAGGAGCGCCACCCGCGGTCGTTGTACACCGACGCAGTCTTAGCAGGGTCCTTGAAGTACTCGAAGTCAGGTCCACCTTCGAAGTAAAGCTCGCCGGACTCCCCGATGGGAAGCTCCTGTCCGTACTCGTCGACCACGTGCACCGGGGCCATTGGTATGCCCACCGAGCCGGGATGAGCGAGCCACTCCTCTGGCCCGATCGTGGTACCTGCGAATCCCTCAGTGCCTCCGTAATATTCGTGGATGATGGGCCCAAACCACTCCATCATTTGGTGCTTGACGTCTACCGGGCAAGGGGCGGCCGCGTGGATTACACACCGCAAACTCGAGACGTCGTATTTATCTCGGACGGTCTTGGGCAGCTTGAGTATCCGCACGAACATCGTCGGCACGAACTGGGCGTGGGTGACGCCGTGCGTCTCGATCAGTCGCAAAACGGTCTCGGCGTCGAACTTTCCCATGACGATCGAGGCGGCACCCACACGATTGACCGCCATGGTGTAGTTCACCCCGGCAGCGTGGTAGAGCGGTGCGGGGGAGAGGTACACGCTCGATTGGGTCATCCCGTACTTGTGGGTCAGTGCCATCTCCAGCACCGACTGAGCCCACGAGCCGTTGCCGTCGCTCGGAAGCGGCCGACGAACGGCTTTGGGCCGTCCCGTGGTGCCGGACGAGTAGAGCATCTCCGAGCCGTCCGACAATGGCGGCGGATCGCCGGCCGCCGCGAGGGCGTCCTCATAAGCCCACCAGCCGGGCAGTGTGGCCCCGACACCCCCGACAGCTAGGTGGACCTCCACAGCCGTGTTGACATTGCGGACGTGCGCCGCGAGGTCGCCCATCGACGCGTCTGTAATATCCAAGAACACCGCCTTGGCGTCGGAGTCGTCGATGACGTAGGCGACTTCGTCGGGGGTGAAGTGGGTGTTGACTGCGGTGTAGTAGAGCCCGGAAAGCTGGCAGCCCCAAGTAATTTCGAAGAAGTCGGACCGGTTCGGCAGGACCAGGGCCACGCCGTCCCCGCGGCGCAGCCCAGCATCGTGCAATAACGCGGCGACCCGTTGGCTCCTGGCATGCAGCTCGCCGAACGATATCGTGCCGCCGTCGATAATCAAGGCCGGCGAGTCAGTGGCTGTGATCGCGTGATCGGCGATATTCACGTGGGGCCTCGAACGGGCTCAAGTGGTTGCGGCGCCGTCGGTCGACGCGGCCGCCGCGGCTTGGCGTCGGGCTTGCTCGGACGGCAGCACCTTGTCCTTGAACACCTGCTGAATCAGCTCCTGCACATCCTTACTGACCGACGCCAGCGCGACGAGGTCGTTGGAGCTCTGCCAGTGCACCCGCATGCCCATCAGCTCCCAGGCTCGTTTGAGGTTGGCCTTGGTTGCCAGCAGCGTCGTCATCGGCGCCTGGGCGATATGGCGCGCGATCGCCTCGACGCGGTCATTGAGTTGCTCGCGCGGGACCACCTCGTTGACCAGACCGACCTCGAGCGCCTTCTTGGCGTCGATGACCTCGGCCAGGTAGAGGTAATACGCCGCGCGTCGCCAGTTCATGAAAACCCAGGGCTCGATTGAGCATTCGCCCGATGGCATGCC
>DATMMO010000342.1:0-2848 GCA_035569695.1 Acidimicrobiales bacterium | reverse complement strand
GGTGGGGGGGCCGGTGCGTTACGTCGAGCGAGGCAGCGGCCAGGATGGCGGCCCGGCGACGCGCACCGTGGCGCCTGAGGATGGGTTGGAGCAGGACCCTGAACAGGACCTGACCGACAGCAGACAACCACCCCTCTCGGCGGGCCCGACGCCGGGCCGTCCGCAGGCGCGACGACGGACTCTCCATGACCACAACCAAGTCGGGCACTCGGGAGGCGAGGAAGTTGGCGACGATGTCCGTGCTGTCGCCTGGACCGGCCAGGAGCAACACCCGCCCGTCGGTAGGGACACTCGGTTCGCCTCCTGCCCTAGGCGCGACGTCAGCGTCGATGCTCATTTGTGGGCGCCCATCAGATGGCCCGTTCCAGTCGACACCCGGGGCTTGCTGTGCGCCGTTTGGAACCAGGCCACGGTGGCACGCAATCCGTCCGCCAGCGAAGTCGGCCGGACTTCTGGGAAAATCTCACACAGTCGGGCCTGATCGGCCTGTGATTGACGTACATCGCCGGCACGCGGTTCGACGTGTTCTCGGTGGAGCCGGTGGCCCACGGCCTCCTCTAATTCCGTGATCAACTCCAGAAGAGACACCCGCGAGCCGAATGCCAGGTTCACCGGTGCCGTATCAGTCACTCGGCGACGAATGGCATCGGCCACGACGGCTACGACGGAGTCGACGAAGGTGAAGTCGCGGGTCTGGGTACCGTCTCCGTGGACCTGCAATGGGCTTCCGGCGAGGGCACACGAAACGAAGGCTGGTACCACTGCCGCGTAGGCGTGGCCGGCGGGCTGTAGTGGGCCGAAGACGTTGAAGAATCGAAAGGCCAGCACGGGAAGCCCGAACGAGCGGCCATAGGAGAGGGCGTACGACTCGGTGGCAAGCTTGCTGGCGGCATAGGGGTTGACCGGAAGTGGCACCATGTCTTCTCGCTCGGGTAGGGCCGAATTGGCTCCGTACACCGACGAGGAGGACGCCACGACGACATGGGGCATGCCGTGACGCCTCGCTGCCTCCAGGACCATCATCGTCCCGGTGGCGTTCACCTGGTGGGTGGCCATGGGATCGGCCAGGGAGCGCGGCACCGACGGCCGGGCGGCCAGGTGCACGATCGCCTGGGTCCCCTCAATTGCACCGTCGAGATCGTCAGCATTCAAAATGGAACCTTCTCTGAGCTCGACGGAGGGAGAGCCGGTCAGGTTTTGGCGCGAGCCCGTCGACAGGTCGTCGAAAGCGATCACATGGTCGACGAAATCCTGGCTGTCGAGCATCCGGCAGAGGTTTGCGCCGATGAAGCCGGCACCGCCGGTGACGACGACCTTCATCGCAGCCGTCGGGTCACAACGACTCGACCTTCGGCCCACGGATCCTGTTGCGGGTGTCGAGTACATAGCGCGCGTGATCCCGGACCAAGTCGTAGTCGAACCGGTCGTGATCGGTCACCACCACCACCACGTCGGCCATCTCCACCTCCTGCTTGGTCAACTCGACATGGTGGAGGCCGGTGGCGCCGGGTTCCAGGTGCGGATCGACAATCCGGACGAAGGCACCGAGCGCTGAGAGGATCTGGGCGATGACCGCACCAGGAGACTCCCGAGCATCACCCGTATTGCGCTTGTAAGCCAGTCCCAACAGCAGCACCCGGGAGCCGTTGACCGAGCGGTTGTCTCGGTTGAGAGCCATGGAAATGCGGGACACCACGTAATCGGGCATGTGGGCGTTGACGTCGTTGGCCAGCTCTACGAACCGGAAGGGCTGGCCGAGACTTCGGCGTACCTTCCACGACAAGTAGCTGGGATCTATGGGCAAGCAGTGTCCCCCGACTCCCGGACCGGGCGTGAACCGGAGGTAGCCGAACGGCTTGGTCGACGCCGCATCAATGCCTTCCCAGACATCGATGCCCATCGCCTCGGCGAACATTGCCAATTCGTTGACCAGAGCGATGTTCACATGCCGGAAGGTGTTCTCCAACAGCTTGGTCAGCTCGGCCACTCGAGTGCCCGACACCGGCACTGTGCGATCGACCAGACGATTGAAGAACGCCTGCACTGCCGTCAGAGAGTCCTCGTCGATTCCTGACACCACTTTCGGGGTGTTGACGAAGTGCCAGGTCGGGTTGCCAGGGTCGATTCGCTCTGGGCTGTAGCCCAGATGAAAGTCGCGGCCGGCCACCAGACCCGACCCCTCCTCGAGGAGGCCCGCCACCAGGTCCTCGGTGGTGCCCGGGTAGGTGGTCGATTCAAGGATCACCGTGGCTCCCCGTCGCAGCGAAAGGGCCAGCATGGCGGCGGCGTCTCGGACGTGGGAGAGATTCGGCACTCCGTCGGTGAGGGGCGTGGGGACGTCGATGACGGCGACGTCGAATCCATGTGTCCGTGCCGGATCGTCGGTGGGCTCGTAGCGGCCGCTGGCCAGTGCCCGCGACAACCTGTCGGCGGTGACGTCCTCGACGAAGGAATCACCAGCGACCAACCGCTTGACCCTGTCTCCGTCCACATCGAAGCCAGTAACGTCGAATCCCACCTCGACCGCCCGAATGGCGACGGGGAGGCCGGTGTAGCCCTGCCCGACGACGACCAGGCGATCCGCATTCGAATGAACCACTACGCCCCCTTCGGCGTGTCCTCGTCGGCGGTCTCGAGCCTCAGTCGGATGGGGGATGCCGGAAAGGCGCCTATCTCGATTCCCGAGGTGGTCAGATCGGGATAGGCATTCTCCTCTTCGATTCCGGCAAGGGCGAAGAGGAGGCGGCGTACCCGTTCAGCGTCGTGCCGTCGGGTAGCGTCGGCGAGCCGCTCGATGTTGGCGTCCAACCATGCCGGAGGCGACGGGATCGGGATCAATCGGGATATT
>DATMMO010000341.1:0-12400 GCA_035569695.1 Acidimicrobiales bacterium | reverse complement strand
CCCTCCATCGTCATCACCTTGTGGACCACGACGTATTCGGCCTGTCCGGTGGCAACGGCCATCGCCGCATTGGCGAAGGCGCCGCCCATCGATGAGCCGCCTCCACCCCAGGTTTGCGAGGAGTAGCTCAGCCGTTTGGCTCCAAAGGCGGTGTACAGATCAGGGGGTTCAACCGACGTGTAATACGAGCTGTACCCATCGACGTCTTGCGGCGAGATCCCCGCGTCGTCGCAGGCGGCCACGATTGCCTCGATGACCAATCGGAGATGACCCTTGTCTGCATATTCACCGCGAGTGCCCCAGGGGGTATGGCCAATGCCTACGATCGCCGCCCGGTCCCGAAGCCACTCGTCGCTCACTATCGGATTGCTCATGTGATCACCCCCGCCTGGCGGAGCTGAGTCCGCCGATCGTCGTCATAACCGAGTTCCTCAAGGACGGTGTCCGTGTCCGCACCGCAGAGAGGAGACGGTCCCACGACCGTGGTGGAGCGGGAGAAGCGGACGAGCGGCGCCAGGCGTGGGTGCTCTTCGAGCAAGGCGTGGTGGGCGTCGATGACGAAACCGAGGCTTCGTCCAGCCTCACCGAACATGATCGTGGCGTCGGTCGTCTCCGGGGCGACCTCGACACAGGTCACATCGACGGCGGTGAGCAGCTCTTCCCATGCAGCTGCAGTCCTGCTCGCAAAGGCCGATGACAGCGCATCGGTCAGCGCGTCGTTGTCTTCGCCTAGCTCGATCCCAAGCTCCTTCCCCAGAGCACTCCGATCACCAGGATTCGGAGCGGCGAGGAAGACCCAACCCTGCTTGCACTGGTACAGGCGATAACAGGGACCATGACCCAGGAGATCAGGATCGACGGGGGCAATCGGCCCTGCACCCTCGTACTCGACCATGGTTTCGGATAAGACGTGTGCCATCGTCGACAGCATCGAGGTGGACATCGTCTGGCCCCCACCGGTCCTGCAGCGGGCGAGCAGTCCGAGGAGCATCGTCGTGGCCACTGCCAGCGCCGAGAATCCATCGGCTTGGCCCACCGCCATCGCCGCGGCGCTGAGCCGCATCGCCTCCCGCTTCACGTTGTCGGTTGTGAGGTCGAGTCCTGACTCCCCATTCGAGGCTCCTCCGAGGTTGCGGAAGGCCATCCCCGACCCCGCCCCCATGGTCGGAGCGAACGCCGGGCGGCTCCCATACGGCGGCCCGACACCGTAGCCGGGTGCCTCCAGCACCACGAGGTCGGGGTTCACGGCTCGGAGCTGGGAGGGTTCAATCCCAAGACGGCTGACGACGCCGGCGCGGAAGGCGAGCAGGACCACATCGGCCCGGCGGACCAGCTCCATGGCGATGGCGTGACCCTCGGGCGTCGAGACATCGACCCCGACGCTCTCCTTGCCCGCCATCACCTTGACCGCTCCCAACTCGGGAAATGGCATGACGTTGCGGATGGGGTCGCCTTCTAGTTGCTCCACCTTGATGACTCGGGCGCCAAGTTCGCCCAGCAACGTGGCACCGTAAGGGGCGGCGAAGAATGTGCCGAACTCGAGGACGGTGGTACCCCCCAACGGCGTCTTCGCCGGGGATCGCGCCGGCGAAATCGCGCCTTCCGGATCGGGCCTGGTCGGGGGTATCGGCCGTCGTTGTTCTCCCAGCGCGGGAGCGGAATCGACCAATGAGGCCGGCATCTCGTCGAGGATGGCCAGCGGACCCGGCTGATGGACGGGTCCGAGGATCGGGTCGACGATCGTCTCGGTGCGGTGGTCCGCCACCAGTTGAGGATGGTGCAACAGCTCCGAGCCATCGCGGAAGACCTCGGCCCATACGTCGGGTTCGGTATCGAAGACGGCGAGCCATTCGTCATACGTCTTCGATCGGACGGCCGACAGAGCGAGGTCCCAGAACTCGGCACGGATGGACACGTCCTCGCTGCCTGGGCCTTGGGCCAAGCGCGGGTCCTGGCGTGTCCACTCGAGATCGGTGGCCCGCAAGAAGGCTGCCCATAGTGGGTCTGTCGTCTGCGAGAACTGCATCCAGCGACCGTCGGCCGACAACCCGACCATCAAGCGGATCATGATCGCCGAGTTGGGCGCCAGGCGTTCCACATCCCACGGTGGTGCCGCGGCGAAGGCCTGGTCATGTCGGGCGATCAGGACCTGAAGCAACCAATTCCAAGGGTCGTGGGCAAGCAAACCCTGCGCCAGGGTCACTTCGACCCACTGGCCGAGACCGCTCGCCTCGCGTTCGATCAGGGCCGCCAGGATCCCGTGCAGCGCCAGCTGGGCGGAACTGAAGCTGCAGTACGGCGTGGAGACGAACGAGGGACCCTCACGACGAGTCAGGTTGCCGAACGACGTCAGACCACCGAGTTTGGCCATGACGACCGGCTCATATGCCCGCAAACGCGACCAAGGATGTTCCCGACCGAATCCCGTGATCGATGCGTAGACCAGGCCCGGATTGAACGGTCGGAGGTCCGCATCACCCACACCGAGGCGCTCAGCCACCCCCGGGCGCCACGTGTCGACCATCACGTCCGCCTGCCGGCCAAGCTCGGCCAGCTCGGCCCGGCCTTCCGACGAGGAGAGGTCGAGAACGCGACTGTTCTTGCCCCGTCCCCAAAACGGCCAAGCCGGCTGGGATCGCAGGACGCTACCGCCAGGCTTCTCGATGAGTGTCACGTGCGCACCGAAATCGGCGAGGAGGCTGGAGGCCATCGAGCCGGCGAGGGTTGCCGAGGTGTCGATCACGACGAGACCGTCGAGGGCAGTGCGAGTCTGATCGGTCGTCATCGTCTTCCCCCAAAGTCTGTCGGCCACGAAATCGCATCTGGAAGCGACCTGAGCCGATCAAAGATCCAGCCGTCGCGTGCGAGCAGATGATCAGCTACGACGGTCGGCCTTGTTCGGTGAAAAACACTTTTTCACGAAGCGCACGTGGGCGCAAACTCGTATCAGGCCGATGGATCCACGCCGAGGGCAGGAAGGCAGAAGCGGAGGATGTTTCGATAGGCGGCTTTTTTGGACGTGAGCGGAGCTTCAAGTACTGCGGCCGTGAAGTAGGGCCAGACGATGGCATGGATGATGGTTCCGTCGTGAATCGGGTCGCACGTGGGAAAGGCACCTGTTGCCGACCCTTCTCGGAGGACGGCGGTCAGTGGGGCGTAGAGCTCGCGGATGGCCAAATCGGCCTCATCGCCGTACGCAACCTGCGCTGCGGCTGAGCGGAAGAGGCGAGCTCGATCGCGGCGGCGAGGGGTATAGGCGAGGTCGAGCATCTCTTCGATCCAGGCCAAGAGCTTGCCGAGGGGATCCGACATTGCATTGATGCGCTGCTCGAGCATCTCGCGGCTTCTGGTCGCGTTTTCGTGGAACAGCTCCCGGAGGACGTCATCCTTCGAGGCGAAGTGCCGGTAGAAGGCTCGTGTCCCAACCCCAGCCTCGGCCAGAATGTCGGTGATCTGCGCATTGGCATATCCATTGCGCTGGATGACCCTGAATGCCGAGCGGAGGAGCAGGCTCCGCTCGGCGTCGTGATCGGCAAGGTTTGACACGACGAGACAGTCTGCCAGAGCAGGGCTGGTCAGGGATTGTGGAGGGAGACGCCGATGCGATGTGGACCCTCTCCCACCAGGCAGGTGCCGGTGGACCCCTCGCGGCGGCCGCTCATGGAATGGCCATCCGTGACTCATGGAATGGCCATCAGTCGCTCACGGAATGGCCATCAGTGAGGTGGGCCGCTTCGATGTCTTGCTGAGAGCTCGCACCGTTTCCTCTGAAGGTGCGGTGGTAAGGAATGCCTCGACACCGTCAAGGAGCTGGCTCACGTGAAGCGCGTACGGTTCGATGGTCGCGCCGAAATTGCGGGCCCGCTGACGATCGGCGCAGGTGTGCAGGCACATCGCGGACGCCCGATTGATGCGGCGTTCGCGGAGCTGAGGCGGAACACGTGGCAGCAACCTACTCACGCGGCGAACGTAGTGACGCTGCGAAGCCTTTTGAGCAGGCGAGAGGTTGTCAAAAGGGTGGACGCCGAGCCCGTGACGTTGCAGTTGCTCCAAGAACAGGAGGAAGTAGCACTCCGGGTCCTCTCCCAGCTCGATAACGGGCAAGAGGTGCGCCTCCACCACCGAGCGGAGATCATCTCGTGGCACGCGCTCTTCGAGGAGGGCGCGTCGACTGGCCAGGAGTTCGACCCGGTTTACCATGATGGCCTCGACGAGACGATCCTTCGATCCGAAGTGGTACTGGACGACGGTGTTCATACCCATCCCGGCCTCAGTGCCGATCCGGCGCAGCGAAACTCCGTCGATGCCATGCACGGCAAAAAGGCGCTCGCCCGTGAGCACCAGCGCTTCTTTCGTCGATCTCGCAGCCTTTGGTGATGGCATCGGGGAAGTGACCATAGCCTCAGACAACCAAGCTTGACGGACTAGGTCAAGTGACTTACCTTTAGGGCGGGTCGTCCCCACGCAGTGTCCGCCGTGCACAAACCGCAGTGGAAGGGTCGACGCCGAGGACGAGACATCGTCGGGGCAATCGAACATCGCTCATGAGGGGGGCCGTTGGATACTCAGCTTCTGGTTCCGGACGCTCATGTCCACATCGGGGGAAAGCGGCTGGATGAGGGATCCGGGGGAGAGCTCGACAAAGGGCTGTAGCGGCCTGACCGGGCAATCCGATCGAGGCGGTGGCTGACGAGCTCTGGTTTGTCGGGGAACGTTGTCTTAGAAGGAGGGGAAGATGTTTCGAAGAAGGGTCGTTCGGACCTCGCTGGTCGTTGCGGCGCTCGCTGGGGGAGCAGGATTGGTGGGTGGTGGTGGTGGCGTAGCCTCGGCCGCCAGTTCCAAGGCACCGATCACCATTGCCTTGGTCACGTCGGTGACCGGGCCAGCAGCATCAGAGTTCGCATCGTCCCCAGCCGGCTTCAAGGCTCGTATCGCACTCCAGAATGCTCAAGGTGGGGTAAACGGGCACAAGATCGTCGGCCTGGTCATCGACGATCAGACCACCAACGTGGTGACCGCCGTTCGGGAAGCGCTCTCCAAGGGTGCTTTGGGCATCGTTTCGGTTAGCCCTCTGTTCTTCCAGGCGGCCAAGTACCCGAACCAACAAGGGGTGCCGGTGACGGGCGGGAGCTTCGACGGTCCGGAGTGGGGAACGCAGCCGTACACCAACATGTTCGCCTCCGACACCGGCAGTGTGAACACGACATATCCCGTGAACACGGCGATCGGCAATTTCTTGGTGGCTCACGGTGGCAACAGGATCGGCACCTATGCGAACGGGGTCTCCCCCTCGTCGATCCGTTCGGCCGTCGGTGCCGCCAGCTCGATGGTTCACGCCGGTGGCAAACAGGCCGTACTCGACACGTCTGTTCCCTTTGGCGGCGTGGATTTCACCACCGCGGCGCTGGTGGCCAAGCAGAAGAACGTCAATGCTGTCTATGCCGGCCTGACGGACCAGTCCAATTTCGCTCTGGCTACGTCGCTCAAGCAAGCGGGAGTCAAACTGAAAGCGGTCGTGCTCCCCACGGGCTATGAGTCGTCGGTGGTCAATAGCCCGGTCTGGCAGTCACTGCAGGGGTACTACTTCTACTCCGAGTTCCGGCCCGTCTCGGTTCCCAACGCGGGCACCCAGCAGATGTCGGCCGCCCTGCAGAAGTATGAGAACTTTTCCAAGTCGCAGTTCCCGGCCTTCTCGCAATACGAGGCCTGGTTGGGAGCCGACCTGATGATCAAGGGGATCCAACTGGCCAGGCCGAACCCAACCCAGGCGGCCGTGATCAAGGGATTGCGCAGTCTCAAGTCCTACAACGGCAACGGGATCCTGCCCAACCCGATCAACTACTCGACCATCTTCGGCAAAGACATGCCCCAATCCTGCGGGTGGTACCTGCTCGCCGGAAAGACGGGGTTCACGCCGACTTCACCCAATGCCTTCTGTGGCCGCGACATTCCGGGCACGACCACCGTGACGAAGTGACGGCGAATGGCTACCATCAGCTGCCCGCTCCACCCTCGTCAGGTGGTCCGAAGGTTCAACGAGGCGGCGGTCCCAGGGCCGCGGGCGGCGGTCCCGGGGACGGAGGCGGGGGAGGGGCTTTGGCTTTTTGTATCACGTGATGTGACGCTGTCGCTGCCATCCGTCGCAAGGAGGCGCTCCAGGCTGAGGCGGCAGCGCTCGAAGCCGACGAGCTCGACCGCAGGGAGATGCACGAGGCTGTCTCGCTGATGGACAGCGTTCGTGCTGATGGTCGAAGGTCAATCGACGAGAGTCTGGTGACGGTCCTCAGACTTCGGTGCTATCCGACCAGAACTCTGGGCCCAGAGTCACGCGGCTTTCTCAACGTTTGGCACATCGTTCAAGTCGATTGAACAGCGTCTCGTCCTCCTAAAGTGAATTAGGTGCACGACGACATCGCCAGACGGGGGACAGCGAGCGCACCGCACCGGTGACCGACCTGGACCGCCGGAAGCGGCTCATCGTGTTGGCCGTGTGCTGCATGAGCCTGCTCATCGTGGGCATGGACAACACCATCGTCAACGTGGCCCTGCCGTCGATCCAGCGGGAGTTCCATGCCTCGGTGGCCGGGCTCCAGTGGACCATCGATGCCTATCTGGTCGTACTGGCCAGCTTGTTGATGTTGTCGGGATCGATGGCCGACCGGTTCGGGCGGCGGCGCACCTTTCAGCTGGGGCTGGTCATCTTCACCCTTGGCTCACTGTTATGCAGTCTGGCTCCGAGCCTGGTGTGGCTGGTCGTCTTCCGCATGGTGCAGGCCGTGGGGGGATCGATGCTCAACCCGGTGGCGGTGTCGATCATCCGGAACACGTTCGACGACCCCAGAGAGCGGGCCCAGGCCCTCGGGGCGTGGGGGGCGGTGATCGGCATCAGCCTGGGTCTGGGCCCGGTGGTGGGTGGCGTCCTCGTCCACGCCGTGGGGTGGCGCTCGATCTTCTGGGTCAACATCCCCGTCGGGGTGGCCGCCATCGCTCTCACCGCCCGCTTCGTGCCCGAGTCCAAAGCGGACCATCCCCGTCGGCTCGACCCCGTCGGCGAGATTCTGGTCATCGTGTTCCTGGCCTCGCTGACCTACTCGATCATCGAGGGGCCCCAGGCCGGCTGGGGGTCGGACCAGATCGTTGGCCTCTTCGCACTGGCTGTCGTGAGCTTGGGCTCGTTTGTCTGGTACGAGCGGCGACGGGACGAGCCGCTCATCGACGTCCGCTTCTTCCGGAGCACGCCGTTCTCGGGGGCCACGCTCATCGCGGTCAGCTCCTTCGCTGCCTTTAGCGGGTTCTTGTTCCTCAACACCCTGTACCTGCAGGACGTCCGGGGACTGTCCCCGCTTGACGCTGGCCTGTACACGTTGCCCATGGCGGCCATGACCATCATCATGTCGCCCATCTCGGGCGCCATCGTCGGTCGGCGAGGGGCTCGCCCCCCGCTCGTGGTGTCCGGTTGCGCCCTGGCTGTCAGCAGCCTGATGCTGACCGGGTTGAGCGCCACCACGTCGTTCACGTGGCTGATCGTCTCCTACCTGCTGTTCGGGATCGGCTTCGGCCTGGTCAACCCGCCGATCAGCCAGACCGCGGTGTCGGGCATGCCGGCTGCCCAGGCCGGCGTGGCCGCGGCAGTAGCCTCGACCAGCCGCCAGGTGGGGCAGGCCCTGGGGGTTGCCGTGGTGGGGGTGGCGGCCACGTCGAGCCTGCACGGTTCGATGGGGGCCGGACTGGCCGCGGCCAGCCACGCCGGCTGGTGGATCATCACCGGGTGCGGCCTGGTTGTCCTGGTCCTCGGCGTGGTGACCACCTCGGGCCGGGCCCGCCGCAGTGCCCAGCGGACCGCCGACCTCCTGGGGGGCGAGGTGCCGGTCACGGCGGCGTCACCGCTGGGCTGATCGCGGGGCGATCGGGCTTCGCCGGATCTGGGTCTCATCGGGCGTTTCCGGCCGGGCGGCGAGAGGAAGAGCGACGCCGTTGATCATGGCCGTGACCTGGGTGTTGCCATCTGGTTCGGTGTACGTATACTGACGGCCCACTGCCGTCCCATTGAAGGAGAAGACGATGACCGCTGGTGCAGCGACCAGGGATCCACAGTGAGCAATCTCGTGACACCGTTCAGGCGGTTGGCTCGGGGCGTCGGAGTCCGGCTCCTTGTCTGCACGGCGCTGAGTCTCCTGGCCGTTCCAGTCGTTGCCGCGGTCTCGGCCAATCCCGCAGGTGCTTACACCGTCCCATCCTGCGATCTCATCCTCTACACCACGGTCGGGGCGCCCGGCGCCAGTGCGGTCGGTCATGCTTTTGTCGACCTCAAGGAACGGAGTACGGACGGCACCGTGACTCATAACATCTGGGGCAAGTACCCGATCGACAACTGGTACAACGACACGAAGGGCGACATCAAGTCCAATGCCGACACGGTGTGGAGTTGGCGCATCAGCTTCCCCCTGTACGCCAACTCCACCCAGTGCACCAGCACGCTGAACTTCATCAACGGCCAGCGGAAGAATCCGACCCGTTACCGCCTCACCTCGAACAACTGCATGGCTTGGGCCCGCGGAGTAGCTACTGGAGCAGCCGGAATAACGCTGCCCGAGTTCAAGGATTGGCTCGGTATCCCCTCGCCTGCCGTTTTTCGCGATGCTCTCAAAGCGGCCGGGAATGGCAACAAGCTGTATGGCGGCACCGTGTCGGAGAACAAGAACAACTCGACCGCCAGTGGAGCGCCTGATCCCCCGGATCCCAACCCCCCCTGCTGCGATGCGGCCGGAATCTTGCAGGATGCCGTGACTCAGCCGCGAGCGCTGGCCGACGAGCTGCATGACCGGCTCTCGGTGCACCAACTCGGGACGGACCATCTCAACAGCGACGGCACCTATAGCGTCATGATCCGCAATGCTGACACGACCGAGAACCTCTATGCCGTCTCCTGGGGAGACGGCGCGACGACGTTGGGTACGACTCCGGCTCCGGTCGAGAATTCGGAAGCCACGTTCAGTCACACCTATACAACGCCGCCCTCTGGCCCCCTCGAGCTCTTCATCGTGGAGAACGGCCGAGTGAGCGAGTTTTCCGGCCCGATCCAAGGACAAAACGGAGGGTCAGGTCACGAGGCCACGGTGGCGGAACCGGCACCCGGTCCTCGACACGCGTACCCCTGACCGCCCAATCGAGCTGCCCAATCGAGCTGCCCAATCGAGCTGCCCAATCGAGCTGCCAGGATCGAGTTATCGAGCCGCTCAGGCGGTCACGTCACGACGGACGAAGGCGACGGTGGTCACTACGGCGGCCACGAGCACATAGGCCACACTGACGAGCAGGGCATGTCCGTAGCTCAGGCTCGGCGTACCTCCCTCACCGACGATGGTGAGGGCCGAGCCCGGCAACCAGGGCGTCGTGCCCGGGACGATCTTCATGATGATGCTCTCGACGGGGAGGAGCCAGGCAAAACCGATGATGACGGCAAACACCGACGAGCGCAGGAACAGGCCCACGGCGAGACCGAGGCTGGCATAGCCCACCACGGCCAGGACGAGGTCACCCAGGGCCCGGGTCAGGTCGCTGATCCCGGCCGAAGAAGTCCATGCCCCGGTAGGGACGTGTCGGCTGTGGGCCATGCCGAAGGCGACCACGGCGGCGATCACCGCAGCAAACACCAGCGCGATGGCCAGGAAGCTCAGCACCCCGAGGTACTTGCCCGCCAGGAGCACGGGCCGGCGCGGTTGGCGGACCAGGAGCTGACGCAACGTTCCCAGGCTGTACTCACTGGCAATCTGGGAGGCGGCGATGCCGAAGGCCACGATGCCGAGGAGGATGGTGGCCCGACTGAGCCCGTGGACGAGCCCGTTGGGCTGGCCCAGCTGGGTGAGGCTCGGAAGCCCCCCGTCCCCGCCACTGGTCTTCTTGGCCTGGCTGAACATCAAGATGGTGAAGGCCGAGGCCGCGGCGGCCAGCCCGATGTAGGTGGCCAGGAACAGGCTCGGCCGGCGCAGCTTGATCCACTCACTGCGGAAGGCACCGACGATCATTGGACCGCCTCGAGCTCGCGGCGCTGTTGGGCGTCGCGCGAGTGGGTGCCGGTGAGCTCGAAGAACGCATCCTCGAGGCTGCGGTGGCGTTCGGCCAGATATGCCAGGGTGATGCCGCCGTTCATGGCCGCCCGGTTCACCGGAGCGGCACCGTCCACGCCGGTGGTGATGATCACCGCGCCGGACTCGGGCTCCACCCGTGCCTCGTATCCCGCCGCGGCCAGGACGTCGGTCAGTCGATCGAGATCCTGTACCTGCTCGGGCCGGGCCACGATGTCCGAGCCCTGCCGGGCGCGGAGCTCCGCCACCGGGCCCTGGTAGACGGTCCGGCCGGCCTGGATCATCACCACGTGGTCGCAGATGTGCTCGATCTCCGAGATCAGGTGACTGGACACGAATACGGTGATGCCGTCATCGGCCAGGGATCGGATCAGCCCACGCATCTCGAGGATGCCGGCGGGGTCGAGCCCGTTGGTGGGCTCGTCCAGGACCAGGAGCTCCGGGCTCACCAGCAGTGCGGCGGCGATGCCCAGGCGCTGCTTCATGCCGAGCGAGTACGTCCGATAGCGGTCGGAGGCTCGTTCGGCCAGGCCGACCCGGTGGAGTACGTCGTCGATGGGGCGGGTCGAGATGCGACCCAGGCGGACCAGGACGCGAAGGTTGTCGCGCCCGGTCAGCTGGGGATAGAAGGCGGGGGACTCGATGAGCGCCCCCACCTTGTCGAGATAGCTGGCCGGATCGCTGAGGTCACCGCCGAGCACGGTGCCCCGTCCGCTGCTGGGCCGGATCAGTCCGAGCAGCATCCTGATTGTCGTGGTCTTTCCAGCGCCGTTGGGACCCACGAACCCGCAGATGGATCCGGCCGGAATGGCCAGGGCCAGCTGGTCGACCACCGCCCTGTCGTCGAAGCGCTTGGTCAATCCCGTGGTGGACACGGCCAGGCGTATGCCGTCGTCGTCCTGGTCCCCGGGGGTATCGGGGCGTGTCGCCCGCGTCGCCCCCAACGAGTGTCTGGCCATGGCGATGAACACTAGAGGTGAGGGTCTCGACCTCAGAGACGCCATTTTCAGCGTCTCCACAGCAAACGGCGATGGTCCCGCCGACGGGATCAGCCCGTGATGCGCGAGGTGCCGAACATCTCGTCGAGGGTCACGGGATCGAGGTTCCGTTCGGCGATGAGGGACTGGATCTGCCCGAAGAGAGACAGGACGGTGGGGTGGTTCAGGTGGCCGAGCACGATCGTCCCCGGGGTGAGGTATTGCTGAGCCAGGTTCATGAGCTGCTGGGGACTGATCACCTCGGAGTCCCCGAAGCTCCCGTTCCACATCATGATGTTGGTGAAGCCGAGGTTGGCCGCGGTGGTGTTGATCCGCTGGTTGTAGTACCCGAAGGGCGGCCGGAACCAGGGCCGGGACGTGATCCCGAATTTGGTCTGGATCCACTCCTCGTTCCGATTGAGCTCGGTGGCGATGGCTGCGGCGGAAAGCGGCCGTAGGTCGGCGTGATCCCAGGTGTGGTTGCCAATCTGGACCTGCTTGTTGGCGATGAGGGGCTGCAGCGTCTCCACGATCTGCGGCGTCCACAGCGAGTCGTAGACGCCGTTCGGGTTGAACGTGATGTGGATGCCGGAACTAGAGGCGAAGTCGACGTACTTGGCGATGCAGTCGGCGCAGTAGCCGTCATCGATGGTGAGAGCGATCTGCTGGGTCGCGGCCGGCCCGTGCCACACCAGGACGGGGGCACCGGGTCGGGCCGGAGGGATCTGCCCCAGGGTGAGGGGTGGCCCCGCATTGGCATCGGCCAGGATGGGCGCCGGTGGGGCCACGGGGGTGAGCGGCAGCGGCGAAGGCTTGGTCGTCGCCTTGGTCCGGCTCAGGGCCCGGGCCCCGGTGGTACAGCCGGCCAGGGCCAACGAGGCTCCCGTAGCCAGGAGGGTGAGAAAGCGCCGCCTGTTCAAATGGCCGTGCTGCTCGCACCCGAGACAGGGGCGACTCGGATCAGACACGGGCAGCATGTTAGGGCATCCAAGGCTCGCCGTCTGGGCATATCCCGGCGGCAGACCGGCGTGGACGTTAGTGTGACCCGCGCACCCCAGCCTGGTGTTCCACCAAGGATGCGCTCACAATGCCACCCCGACACCGACCCCGAGGAACCCGACGCAGCCGACGCCTCTGGCGGGTGTTCCGGACGTTGGTGGGGCTGATTGTCTTGGTGGCTCTGGCCGGGTTCGGGTGGTGGGTCGCCCACCCGACCACCTCGAAGCGCACGTCGACATCGTCGACGAGCGCTTCCGGTCCGACCACGACCACCACGGTGATCCCGTCGACGTTCACCGTTCCCCCGACCGCCCTGATCGCCACCCTGCACGGCCCGGC
>DATMMO010000340.1:0-9243 GCA_035569695.1 Acidimicrobiales bacterium | reverse complement strand
GAGGACAGTTTTCTGGGGGTTGCGTCCGCTGCCGGCGGGCCGGTTCGGTGTCGCAGCGCCTCCAGGAACCGGATCGCCCCCATGGTGGTGTGCCGGCACCGGATCGAGACCAGGACGTCGAAGGCGTGCTGGGTACGGGGGAGCTCGACGTAGGCCACGGTCGAGGCGGAGACGGCCCGCAACCGGGCCACGAAGTCCCGGGCCATGGTGACCGGTACCAGAGTGTCGTTCACTCCGTGCAGCACGAACATCGGGGGGGCCGATGGGCCGACCCGATGGGTGGGGGACGCCTGCCGGAAGAGGTCGGGATGATCGCCGATGGTCGTCTTGAACACCCGCTTCTCGAGCAGGTCGACCAGCCCGGGCCCGTAGGCCCCCGAGGTGGCGGGGTCACCGGTGAGGTCGTAGACCCCGTAGTAGGGAATACAGGCCTGCATGGTGGTGTCGGCATCCTCGAATCCGGGCTGCCACTCGGGCTGGTTCGGGGTCAGGGCCAGGAGCGAAGCCAGGTGGCCGCCGGCCGATCCACCGGACACGGCGATGAAGTCGGGGTCTCCGCCGTACTCGGCGATGTGCTCGTGGATCCAGACCAGGGCCCGCTTGCAGTCCACGATGTGCTCGGGCCAGGTGGCCCGGGGGCTCAGTCGGTAGTTGATGGCCACGCACACCCAGCCCCGCTCGATGAGCTCGTGCATCATGGGGATGCCCTGCTGCTTCTTGTCCCCGATCATCCAGGCCCCGCCGTGGATGTACAAGAGGACAGGGCCCCGCTCGGGATGCCCACGGCGACGCTGGAGGATGTCGAGCTTGTGGCGGTAGTTGCCGTCGGCCCAGTAGTCGATGTTCTTGACCCGCCTGATCGAGCGCCATCGAAACGGAACGGCGATGGCCAGGCGCCACCAGTAGTTCCAGGCCGGAGTCAGGTCGATGTCGTCGGCGGGTACGGGACCGCCAGTTGCGTCGTCCAGAGCCGTTGTCACTAGATGACCTGCCTGATGGCCGATGACGGCCAGGCGGGCCAGACCGCACCACGAGGCCACCGCGATGGCCAAACCGACCCATCCGGGCCAGGCAGCGAATGCCCCGGCCCAGGCAAATACGGCAGTGAGGGCACCTTGCACCACGATCATCTGTATGGGGAGTTCCCCGGCAATCCACCCGAGAGCGAAGCTGACCACGGTCAGCGGTTCCCTCCGGAACGGGAAGAAGGCGTTGACCACGAAGGCGGCACCGACCAAGCTGACGGCGACGAACACCCAGGGCACCACTCCATCAAAGCACTAAGGCACGAGGCACCGTGGAACGACTGACCGGACTGGACGCCAGCTTCTTGTATGTGGAGACACCCACTCTCCACATGCACGTGGCCATGACCACGATCATCGATCCCTCCACCATTCCCGGGGGCTACTCGTTCGAGGCGCTGAAACAATTCATCGCCCGGCGCGTCCCCCACGCCCCGGTCTTCCAGCGCCGACTGGTCGAGGTGCCGTTCCGGTTCGGCCACCCGGTGTGGGTCGACGATCCGGACTTCGACATCGACTACCACGTCCGGTTGGCGGCTGTCCCCGGCCCCGGGGGGCTGCGGGAGCTGGCCTCCATCGCCGGCGACATCACCGGACGACCATTGGATCGGGCCCGGCCCCTGTGGGAGATGTGGATCATCGAAGGTCTGTCCGATGGTCGCATCGGGTTCATCGCCAAGATGCACCACTCCACCGTGGACGGGGTGTCCGGGGCGGAACTGTTGTCGGTCCTCTTCGACCTGGAACCTGATCCTCCCGAGCGACCGGCTCCCGACCCGGGCATCGTCGACACCCACGTGCCCTCCAGCCTCGAGTTGATCACCCAGGCTGTGATCGCCCGGACCGTGCGCCCGTTCGAGATGGCCAAGGACGTCTTCACCACCGGGCAGCGCATCCTGCGCGTCCGCCAGGTACGCCAGGGATCGGAGAGCCGTCCGGGACTGGGCAAGGCGGCGCTGCCCCTGTCCGCCCCCCGGACGTCGTTCAACGGCTCGCTGACCAGGCGGCGGTCGGTAGCCCTGTCCGCCATTGGGCTCGACGATGTGAAACGGCTGAAGGACGCCAGGGGCACCACGGTCAACGACGTGGTCCTGGCCGTCTGCACCGGTGCGTTACGGCGATTTCTGATCGACGGCGACGAGCTGCCCGACAAGCCACTGGTGGCTGTCGTCCCCGTTTCGGTTCGACCCAGCAATCCCGACATGGCCGGGTCGAACAAGGTGTCGTCGATGTTCGTGCAGTTGCCGGCCCAGCTCGAGGACCCACTAGCCCAGTTGGAGGCGATTCACCAAGGAACCAGGGGGGCCAAGGAGGAGCACAATGCGCTGGGAGCTGAGACCCTGCTCAACTGGACTGAACACGCAACCCCCAACGTGTTCGCCGCCGGCGCCCGCCTCTACAGCCGGATGAGGCTGGCCGAGCGGCACCGGCCCATCGCCAACCTGGTGATCTCCAATGTTCCCGGTCCCGACTTCCCCCTCTATTTCGGAGGAGCCGAGCTCCAGGCCGGATTTCCCCTGGGCCCGGTCATGGACGGGCTGGGCGTGAACATCACGATCATGAGCTACCGCGGCGTTCTGTACTGGGGCATGATGGCCTGTCCGGAGGCCATCCCGAAGGTGTGGCACCTGGCCGCCGCCATCCCGCTGGCCCTCGACGAACTGCTGGATGCCGCCGGCCTCGGGCCCGCCACCTATCGCAGCGCCGATGCCGCCGATGCCGTACGGGCTGCCGGTATCGACGTACCCGATGTCTCTTCCCCGGCGGTCGGCTCGGACCGTCCGGTGGCCAAGAAGAAGGCTGCACCGGCCAAGAAGGCTCCCAGTCGGAAATCAGCGGCCAAGAAGGCAGCACCGGCCAAGAAGTCCGCACCGGCCAAGAAGGCTGCCGCTCACACGACGGCGCCCACCAACCCGGCAGCCGAAAAGGTTGCCGCTCGGAACGCGGCCCCCACGGTCGACTCGGCCCGGGCCCACGCCCGTCCGCCGTTGGAGACCGAGGACGCTGGGCCGTCGGGGCCCGGGCCCGGCCCGACCGTCGGGAACGACGCCCCTACAGGCCCAAGTTGGCCTTGAGGAGGGCGAACCGGTCGGGCTCGCCCTCGGCCGAAGCGGCCATGGGCTCATCCAGGCCGTCGATCAGCTCCACCGGGATCTCGTCGAGGAAGCGGCTGCGCTCGTTCTCTTGAACCTGGTGCAACGTGCGCCTCCGCCGGGCGTGCGACAGGTAGAGGCGGTGTTTGGCCCGGGTGATGGCCACATAGGCCAGCCGGCGTTCCTCTTCGATCTCGGCATCCTCGAGACAGCGCCGATCGGGGAATATGCCCTCTTCCATGCCCACGACGAACACCGTAGGGAACTCGAGGCCCTTGGCCGCGTGGATGGTCATCAACAAGACCCGCGATCCATCGTCATCGATGTCGTCGGCCAGGGTGAGCAGGCTCGCCATCTCCAACAGATCGGGAATGCTGCGGTGGTCGGCAGCAATGGCGCGGAGCTGCTCGACACTCTCGGTCCGGTACAGCTCCTCCTCCTCATCAATAGCCTTGCCCAGCAGCTCGCTCATGAAACGCCCATCGGCCAGGATGGCGTCCAGGGCCGCCGCCGGCCCATCGCTGGCGTCGGCTTCCCGCATGCGGTCGAGCACGGACATGAACTGGCCCAGGCCCTCGGCGGCCAACACCGGCATCTCATCGATCTCTCCCCGCCGCTCGAGGGCTTCGCCCAACGGGAGCGCATAGGTCCGGGCGAAGGCACGCAGTCGCTTGATGCTGCTGTCGCCGACGGCGCGTCGAGGTACGTTCACGCAACGACGGAACGAGAGCTCATCGTCGGGGTTGGCGGCCATGCCCATGTAGGCCATGAGGTCCTTGATCTCCCTGCGTTCGAAGAAGGGGGTGCCCCCGACCGTCTTGCACGGGAGGCCGTGGCGCACCAGCTCCCCTTCCACCGGCCGGGCCAGGGCCTTGGCCCGACAGAGCACGGCTACATCGCCGGGTCGGGACCCCCTCGCCACCAGGGAGGCCACCTCTTCGGCCAGCCAGGAGGCCTCGTCGGCATCGTCGTCCGCCTCGCGCACCACGATCCGGGCTCCTTCGCCGGCCTGGCTCCACAAGGTCTTATCGGGGCGGCTCTCGTTTCGGGCGATGACCGCGTTGGCGGCGTCGAGAATCGTCTCGGTCGAGCGGTAGTTCTGTTCCAGGGTGACCGTCACCGTGCCCGGGAAGGTGTGGTGGAAATTCAAGATATTCCCGACATCGGCGGCCCGGAAGCCATAGATCGATTGATCACCATCGCCCACGCAGCACAGGTTGCCGTGCCCGCCCACCAGCAGCTCCACGATGGCGCTCTGGGCCCGGTTGGTGTCCTGGTACTCGTCGACGAGGACGTAGTCGAACAAGCCCTGGTAGTGCTCCCGCACGTCGGCGTGGTCGGTGAGCAACGTCACCACATGGACCAAGAGGTCGTCGAAGTCGACCGAGTTGGCCCGCTGCATCCGAGCCTGGTACTCGCGAAAGATGCGGGCCCGCGCGGTGGCCTTCTTGTCGGTGGCGGCCAGCGAGAGAGCCCGTTCATCAACGAGCCCGTTCTTGGCCGAGCTGATGACGGCTTTGGTTCCTCCCACCGGCACCTCTTTGGCATCGAATCCCACATCGTCGGTGACATCTCGGAGCAGCCTCTTGCAGTCGTCCTCCTGGAGGATGGTGAAATTCCTCTTCAGGCCGACACGGTCGGCGTAGGGTCGCAGCATCCGGACGCACGCGGCATGAAAGGTCGACACCCACATCTCCGCCACCAGGGGCCCGAGAGACGCACCCAGACGCGCCTTCATCTCCCGGGCTGCCTTGTTGGTGAAGGTGATGGCCAGGACCCGATCATGGCTCACCCGGCCGGTGGCGATCAGATAGCCAATGCGGCTGGTGAGCACCTTGGTCTTCCCCGAGCCCGCGCCGGCCACGACCAGGAGTGGTCCGGACCCGTGCTCGACCGCCTCGCGCTGCCGGGGGTTCAGCCCCTCGAGGAACCGGCTGGGGGCGAGGGGCCGAGTCGGCCGTCGAGCGTTCTTGGGCACGACTGGGCACAGTACTTGGCGCCGCACCGGCCGCCTGCATCGGACGGCGCTGATCATGGGAACCCCAGTTCAGGAAACCCGGCTCAGGCGCGGACCGCCTCCACCGGGGCGTTCAGTGGCTGACCCCCCGGGACCCGAACACACATGCCGTCATTGCTGCCCACCGTCGCCGCAGCCCACCATGCGCATGGCCATGGCCACAAAATAACGCTCCAGCTCGTCGATCCCCATGGGACCCCCGTCATGAAGCCATTGGCTGCTGTGAATGCACATGTCGAGGATGGTGGCGGCGGTAACCGTGAACGATCTCGACTCGCCCTGGCCCCAGATGTCGAAGGATCCGGTGCGCGCTCCCTCTTTGAGAACGGCCACCATCCGGTTGCGGAGACGCCGGCGGATGCCCAGCACCTCATCGAGTTGTGGTCCCGACAGGTGCCGGTACTCGCGGTTGGCCACCTGGGCGCTCTGCCTCCCGCCGTGGTGCATGCGCACGTAGACCTGGACGATGGCGGTCAGCCCGGCGACGGGGTCGCCGTCCAGCGGGGCCAGGGCGGCAGCCACGTCTTCCTCCAGTCGGGCGTGGCGGTACTGCACCAGGACATAGAGGAGCTCGTCCTTCGAGGTGAAATGGTTGTACATCGCCCCCGGGGTGAGGCCGCAGGCGAGGGTGATCTCCCGAACCGTGGTGGCCGGAGCACCCTGGGCGTAGAAGAGGGTGTCGGCCGCCTTGAGCAGGCGAAGGGCGGGCCCCGACAGCACGCGGGCCTCCCTGACGGCCTCTCCCGAGGCGGTCTCGTCCAGTGCTGACCTGTCGCTCATGCGCTCACCCCCGCTCTGACCGGTCGCTCCCGTTGAATTTAGGCCAAGGAGGGCATGGCCTTCACCTGTAGGAGAGCGGGCCGACAGCCACGATCGGGTGACGTCGGGCCGTAGCCCCGCCCGTGTCCGAGCGGCCCGGAGGAACCAGGGTTTCTACCAGCGATCCCAGTGGATGATCTCGGCCAGCGGGCGGCGGGCCGCAGGGTGGAACTCCGTTCCCTTGGTGTAAGCGATAGGGAAAAGGCCTCCCTGGGTGTAGGACTCGTAGGGGATCCCGAGCAATGCCGCCGCCTCGCGTTCGTGCCGGAGGAGGACGCTGGTCCACGCCGCGCCCAGGCCCCGCGTCCGCAGCGCGAGAAAGAGGTTCCACACCGCGGGCAGCAACGAGCCCCAGAGGGCGGCCTGCGTGGCCACCGGCGCGTCATCCACCCGACCCAGGTGGCACGGCACCAACAGGACAGGCGTATCCTGCATGTGCTCTTGGAGATAGGCGGCCGAGGAACCGACGGCGTCAGCCCGCTGAGCTCGCACATCCTGGTCACCGAATTCGGGAAAGGGAAGGCGCCGGTACTCGCCCTCGTCGGAACGATAGAGATCGGCCAGAGCCTGCTTGGTATCGGGATCGGTCACGAAGATCCAGTGCCATTCCTGCCGATTGGAAGCAGTCGGGGCCTGAACGGCGATGGAGAGACATGCTTCGATGACCGATCGCTCCACCGGTCTCTCGAAGTCCAAGCGCTTCCGGACGACCCGGGTCGTCGTGAGCAGTTCCTCGGCGGTCAGGTCCGCGGGCATGTCCAGAGCCTAGATACTGAGCGACAACCCGGCAGCCAGGGCCGCGCCGAGCTCTCGGCACTCGGTCAGGGCGGAACGGTCGACGGGACCGGCCACCGTCACGTACTGCTGCGCCCGCCGCCACGACAGCCCGGTGGTGATGGCGTCGATGGCCCTCTCCGCACCCGTGGTGTCGTTGTCACCGTGCAGATAGGCCCCGAAGGGGCGCCCCGTCGTTGCTTCCAGGCACGGGTAGTAGATCTGATCGAAGAAGTGCTTGAGCGCGCCGGAGATGTACCCGAGGTTGGCCGGCGTCCCCAGGAGGTAGCCGTCGGCTTCCAGCACATCGGTGGCTGAGGCGGTCAATGCCGGGCGCACGACGACTTCCACACCCACGATGGCCGGATCGTTGGCGCCGGCCACCGCTTCGGAGAACATGGTGTGCATGGCCGGTGAGGGCGTGTGGTGCACCACGAGCAACCGGGCCATCGCACCACCCTACCGAGGTGGGTGCGCGAGGCTGGGTCCCGATGGGTGATCCGGACGCAGTGGGTGACTTCATCGAGTCGGGGCTGGCCAAGCTGGCGGATCCAGGCCGAGCGGAGAAGGAGCGGGCCTACCTCAGGAGTGAGCTGACGTTCCTGGGCGTCGGGGTACCCGCCACCCGCCGGCTGGTACGAGAATCCTGGACGAAGAACGGCGGCCTCGATCACGACGGTCTCATCGCCAACGTCGATCGCCTGTGGGGGTCGGGCGTTCACGAACACCGCATGGCCACCGTGGAGCTGCTCAAGTTGGCCCCGCCCGACGCATTGAGTGTTGACGACGGGCCCATGCTCGAGCACCTGCTCCGCACGGCGCGAACCTGGGCCTACGTCGACTCTCTGGCCGCCGATGTGGTCGGGACCCTGGTCGTCTCCTCCCCCGGCGCGTGGAGCCGGGTACTCGACCGATGGGCGTCGGACGAGGACTTCTGGATGCGGCGATCAGCTTTGCTGTCACTGTTGGTTCCCCTCCGCCACGGTGGGGGCGACTTCGAGCGGTTCTCGCGCTACGCGGACGCCATGCTCGACGAGCGGGAATTCTTCATCCGCAAGGCCATCGGCTGGGTCCTGCGGGACACGAGCCGGCGGCGGCCGGAGCTGGTCGCCGACTGGATCGAACCCAGGGTGGCCCGGGCCTCGGGAGTCACGGTGCGAGAAGCGGTCAAATACCTCGACCCCGGACGCCGGACCCGGATCCAGGAGGCGTACGCAACCACCCGCTGACCAACGGTGGCAGGAACGGGTCCGCTCCTCGTAGCCTTGTCTTCATGTGTCGGAACATCACAACCCTTCGTGGGCTCGAGCCCGAGGCCACGCCCCAAGAGATCGAGGCGGCCGCCCGCCAGTACGTCCGTAAGGTCAGCGGGGTCCAGTCGACCTCGTCCCGCACCGAAGAGGCGATTGAGCGAGCGGTCCGCCAGGTGACCGAGGCGACAACGGAGCTCTTGGCCCAATTGCCGCCCCGCCAGCAGCCGCCGCCCACCCTGCCCCCCCTCCGACGACTGGCTGCACGCCCCGCCTGACGGCGCCACGAGGCCCACCACGGGCGGGACCGGCCCGGCGACCGGAAGCCATCCGCCCTCCGTCCGACCGATCGACCATTGCGGTGTACGGTCAGGGTGGCTCACCGAGAGCCCGAGCGTCCCCGCTTCCGGGGACAGGATCGACGATCCCATCATGGGTCACGAGACAACTGCCCAGTCGCCCATGAGCCAGCTGGGATCCGATAATCCCGACGGGCCGGCTCCTCGGCAATGCGGGCGGTGCCGGGGGTTCTTCTCCATTGCTCCGTCCACCGATCCGACCCTCGAGGCCAAATGGTGGGTCTGCCCGGCTTGTCGGGCCAAGTTCTTCGGCACCCCGTGACAGCCGGCGAGCGCGGTACGGGCATGGAGCTCCTCCTCGAGTCTGCCGGCGTGCTCGAGGCGGCCGCCGGCGCCTGTGACGACCCCGGCGACTCGGCGCGCATCGCCGATCTGGCCGCTCGAGTCCGCACCTACCTGGCATCGAGCCGTTCGACAACGCCCCTGGGCATGCCCCGGATCGCCTCTGCTCCCAGTCGGCTCGACGACGAGATGGTGGTCCACCGGACCCCCTCCAGCCAGTCATCGCACATTCGCATCGTTTCCGACTGAGGGGTGGGCGCGATGTGACCAGTCCGTTAAAAATGGCTGGGCGCCTATAAAATCGGGCGCCGTCGTGGTACCGTGAGGGTACCGCTAGCGCACTGTTGGCGCGGCCCGTTCGAGTCCATCCCGAGTTGGCTTATTCCACTCGACTGGAGCTCGAAAATGCCTGGCTTCTTTCATCCCTCTATTGACGCGCGTGCCGTAGGGCGTTCCGACCCATGATGGCGACCTCCGTGCTCACCCCGGAAGCGCCTGCCGCGCCGGTTCCGCCGCCCGAGCCGACCGTCGCCCCGAGCTGGTCGGATCGGTTGTTCACTGCTGCCATCGTGGTTATCCCGGTTGCCGCCGTGGCCTGGGCCGCGCAACACTTCTGGCATCACG
>DATMMO010000339.1:0-10134 GCA_035569695.1 Acidimicrobiales bacterium | reverse complement strand
TGCGAACTCCGCCGTCGTATACGAGGCCACGTAACCAGTGATGGGACCGAGGATGGCGAAGAGGGCCAGCGACGGGATGATGTAGAGGGCGCTGGCGATCCCGAACACCGGAGGTCGGACCAGCCGGTACCGCCAGGCCAGCAGGGACAAGGGAAGGGAGATGAGCAGTCCGATGCCCACAGCGATCAACGTCAGCTGGATGTGCTGCACCAGATCGGAGGCGATCTGGTGCCAGTTGTCGCTGACGTAGTTCCAGCGGAAGAACGGCTCGGAGGCCAGCATGCGCTGAGGTTAGCGGGCACGGTCGGATTCCGTCGGGGGCAGTGCCGCGACACCAGAGGTTGTTCCGATTGGACATCGGAGGTTGTTGACCGCCTCCGATGGATAACGTGGCCACCCTATGATCACGCTCGACGCCGTGTCGAAACGGTATGGGTCAGGTCAGGTGGCCGTCGGGGCGCTCAGCCTGACCGTGCCCGATGGGGAGCTGTGCATACTGATCGGCCCCTCCGGTTGTGGCAAGACCACGACGCTGCGCATGATCAATCGGCTCATCGAGCCGACCGGCGGTCGCATCCTGATCGGTGACCAGAACGTGCTGACCATGGACCCGGTCACGTTGCGTCGGGGGATCGGGTACGTGATCCAACAGGGCGGCCTCTTCCCGCACCGCCGCATCTTCGACAACGTTGCCACCGTCCCCCGCCTCCTCGGTTGGGACAAGGAGCGAGTGCAGAGCCGAGTGGTCGAGCTGCTCGAGCTGGTCGGCCTCGACCCCAAGGATTACGGACGCCGGTTCCCGCACGAGCTGTCGGGCGGTGAGCGCCAGCGGGTGGGCGTGGCCCGGGCGCTGGGTGCCGATCCACCGGTGCTGTTGATGGACGAGCCGTTCGCCGCCGTCGACCCGGTCACGCGTCAGCGGCTCCAGAACCAGTTCCTCGACCTGCAGTCCGAGCTGAACAAGACCATCGTCTTCGTCACCCACGACCTCGAAGAGGCAGCCAAACTGGGTGATCGCATCGCCGTGCTGTCGAATGGGGGAGTGCTCGAGCAGTACGACACCCCGGCCGAGATCCTGGGCCATCCGGCCACCGAATTCGTGGCCGATTTCGTGGGATCGGATCGGGGGGTGCGCCGGCTGGCCGTCGTGCACATTGCCGTTGCCGATCTGGACCATCCGCCGGTGGTCGGGCCCTCGCTGACCATGGCCGAGGCCCGAGCGGCGGCCGAGACGAGCGCCGAGAGCCGCTGGGCCGTCGTGGTCGGGGAGGACGGCGTCCTCCAGGGCTGGGTCCCGCTCGATCCCGGACTCGAGGGCCGGGTGAGCGATCGGCTCACCCGGTTCGCGGTCGAGGTGCCACTGGGATCTTCGATGCGTACGGCGCTGGCCGAGATGCTCCAGCGCGATGTCAGCTGGATCCCGGTGGCCGAGTCCGGTCGCTATCTGGGCGTGCTCACCCCCGACGGGCTGCACGCGGCCATGCGCCGTTCGGTCGGGGGACAAGCCGTCGAGTCGTGATGGCCACGGTCACAATCGAGGAGGGCTCCCTTGCGCGGAACCGGTGAGGTCACCGCCGTGGCCTCCTACTTCGACCCTGCCTGTCCCTGGACCTGGCCCCACGGAGTCCTCTCCGACGTCCCGTTTCGCGGACAACCCTGTCGACATGGTCATCGGGGCGATGACTGCGACCACCGGTCGTGGCTGACAAGCTGGACTCATGGGAAACACCTACGAGGTCCCGTCCACCGAGGATCTGAACAGGATGTACGAGTCGCTCAAGAACTGGGGCCGGTGGGGAGCAGCGGACGAGCGCGGCGCACTGAACCATCTCACGGCCACCCGCCGGGCCGCCGCCGCCGCCCTGGTTCGTTCAGGGGAGTCGATCAGCCTGGCCCACGACCTCGGCACCGAGCCCATGCCCGAGAACCCGAACCCGGTGCAGCACCACATGCTGGCCTCCGGCGATGCTCGCGACTCGAATGGCATCCCCGGCTACGAGGCCGCTTCGGACCATCTCGCCCTCGACGTGCACGGGCTGACCACCACCCATGTCGATGCTCTCTCCCACATGTTCGTGCGGGGGGAGATGTTCGGCGGGCGCCCCGCCAGTGAGGTACGCAGCGATGGCGCACGGTCCAATACCATCCTGTCGATGGCTGACGGCGTCGTCGGGCGAGGTGTACTGCTCGACATCCCGCGCGCCCGCGGCCGCCACTTCTACGACAGCGGCGAATTGGTGACCCTCGGCGACCTGGAAGCGGCCGAGGAAGCCGAGGGGGTGCGGGTCGGGGCCGGTGACGTGCTCATGGTGCTGTGGGGGCGGGAGGCGCGGCGTGAGGCCAAGAACGGGTTCGACGGGTTCTCCGGCCTGCATGCCGAGTGCCTTCCGTGGCTGCACCAGCGGGAGGTGGCCGTTCTCGGGAGCGACGGGATTTCCGATCCCATGCCCTTTGCCGGGACCCCCGAATGGCCCTTCCCAGTCCATCAGATCGGGATCACGGCGATCGGCCTGCACCTGGTGGACAACATGGCCCTGGCCGCGCTGAGCGAGCTTTGTGCGACCGCCGGGTCCTGGGAGTTCCTCTTCGCCATGAGCCCGCTGCGGATCGTCAAGGGCACGGGTTGCCCGGTCAACCCGGTGGCGGTGCTGTGACCCCAACCGATGCCGTCCGGCCTGTTGACGGCCGGCTCAATGACCTACCGGGTCACTACAACTAGACCCCGGCGTGGTGCTTCCGGGGGACGAGCAGGACCACGATCAGGGTGATCAGGCTGAAGAAGAACCCGAGGATCCCCCACACGAACCTTCCCCGGCCCTTGCTGCCGGCGATTGCTGAGCACGCGAAGGCAAAGACCAGGCTGACGAGAACCGAGATGATGTAGCGCATGCCCAAAAGCCTACTGCGGTAGGGGGTCCGCGGTCGGGACGGCGGCGATGGTAAACCCTGTGGCAGGATCCAAGTTCGATTGAGGGGAGAGGCCCGATGACGACAGCGGTACCCACAGTGAGGTTGAACAACGGTGTGGACATTCCCCAGCTCGGCTTCGGCGTATTCCAGATCAGACCGAGAGACACGGTCGAGGCGGTGTCCGCCGCCCTCCAGATCGGCTACCGGCACATCGACACCGCGGAGATGTACGGCAACGAGAAAGAAGTGGGCCAGGCCATTGCCCGGTCAGGCATCGACCGGTCCGAGGTCTTCGTGACCAGCAAGCTCAATAACAACAATCACACCTTCGATCAGGCCCTTCGCGCCTTCGACCAGACGCTGACCGCCCTGGACATGGAGCAGATCGACCTGTTCATCATCCATTGGCCGCTGCCCACCGTGAGCAACTTCGTCGAAAGGTGGAAGGCCCTCGAGCGCGTCTATGGCGAAGGTCGAGCCCGTTCGATCGGCGTATCCAACTTCGAAGACCACCACCTGCAGCGGTTGTTGGCGGAGACCGAGATTGTGCCCGCCGTCAACCAGATAGAGGTCCATCCCTACTTCGCCCAGAACGATCTGTTGGCCTTCGACGCCGAGCACGGCATCGCCACCGAGGCGTGGGCCCCGCTGGTCCAAGGGGCCGTGCTCGATGACCAAACCGTCCTCGACCTGGCCCAGGCCTACGGCAAGACAGCGGCGCAGGTGGTGCTGCGCTGGCACCTGCAGCGGGGCAGCATCGTGTTCCCGAAGTCCGTCACCCCGGCCCGCATCCGGGAGAACTTCGAGATCTTCGACTTCGAGTTGTCGGATGCCGACATGAAGCGGATCTCGGCCCTCGATCGGAACGGGCGCACCGGACCCGAGCCCGACACCTTCGACTACGTGCCCAGCTGAACACCTGATCGGCGTGCGCTCTGCGCCTCGTGGGCGACGTCACATCACTACCGCCGCCATGGGTCTCGTGGTGCTCGTCGCGACCGGGGCGGTGACCCAACTGCGGCCTGCGGCGTGGGCGTCGCCCGCCATCGCCGTCAACCCCGCTCCGGCGCCGGCCTTCAACCCCAACCCGGCCTGCCCCAACGGCTCCCCGGGCTACAACTTTCCCGGTAGCGGCGATGCCGCCGACCCTCAGATCGTCTCGGCCGGCGCCACCTACTACGCCTTTACCACCGGCAACGCCCTGGGCAATCATCTCGCTGCCCTCACCTCGTCCTCGCCCAACAGCGGCTTCGCCCCTTATACCGGCACGTGCTCCGGCTCGACCGCCCTGGCCCACCCATCGAGCTGGGAGGAGCCAAACACCCAGACCTCGCCCGGGGTGTTCAATGACAACGGCCGCTGGATCATGTTCTATGACGCAGCCCAGTCCGGCCACCCCGGCGACACCGGCTTCGACTGTCTGGCCGTGGCCACGGCGGGCTCGCTCAGCCCGACCGGTGCCCAGTTCACCGACTCGGGGAGCCCGCTGCTCTGCCAATCCACCGGTTCCATCGACCCCAGCCCCTTCATCGACCCGGTGACCGGTCAGGCCTACCTGGTCTGGAAGCAGAACGATGGGGGGTCGAACGGGCCGGCCTCGATCTGGTCGCAGCCGCTGGCCCCGAGCGGCACGGCCTTTGCCCCGGGCACCAGCCCCTCGCTCCTGTTCACCAACAACACCGTGCTCTACCCGTGGGAGACGACGGTCGAGGACCCGTCGATGGCCTATACCGACGGCACCTACTACCTGCTCTTCTCGGCCGGGGTCTACTCGTCGAACAGCTACTCCGAGGGGATCACCAGCTGCTCCAGCCCGACCACCGGCTGTGGGCCTCACAACCAGATCCTGTCCAGTTACGGGACGGTGCTGGGACCCGGTGGTGGCGCTCTCTTCTCCGACCCCGGCGGGAATTGGTGGATCGACTACGCGGCCTGGCAGGGGGGCTCGCCCGGGTGCACCAACTACGGCTGCGGGGCGGCCCGGCGCCTCTTCGTGGCGCCCATCAATTTGCCCAACAGCAATCCCAACGTGCCGTGCTCGGCGCCGGCGGGCGGGCCCGACGGATACCGGTTCGTCGCCGGTGACGGGGGCATCTTCACGTTCGGCAACCTCGCCTTCTGTGGCTCTGAGGGGGGACAGCACCTCAACTCGCCCGTGGTGGGCATGGCCGCCACCAGCAGCGGAGGCGGCTACTGGGAAGCGGCGTCCGACGGCGGCATCTTCACCTTCGGCGACGCCACGTTCCACGGTTCGGCCGGCGGTGAGCACCTCAACCAACCCGTGGTGGGCATGGCCGCCACTCCCGACGGGAAGGGGTATTGGCTCGTGGCCAGGGACGGCGGCATCTTCACCTACGGCGACGCCAACTTCTACGGCTCGGCCGGCGGTGAGCACCTCAACCAACCCGTGGTGGGCATGGCCGCCACTCCCGACGGGGGAGGGTATTGGCTGGTGGCCTCGGACGGCGGCATCTTCACCTACGGCGACGCCAACTTCTACGGCTCCGAGGGTGGCCAGCCCCTCAACCAGCCAGTGGTGGGCATGGCCGCGGCCCCCGGTGGAGCCGGTTACTGGGAGGTGGCCGCGGACGGCGGCATCTTCGCCTTCGGGTTCGCCCCGTTCTTCGGTTCGACCGGTGGCCAGCACCTCAACCAGCCCGTGGTGGGCATGGCCACCTTCTGACTCGGGGTGCTCTCCTGCGGCGCCCGGTTCTTGCGCACCGCCCAGCTCGGCCACCGGTGTTCGTCACCGTCGAGAGGCGCGGCCGGGCGACCTGCAGGCCCGACTGGGCGCCGATAGCGTGAAACGTCCAGGTGCCGAGACGGAAAGGGAGCGCCATGGCCGAACAGATCCCGTTGGTCGACTACCTGGTCCTGGGCGATGACCCTCACCTGATCGCCCACCAGTGCGTGGCCTGCGGCGCCCGGTTCTTCGACCGCCGCAACGCCTGCGCCGCCTGCACGGCCACCGACTTCGTCACGGTCGATCTCGACCCCAAGGGGACCCTGCGGGCATTCACCATCGTCTCGTTTGCGGCACCGGGGATCCCCGTGCCCTACGTGGCCGCCGTGGTGGACTCGGCCGGGACGAGCATCAGGGCCAACATCATCAATGTGGAGCCCGATCCCGAACACGTCAGGCTGGGCATGAAGGTCAAGCTGGCCACCTACCCGATCGGTACCGACGACAACGGCACCGAGGCCATCGGCTTCGGTTTCGAGCCGTCCTGATGGCAAAGGAACGCACATGAGCGAAGACATCTGGATCCTGGGGATCCACATGACGAAGTTCGGCAAGCACCCCGACAAGGACGTCGTGGACCTGGCGGCCGAGGCGGCGGTGGGGGCGTTGGCCGACGGTGGCGTGACCATGGGTCAGATAGGGGTGTTGGCCGCGGGCAACCTCATGGGGTCGGCCGCAGGCATCGGCCAGCAGCTGCAAAAGCAGATCGGGCAGACGGGCATCCCCGTCTACAACGTGGCCAATGCCTGCGCCACCGGTGCTACCGCCCTGCGCACCGCCATCATGGCCGTGAAGGCGGGCGAGGTCGACTACGGGATGGCCGTCGGGGTTGAGAAGCTGGCCGGGGCCGGCCTGCTGGCCGGTGGGTCCAAGAAGGCCGACGGGGCCACCTGGACGCCGAGCGGCCGCTACGGAGCTGTGGCCAGTACCGATGGTCGTGTCGGGACCGAGACCATGCCCGGGGTGTTCGCCCAGATCGGTATGGAGTATCTCTTCGACCACGAATATGGCGGTACGGCCTTCGAGCTGTTCGCCCGGATCAGTGAGAAGAACCATGCCCACTCCACCTTGAACCCGCTCGCCGCCTACACCAAGAGGATGTCGCTAGAGCAGATCATGGGCGACGTCATGATCGCCTACCCCAACACCCGGCCGATGTGCTCGGCCAATTGTGACGGGGCCGCCGCCGCGGTCGTGGTCGGAGACTCGACGCTGCAGAAGCTGTCGAGCGAGCAACGGCGCCGGGCGGTGAAGGTCTCGGCATCGGTGCTCACCACTGATCCCTGGGAAGAGGGGTGCCAGGTCTTGCCCAATGTGAACACCCTGACCCGCAACGCCGCCGAGCAGGCCTACGAGCAAGCCGGCATCGGTCCCGACGATCTCGACCTCGTCGAGCTCCACGATTGTTTCGCCACGGCCGAACTGGTCCACTACGACAACTTGATGCTGTGTCCCCCCGGGGGCGCCGTCGACTTGTTCGAGTCGGGTGCGACCTTCCGCGACGGCAGCACCCCGGTCAATGTGTCGGGTGGCCTCGAGTCCAAGGGCCACCCCATCGCCGCCACCGGTATCGCCAATATCTGGGAGGTCTGCCATCACCTCCGCGGCGAGGCTGGTGATCGACAGATCCAAGGGGCGACGGTGGGATTGGCCCAGGTCATCGGACTGGGCTCCGCCTGTGGGGTGCACATCCTGGAAAAGAGCGCGGCGTAGTCGCCCTCGACGGGTTACCCCGAAGCGATCAACCCGCGGCGCTGAACAGCGCGGTGACCTGGGCCAGGTCGAAGTAGTCACGCCAGCCGGTGATCTTGCCCTCGGCCACCTCGAACACTCCCATCACCGGAATGGGGGCTTCGGTCGTTCCCAGGGTGAACACGTCGGTCCGCTCGGTGAGGACGGCGCCATCCTCCACGGCAAGATGGTGGATGTCGAAGCGCATGGCCGTGCACATGCCGATGAACATGGTGAGGGTCTCGATGGTGGCATCGATGCCCACCGCCGGCTCCATGGGAATGTTGTGGTAGACGACGTCGTCGGCAAAGAACGGGCGGAGTGCCTCGGCGTCCATGCCCGTCACAGCGTCGCAGAAGCGCCGCACCACCTGCTCGGGACTGTCAGTGCTGGTGCCCATGGTTGCCCCCCGGCTCGATCGGTGGTCGTTCTGACTGGCGTCAGTATAGGGACTCGCCCGATGGCGACCCTATGCTTCGACCATGCAGATTGGCGTGGAGCAGGCACGGGTCGTGGGCAGCTTGATCGAGAAGCGGCTGACCACACCGCAGCAGTACCCGCTGACCCTGAACGCGTTGGTCCTGGCCTGCAACCAGACGTCGAACCGGGCCCCGGTGGTGGACTACGGCGAGTCGGTGGTGGAGTCGGCCCTGTCCCAACTGAGGGATCAGCGCCTGGTGCGGTTCGTGCTCCCCTCGCACGGACGATCGGTGGTTCGCTACCGCCAGGTGCTCGACGAGGTCTTGGGGATCGACGATCGACAGCTGGCCCTGTTGGCCGTCCTCTTGCTCCGTGGCCCCCAGACGGTGGGCGAGCTCCGGACCAGGACGGAACGGATGGTCGATTTCGACGATCTGGGCTCGGTGGAGCACGACTTGGAGCTGATGGCCAGCCTGGGTGGCGGTCTGGTCGAGCGGTTGCCGCGCCGGCCGGGCCAGAAGGAAGAGCGCTGGGCCCAGTTGCTGGCTGACCACGAAGGGTCGACGGGCCAGGCGATGTCGGGGCCACCGGGGGAGGACGACGAGGACCCGTTCTTGGCCGCCGGGCCTGCCCCGCCTCCGTCCGGGTCGTTGGCCGAGCTTCGGGACGAGGTCACCGCGTTGCGTTCGGAGATCGAGGGTCTGCGCTCGGAGCTCATCGAGCTGCGGGCCAGCCTGGGCGGCTGAGCCTGGGCCGGCTAGTGGGTGGGGGGGAGGCCCGCACAACGGATGCAGGTCCGCGCCGCCGGCCGGGCCGACAGGCGCTCGGCCGCGATCTGTGACCCGCAGCGCTCGCAGACCGCGTACGTGCCGTCGTCGAGCCGGGCCATGGCCCGGTCCAGGTCGTCGAGATGGGCCCGAGCCTGGGCTGCCAGGGCGTCCACTCGTGCCCGCTCGAAGGCGATGGTCGACCCTTCGGGGTCGTGCTCGTCGTCGGCGTTGGTGTCGACCGATGCAGCCACGATCCCGTCGTGCTCGGCCGTCAAGGCCCCCAGCCGGACCAGGGTCGATGCCCGCTCGGCATCCAGACGGTCACGGGCGGCGGAGTCGTCCGACGGTGCACTCGTGTCGCCGGCGCACGTGGGCGGAGACGGGCTCACAACCGGCCAGTATGCCATCTCGGCCTTGGCCCCATGCTCTCTCGTCCGCATCTCGAGGCGTGCTCGGCCCGCGCCAGATGACGAGCAAACGGACATGGCTGACATAGAGTCATCGTCGACGCTCATGATCGTGACCTGCTCCCTGTTGAAGCTGGGCAACGTCCCACCGTGGTGATGAAGTCCGACCAGGGCGATGGACCTCCCCCGGCCGGACGGCGGGTGGCCCTTGCCGTCCCCATCGGAGTGGCCGTCGGTGCTCTCGTCCTGTTCATCGTGCCCTGGCAGGCGGCGATCCTGATCGGCTGGTCGGCGGCCGCACTGTTCTATGTCGTTGGCGTGTGGGTGACGGTCGGGAGCTTCGATGCGGCCACCACGAAGCGACACGCCGTTCGAGAGGACCCCAGTGTGCCCACGACGGACCTGTTGGTGGTCAGCGCCGGCGTGGCCAGTCTGACTGCCGTGGGCCTGATCCTGGTCAAGGCAGGCAGCGCCCACGGGGGAACCAAGGCCTATCTCATGGTCGTCGGTGTATGCAGCGTGGCCCTGGCCTGGGCCGCGGTCCACACCGTGTACACGCTGCGCTACGCCCGCCTCTACTACTCACCTCCCATGGGCGGCATCGACTTCAACGAGGCCGACGATCCGACGTATGTGGACTTCGCCTACCTCGCCCTCACCATCGGCATGACCTTTCAGGTCTCCGACACCGACCTCAGGTCGAAACCGATGCGCCGGTCCGCGCTGCATCACGCCCTTCTGTCCTATCTGTTCGGTGCCGTCGTCGTGGCGTTGGTGATCAACGTGGTCTCGAGCTTGCTGCACTGAGGGCGGCGCCGCGTTCCGTCAACCTCCTCCATGGCGGTTCCGGTGGGATCGACGGTCATGACCCGCCCTTCACCACGTGCACGGGGCACGGATTACGCAGCTGGTGTCGCCCGGTCGCGGAAATGGGGGATGACCTTCTCGCCCCAGTTGTGAATGGTCTCGAGGCAGATCTCCTGGGGGACCGTGCCCATCTGGATGAGGCACATGATCTCATCGGCACCGGCCTCTTCCAGTCGTTGCACGTACTCGATGGCCTGATCCACGGTGCCGTAGGCGTGGTTGACGTTGTAAGTCCCGAGAGTCGACGGGCGAACCGGGATGTTGGCCTCGTGCAGCTTGGCCACCA
>DATMMO010000338.1:0-9772 GCA_035569695.1 Acidimicrobiales bacterium | reverse complement strand
TCGCGGTCAACCTGCGCGAGTGCCTTTTTGTAGTTCTTACCGTGCTTCATGCTGTTCTCCTAGCCCGCGACCGTGATGCCCATCGAGCGAGCCGTGCCGGCCACTTGGAGCTTGGCCATCTCGACGTCGTCGGTGTTGAGGTCTTTCAGTTTGGTCTTCGCGATCTCTTCGACCTGGTCCATCGACACCGAGGCCACGACTTCACGGCCGGCGAGCTTCGCACCCTTGGCGATGCCGGCGGCTTGGCGCAGCAGGACGGGCGTCGGCGGGGTCTTCAAGATAAAGGTGAAGGTGCGGTCTTCGTAGATGGAGATCTCCACCGGAATCACCGTGCCGCGCATCGACTCGGTCGCGGCGTTGTACTGCTTGCAGAACTCCATGGTCTGGACGCCATGGGGCCCGAGGGCAGTACCCACTGGCGGAGCCGGGGTGGCCCCGCCCGCTGGCAACTGGATCTTTACGACTGCGAGGACGCGCTTCTTCGGTGGCATCGGTGGTGCTCCTTACGTGGTACTGCCGGGCTACAGCTTTGCGACCTGGCTGAATTCGAGCTCGACCGGGGTCTCCCGGCCGAAAATGTTGACGAGGACCTTGAGCTTGAGCTGGTCCTCGTTGATCTCGGCGATCTGGCCCGAGAAATCGGCGAACGGGCCTTCTTTCACCCGCACCGTCTCCCCCACCTCGTGCTCCAGGCGTGGCCGGCTGCGCTTGACCGGGGCTTCGACGCCCTCCACCTTGACCTGAAGGATGCCCTCGACTTCCCGACGGGACAGCGGGGTGGGCTTGGTCCCGGGTCCGACAAAGCCGGTGACCCCCGGTGTGTTGCGGATGACCGACCAGCTGTCGTCGTCCAGCTCGCACCGGCAGAGGAGGTAGCCCGGGAACACCTTCTTTTGGACCACCACCTTCTTCCCGTTCTTGAACTCGATGACGTCCTCCATGGGGATGACGACCTCGTAGATCCGGTCCTCCATGTTCATCGAGGCGGTCCGGCTGTGCAGGTTCGACTTCACCTTGTTCTCGTAGCCCGCGTACGTGTGGACGACGTACCAGCTCCCGGGCTGGTCGAAGGGGCTCACCACATAAGGCTCGGCCTCGACCTCGTCGTAGCCATCCTCTTCGGCTCCCTCGACCTCGCCGGAGACCGGATCGCCCTGGACCTCGGCCTCAGTTTCGGCCTCGGTTTCGGCCTCAGCCTCAGCGGCGCCGGAGGCGGTCGGGGTATCGACCGACACGTCGGTGGCGACGGCGCCCACGGCGTCCTCGCCCTCGGTTGGCGTATTCGTCTCTTCTTGGGTCACAGTCACACCGATCACGTCTTGAACAGCCAGAAAATGCCCTTGGCAAAGGCATAGTTGAGGACAAATATCAGGCCGATCAACAGCAGCAGGGTGGCCAGCGTCACCGCCGTGTAGTTGATGACCTCGGCCCGATTGGGCCACGCCACCTGGCGAAGCTCTGATCGTACCTCGCGAAAGAACTGGCCCACTCGAAACGGCTGGCGCTTTCCCTCAGGGCGCGATTCAACGACCGCTCCACTCCCAAAGTCTCCGTCATTCGCCATCGTTGCCTGATTTCTCGGTCACGTGCCGTTCTTCCTCTGCCCTGAGCCGCGCGTGGTGAGCAGGGCAGGAGGGACTCGAACCCCCAACCGCCGGTTTTGGAGACCGGTGCTCTACCAGTTGAGCTACTGCCCTCTGTCGATCGCGAAGCCGCGACGCTCAGCCGACCACAGGGGCGAGAGGAAAGGTTACCACCCGAACCAGGATCCCATCCCAGCGGCTTCCTGGTAGCGCGGGGGATGCGATGGACAGGTTCTGCCGGGGCGAGGGGCCGGTTCTGACCCTAGGGCCGGTCCCAGCGGCCAGGGCAAGCCACGCCACCTGGCTCAGCGGGTCTCTTTGTGCAGCGTGTGCTGGCGGTCCCAGTTGCAGAACTTCTTCATCTCGATCCGCTCGCGGTCGTTCAGCTTGTTCTTAGTCGTGATGTAGTTACGGCGCTTGCATACTTCGCAGGCCAGGGTGACCTGGACCCGCTTCTCGTTCTTCGCCACCGTGGCGCTCCTCTACTCGCGGGACCGGCCGCTCTGGCCGGTCCCTTGGTTCTACTGTGACCCGAAGTGGTAGCGGCGGCCGGACTCGAACCGGCGACCCCACGATTATGAGCCGTGTGCTCTGACCAACTGAGCTACGCCGCCACGGGCGAGCCCCCTGTCGGAATCGAACCGACGACACCAGCCTTACCATGGCTGTGCTCTGCCGACTGAGCTAAGGGGGCAGTGCCGCTCGACAAGCTGCGACGGGCCATCATAGCCACGGAACCAGGGTACCGGCAGTGCCGTCGGCGTCATCGCTACCATCGGCAGATGCAAGTCCGTCTGGCCAACCTCGGCGACGCCGAAGCAATTCGCACCATCTACAACGCCGAGGTCACCGGGGCCACCTCCACCTTCGACCTCAGGCCACGGACCCCAGAGGACCAGGTGGCATGGCTCCGCCGCCACGAAGGGGCCTACCCCGCCGTGGTGGCCACCGACCCCGATGGGACCGTCTTGGGGTTCGGATCGCTCTCCTCTTTCCGCGAGCGACCGGCCTATTCGACCACCGTCGAGAACTCCGTCTACGTCGACCCGGCCAGGCAGGGCGCCGGCGTGGGACGAGCGTTGCTGGAGGAGCTGATCGCCCAAGCCACCCACATGGGCTTCCACACCATGATCGCCCGCGTGGTCGGGGACAACGAGGCCTCGCTGGGACTACACAAGGCCTGCGGGTTCGAACTGATCGGAGTGGAGCGCGAGATCGGTCGGAAGTTCGGGCACTGGCTCGATTGCTGGGTGCTCCAGCGCATGCTCTGAGCTCCAGCCGGGTGAGAAGGTCCAGCCGGTGAGAAGCTCCAGCCGGGTGAGAAGGTCCAGCCGGTGGGGAAGTCCTGCCGGTGAGAAGGTCCAGCCCATGAGGAAGTCCTGTCCGTGAGGCGATGAGCGCTACCCGGCGGAACCCCAAACCGGCAGATCGCTAACCAGCAGAACCCCTACCCCGGGGCCCGGGGGCCGTCCCGATGAGTTAGGCGCCGCTGGCCACCGGGGCCATGACGAGGTCCGCCGGGGCGGCATTGGCCGGGACACGACGGTCCCAGGTGGCCAGGGGAATGGTCAGGACGACCAGCAACCACAGCAGGGTCAGCACGATCGAGAGCGGATCACCGTGGATGAGGAGGTTGCCCAGCTGGGCGGCCCCGGGGAGCTCCAAGAAGGCGGTCACCATGGCCAGCCCAATGACCCACGAGCGCAGACGGCCCACGGCCACGGGGGCCAACAGCACCAGAGCCCACGACAGATACCAGGGCTGATCGACGGGTCCGAGGACCACGAACAACAGCAAGGTCAGTCCCATGGCCTTCAGGTGCCCGATCCTGTCGCTGTTCCACAACAGCCAGACCCCGGCGACGACGGCGATGAGGAGCCCGAGGAACCGGGTCACCGAGAGAAAGCCGCCGAGCCCCACTCCGATGTGCACCAGATGGGCAAGGCTCGTGCCCATGAAGGCGATGGCAGTGGTGGGGGCCATCCAGGAACGGACGACGCCCGGAGTGGCCAGGTTCTGCACCCACCCCCATCCCAGCCCACTCTCGTAGGAGAAGAAGGCCAGGATGACCAGTCCGAGCAGACCGGCGGTGATGACCGGTCGGATCCGGTCGCGTTTGGGCGCAGCGGTGCCCAACCATCCCCACCCGATGTAGAGAATGCCAATCGCCGCCGGTGCCTTGATGGACGTGGCCAATGCGCACAGGATGATGCCGAGAACGGGTCGCTTCTCCTTGGCCAGGGTGAACCCGGCCACCAGGAGCCCGACCATCAGGGCATCGTTGTGGGCACTCCCGACCAGGTACAGGATGACCACCGGATTGAGCACGGTCAGCGTGAAAAGCTCGGCCCCATCGCGGTGGTAGAGCTTGGCCAGGCGAGGGATGCACACGGCAATGAGGATCACCCCGGCGAAGGACAGCAGCCGCAGAAGGACGACGGTGGCCAGCTCGTTGTGGAAGGTGATCCGGGCGAAGAACCCGTCGACCTGTAAGAAGAGCGGCCCATACGGTGCCGGAGTGTTGCCCCACAGCGGGTCAACCGGCGCCGAGAAGGCGTTGTTGCCCAGCTGGAAGGGGCCGTAGAGGTACGGGTTCATGTGGCGGCTGACCATCTCGCCCTGGGCCGCGTAGGAGTACACGTCCCGACTGAAGATCGGGGCGATCACCATCATCGGCAACGACCACAGGACGAACACCCACTTCATCTGGCGGATCGGGATGCCGGGGCGTCGGGCGTAAAGGCGGGTCATCCCCCACCACACCCGCATCAACAACAAGAGGCCCCCGTAGACGGCGGCCAAACCGAAGTAGACGCCCCAGGTGCTCGCCCCACCGGACTGGGGTTCACCAAAGAACCAGACGCCGGGCATCTCGAGCTTGAACGGCGAGCTGGGCATCGATGCGCCGATGCTGATGGCCATGAGGGCGACGAAGCCCAACAGCGCCGGACGCAGCACCAGGCCCCGGGGCTCGACCAGATCCTCGAGGTTGGTGGCCTGGCCCGCCGGTGTGGCCATCCGGTCTCTGATCCGAGTGACTTCGAAGACCTGATGGGACCCCTTGACCAGAGCCGTCTTCACCCGCTCCACGGCGACGGTCGAGGCGCGACCCAACCGGCCGCCTTCCTCTTCCAGCGTGTCCGCCGCGTGGAACTCGGACGACATGGGGGTGAATCTCCTCACTCGAATAATCGGCCCTGCTCCGACGATGTGCTTACCAGCCCGCAGGGCCAAGAGCCCCGTAGCGTCGAAGACGCTGCTCAGGCCCCCAAACCACGGGACCAAACCAAAGTCACTGCGCTGCTCCCAAGCTTGACCTACCCGGGCAACCTGGGATCCGTAACCGTATTGTAACTATCAACGGACGGTAGGCAATGGCATCCGGGGCCCGGGGCCAAGAGTCCAGGCTGGAGGCCTTCTCCCGGCGCCGGTTGGGGGTCAACGGGTACCGGGCTGGAGCCTTTCCGCTCGAGGCCGGACTCGAGGCCGGAGCCAGGACCGGAGCCGGGGCCGGGGGAGGTCCTGGGCCCAGAGCGCCCATTCCGACGCCGTCCAGACGACCAGGACGGCCGCCGCCATCAACACCAGGGCGTTGCCGGCCACATACGAGAGCGGCCCGTGCTGGATCCAGAGATAGGGAGCGGTCACGGCCAGGGCGACCAGCACCACCAACAGCCATGCCACCGCCCGATGCACCCGCCACAGGGACACCGCGGCGATGGGGGCGATGGCCACCCAGGACCAATGGTGGGTCCAGGACACCGGGCTGACCAAGAGCTCGGTCAGCCCCAGGGTCATGACCGTCTCGGCCGTCCGGTGCTCCGCCGTCAGCCGAGCGGCCAGGAACACGCCGCAGGCCACGGTGGCGATGACCAGGATCGCCCACAGGACCGCGGTCAGGCTCCCCCAATGAAAGGGCGGGCGCCGGAGGAGGCCGTTCCACGACTGGTTGGACACGATGGCGATGGGACCGGTGCGCTGGGCATCGGTGGCCTGATGGAACCAGTAGAGATTGGAGTCCGACGGCAAGATGAGCCAGCTCGCCGCGGTGGCGGCGACAAAGGTGCCGACGCCCCGGGCCAGCGACCGCCAGTCCCGGCGCACCACGAAGGCGGCCAGGTACAAGAGGGGGGTGAGCTTGATGGCACCGGCCAACCCGACCAGGCAGCCCCGCCACCAGGTGCGCGTGGTCTGCTGGTTGGTCAGGTCGACCACCACCAACAGCATCAGCAGCACATTGATCTGGGCGTAGTCCATGTTGCTTCGGACCGGCTCGAGGACCAGCGTGGCCGTGGCCCCCAAGAGGGCAGCCACAGCCAGAGCCCTCGACTTGGCCATCCCCAGGTCTGCCCTCGACATGGCCATTCCCGGGTCTGACGGCGCCGCCGCACTACCCAGGTCTGACGGCGCCGCCGCAGCCCGGTGAGCAACCTCGGCGGTGCTCACCGTCATCAGGCGATAGAGGCTGAACACCAGAGCCGTTGAGCTGGCCAACCACCACAACGCCTCGATGAGGCCCAGCGGTGCCAGGGACAACGGGCTGAGGACGAGCAGGGCGAACGGGGGGTAGGTGAACGGCAGGTGGCTCTCGGTGTAGAAGCCGGTGAACGGACTGCCGCCGTGGAAGAGGGCATGGCCGGCCGCTCGATAGACCCGAAGGTCGAGGTGCCAATGCGTCCCGAAGTGGACCATGAACCCGGCGGAGGCAAGCCACACGACGGCGGCGGCCGTCGCCACGACCCACGTCGGTGTGGCTCGGATCCGTGCGAGTGACATGAAGCTCCCGGTTCTGGCAATCGGGTGATCCGGCAACCACGCCCGAACCGACCTCTGTGGCCCACTGTGGCCCCTGGGGCCCACCTCCCGGTGGAGCCCCCGCCAACCGGCTGGGTGACAGCCGGTTGGCGGAGCCTGTGCGGTGGGCCGGGAAGGATTCGAACCTTCGAAGGCAGAACCGGCAGATTTACAGTCTGCTCCCTTTGGCCACTTGGGTACCGACCCGCAGACGGGGAAGGATACTGCCAAGCGCGGCGCTACTGTTTCCTCATGCCAACCTTCGACATTGTCTCCGAGGTCGACATGCAGGAAGTCCGCAACGCGGTGGATCAGGCCAATCGCGAGGCGACGACCCGGTTCGACTTCAAGGGCACCGAATCGACCATCGAGCTGAACGACAAGGAGCTGATCCTCAACTCCAACACCGAGGACCGGCTCCGGGCTCTGTACCAGGTGCTCCAGGAGAAGCTGGTCAAGCGATCGGTGTCGTTGAAGTCGCTGGATCTGGGCAAGATCGAGGAGGCCTCACGCGGCGCCGCCCGGCAGCGGATCGGGATCCAGGCCGGGATCTCCTCGGATCATGCCCGGAAGATCAACAAGTTCATCAAGGAACTGGGTCGGAAGGGCGTGAGCTCGCAGACCCAGGGCGAGCAACTGCGGGTGACGGGCAAGAAGCGCGACGACCTCCAAGCCGTCATCGCCGCCTGCAAGGAGGAGGACTTCGGTATCCCCCTCCAGTTCAACAACTTCCGGGACTGAGCTTCCGCTGGCTGTCCGGCCGGCTGTGGCGCGGCCGGCGTTCCCGCTATTGCTGCGCCGAGGTACAGGCGGCGTCCCCGCTACTGCGCCAGCGGTGCGGGCGGCGTTCCCCTATTGCTGCGCCGAGGTACAGGCGGCGTCCCCGCTACTGGGAGTCGGACACGCCGGCCGACTCGAAGGTAGCCATGTCCCTCAGCACTTTGGCTGCCGCCTGCAGGATGGGTAGGGCCAGGCAGGCGCCGGTGCCCTCCCCCAGCCGGAGTTCCAAATCGAGGAGCGGCTCCAGCCCGAGATGGTCCAAGGCGATGCTCGCTCCCGGCTCGGTAGACCGGTGCCCGGCCACCAGGTAGCCGCCCACGTCCGGCACCAGAGCTGTGGCCACCACCGCAGCGGAGGCAGCGATCACGCCGTCGATGACCAAGGGGACACCCAGGGCGGACCCGGTCACCAGGTACCCGACCAGTGCAGCGATCTCCAGACCGCCCAACGAGGCCAGAACAGTGAGGGGATCCCGCCGGTCCCCCGATCCACCGGGGTCGGCCGCGTGTCGGGCCAAGGCCCGTTCCACCACCGCTACCTTGGCCTCCCACCGGCCGTCGTCGATGCCGGTCCCCCGCCCGGTCACCGCTCGGGCCGGCTGACCGGTCACCGCGGCGATCAGGGCGGCCGACGGCGTCGTGTTCCCGATGCCCATGTCGCCGGTCAGCAGGCAGCGCGCTCCGGTGGCCACGGCATCGGTGGCCACGGTGGCACCGACCTCGAGGGCGCGCCGCGCATCGTCGACGCTCATGGCCGCCACCGTCGAGAGATCGGCGGTGCCCCGCCGGACCTTTCGGCGCAACAGACCGGGAGCGTCGGCCACATCGGCGGCCACGCCCACGTCCACCACGACCACATCGGCCCCCACGTGGGCGGCCAGGACGTTGACTGCTGCACCACCGGCGCAGAAGTTGGCCACCATCTGGGCGGTGACCTCGGCCGGCCAGGGCGAGACCCCTTGGGCCAGGACCCCGTGGTCCCCGGCGAACACGGCGACCACAGCGGGGTCGGGTACCGGCGGGGGGGACGAACGGGCAATGGCGGCCAACTGGGCTCCGGCCGCCTCGAGCCGGCCTAGCGATCCCGGGGGCTTGGTCAGCTGGTCCTGGTGGGCTTGGGCCCTGAGGGCCGCGGCAGCGTCGACCGGACGGACGCGGGTCACTGCGTCGTCGAAGACGGGTGCCTGCTCGGACACGGAGGTGTTCGCCGACCTCAGAGTGATTCGACGAGGTCGTCGAGCTCCTCAACCGGGTGGCCCACATGGAACAGCCGGTTGAAGACGATGAACTTCAGGACCCAGAAGATGGCGAAGGACAAAACGTTGGCCGCAAGCACCAAGACCGTCTGCTCGAGGTGGGCGAGGTTGTATTTCTTGCCGATGTGGGTAGCCAGAGCGGCACCGAAAATGGAGACCACGATCCCGAGGGCCGACATCGTCCAGAAGGGCAGGATCTCCTTGGTCAGATGGGACCGGCCGTTCTTCCCCCATACCCAGCTGCGGTTCAGATAGTAGGAGGGGATGGTGGCCACGGCGTTGGCCAGCACCGTGCTCCACACCTCGGAGAACGCCCGGAAGATGCCGTAGACAATGAGCAGGACGCCGAAGGAGACGGCGGTGGAGATGACCGAAACCATGGAGTAGCGAAACAGCTGCTTGGCCTGTGGCGTGTCCCGTCGCTCCCACAGGTGGACCAGCCGCAGTAAAAGGTTGTGCACCGGTGGAACCTTACTCTTGACGATTGTGTTACGACCGGGACTTGTCGGCTCGCCGGTCATCCCACCTCCAGGCGGTTGGCCCGAGCGATCCCTCCCAGCCAGGACGCGCTGGGCTTCGGCTTCCGCTCGAACGTCTCCAGATCCACCGCCACCAGGCCGAACGTGGGGTCATAGCCCAGGATCCACTCGAAATTGTCGAGCAGGCTCCAGTACAGGTAGCCCTGCACCTCGATGCCGTCATCGAGGCAGCGTCGGACCCCGGACAGGGCCTCGGTCACGTAGTCGATCCGGGCGCTGTCGTCGTCGGTCCCGATCCCGTTCTCAGTCACCATGACCGGCAGTCCCCCCGTCTTGGCCGAGGCCCGGCGGATGGTGGCCTCGAGCGCCTGGGGCCAGAACTCGTACCCCATCTGGGTGGTGGGCACGCCCTCGTCGCGTCGCAGCGACCCGTCGGGCCCGATCCGCTCCCGGGTGTAGGTCTGTACGCCGATGAAGTCGTCGCCTTCGGTCGACTCCAAGAAAACGTCCTCGACCGGTCGCCGGATGCGCTCCAGCCGCTCATCGCCGCCCGGAGCAACCTGGTAGTCGGTCATCGACAGGGTGAGCCCGACGGGAAAGTCGCCCGGACCCGAGCGGATGGCGTCGACCGCCTTGCGGTGGGCCGCGATCAGCACATCGTTGACTTTCTCCCGGCGGTCATGATCCTGGACCCGGGGCGGGAAGATTCCGATGCGGTAGCCCATGGTGGCGACCACGTTGGGCTCGTTCAGGGTGCCGGCCAAGCCGATCAGGTCGCCCAGGTGCTCGGTGGCCCGCTCGCAGTACCGAGTGAAGCGATCCACCGCATGGGGAGCCTCCCAGGTGCCCGCATCGGCCAGCCACCGAGGATGGGTGAAGTG
>DATMMO010000337.1:0-10049 GCA_035569695.1 Acidimicrobiales bacterium | reverse complement strand
GAAGAGGTGTTCGGACCGGTCGCACTCCTCTTCCGGGTGGCCAGCGCCGACGACGCCCTGCGCCTGGCCAATGGCACCGAGTTCGGCTTGGGATCGAGCGTGTGGACCACCGAACCCGACGAGCAGCTGCGGTTCGTGAACGATCTGGAGGCGGGGCTGGTCTTCGTGAACAGCATGGTGGCCTCGATACCGGCGCTGCCCTTCGGCGGGATCAAGAGCTCGGGCCACGGTCGTGAGCTCTCGGCTCACGGCATCCGGGAGTTCTGCAACATCAAGGCCATCTCGATCTCCTGACTCCGGGCTCATCCCGGCTCACCCCGGCTTACCCCGGCTTACCCCGACTCATCCCAGGGCCGGTCGGTAGCTGGATCTCGGCCAGGCCCAGCCAGCCGAGTGTCAGACTGAACCGGTGCGCGCCTACCTGGATCATGCGGCGACCACGCCGATGCGGAGCGAGGCGGTGGCGGCCATGCTGCCCTTTCTCTCCGACCGGTTCGGGAACCCCTCGGGGGGACACGGCGCGGCGCGAGATGCCCGCATGGCTCTCGATGATGCCCGGGAGCTGGTGGCGGCGGCCATGGCCGTCGACCCCGGTGACGTGGTCTTCACCAGTGGTGGTACCGAGGCCGACAACCTGGCCGTGTTCGGGGCGCTGGCCGCCCGCGACCGGCCCATCGGTCCGATCGTGTGCACGGCCATGGAGCACCCCGCCGTCCTGAACGCCGGCCGGGCTGCAGCCCAGCAGTTCGGGGTGGAGCTGCGAGAGGTGCGGAGCGATGCCGCCGGCGTGGTGGACCTCGATCAGCTGGCCGAGGCGTGCACGGTGGAGGTCAGCTTGGTGAGCGTGATGGGGGTCAACAACGAGATCGGGACGATCCAGCCCCTGGAGGACGTGGCCACGCTGGTGCACGAGCGGTCGCCCGACGCCCTCGTGCACACCGACGCCGTCCAGGTCGTCTCCTGGCTCGATCCGGCTGGCCAGTGCCGAGGGGCCGACCTGGTGGCCGTCAGTGCCCACAAGTTCGGTGGGCCCAAGGGGATGGGGGCCCTGGTGACCCGGACCGGCGTTCCCCTCGCCCCCGTCATCCACGGCGGGGGCCAAGAGCGAGAGCGGCGGAGCGGGACCCAGAACGTGGCTGGGATCGTGGCCATGGCCGAAGCCCTTCGGGTCACCGGCGAGCAGCGCACCGAGACGGTGGCCCGGGTGGCCGTCCTTCGAGACCGGTTGCTCGACGGCCTCATCGACCAGGTGGACGGGGCTCTGGTCACGGGGGGTCGGTCTCCGACGGTGGCCGGCATCGCCCATATGCAGATCCCTGGCGTGGAGACCGAGGCGCTGTTGGTCCTTTTGGACCAGGCCGGGGTGGCGGCATCCGCCGGGGCCTCGTGCGCCAGCGGGGCCGTCGAGCCCAGCCATGTGCTCCTGGCCATGGGACTCACCCGGCAAGAGGCGGTGAGCGGGATCCGCTTCTCGCTCGGGTACACCACCACGGCCGAGGAGATCGACCTGGCCCTGGCCGCGGTCCCGGAGGCGGTCTCGCAACTGCGAAACTGATCGGGTGCGAGTACTGGTTGCCATGTCGGGAGGGGTCGACTCCTCGGTTGCCGCGGCCATCCTGGCCGACGAGCTGGGCCGCGCCGACGTGGTGGGGGCCACGTTGAAGCTGTGGGGCGGAAGCTCAGACTCGGGGTGCTGCTCGGTGGCCGATGTCGACGATGCCCGCCGGGTGGCCGATCAACTGGGACTGGTCCACCACGTGTTCAACTTTGCCGACGACTTCGAAGCTCGGGTGGTGGCGCCCTATGTGAACGGCCATGCCGAGGGACGCACTCCCAACCCGTGCATCGAGTGCAACCGCCACCTCAAGTTCGATCGCCTCCTGGAGCGGGCCGTGGCCCTCGGGTTCGACGCCGTGGCCACCGGCCACCACGCCCGGCGGGCGATCACCGCCGACGGCCACTTCCGGCTCCGGAGGGGGGCCGATCACCTGAAGGACCAGTCCTACGTGCTGTCCATGCTGGGACAGGATCAGCTGGCCCGTTGCTCGTTCCCGGTGGGAGACCTGACCAAGCAGGAGGTACGGGCCCAGGCCACCCGACTGGGCCTGCGCACCGCGGACAAGCCCGACAGCCAGGATGTGTGCTTCATCCGGTCGGATGAGGGTCGGCGTGGGTTCCTCGGCGACCGGCTGCCGCTCCACCCCGGGCGCTTGGTCGATCACGAGACGGGCGACGATCTGGGCCCGGTCGACGACTTGGAACTGATCACGGTGGGCCAGCGCCGGGGTATGGGCCACGGCACGGACGGACGGCGCCGGTACGTGACCTCGGTCGATCTCAGCGCTCGACGGGTACTGGTCGGGCCGCCGGAGTCGGCCAACGCTCCGGGAGTCGAGCTGAACACCGTCACCTGGGTGGACGAGCCGTGGCCGCAGGGCGCAGCGGCCATCGCTCAGTGCAGCGCCCACGGCGTTCCGGTGGGATGCGTGCTCGCTTGCCCGGGCGATGGTGTCGATACCGGCGACGACGGCGCCGAGGGTCTGGCCGTCCGCTTCGACCAACTCCAGCGCCGTATCGCGCCGGGGCAGACCGTGGCTCTGTACGACCCGGCCCGTCCCGAGCTGGTCATCGGATCGGGGATCGCCCGTTGAGCCCGCCGTCCCGAAGGGGAACGGGCGGGCCGGACGGGACACCCGGGCAAACAGAGGAGCCGAAGGAGCCCGGGGGATCAGAGGGACCCGAAAGGACGCCCGGGGGACCAGACTCGGCCGCCCGGGATCTCGATCCCGTGGCCCGGGCCGAGGAGCTGCGGGACCTGATCGAGTACCACAACAAGCGTTACCACGAGCTCGATGCCCCCGAGATCCCCGACGCCGACTACGACGCGTTGGTCCGCGAGCTGCGCGATATCGAGGCGAACTACCCGGATCTGGCCACGCCCACCTCGCCGACGCAATTGGTGGGGGCGGCACCGTCGACCCAGTTCGCCTCGGTCGAGCACCGGGTGCCCATGATGAGCTTGGACAACGCCTTTTCCCCCGACGAGCTCCAGGCGTGGGCCGATCGATTGGCCAAGAGCATCCCCGCGGGCACGGTGTTCGTGTGCGAGCTGAAGATCGACGGGCTGGCCATGTCGCTCACCTACCAGGACGGGCGCTACGTGCAGGCGGCCACCCGGGGAGACGGTCGCACCGGCGAGGACGTCACCCCCAACGTGGCCACCATCGAAGCCATCCCCGAGGTGCTGGACGAGGCCGTGGGCACGCCGCCGGCAGTCATCGAGGTCCGGGGCGAGGTCTACATGCCCATCCCCGCCTTCGAGGACCTGAACCGTCGACAGGAGGCTGCCGGGGGCAAGGTGTTCGTGAACCCCCGGAACTCGGCCGCTGGCTCCCTCCGACAGAAGGACGCCAAGGTGACGGCGTCGCGTGAGCTGTCCTTTTGGGCCTACCAGGTGGGAGACCTGGAGGCGGCGGCAGGGGAGCAGCTGCCTGTCGAGCTGACCCAGGACCACTCGAGCACGCTCAAGTGGTTGGGACGCGCCGGCTTCCCCGTCAACCCCGAGGTCAGGATGGTCCATGGGCTGGACGAGGCCCTCGAGCGCTGTCGCTACTGGGAGGAGCACCGCCACGACCTGGACTACGAGATCGACGGTGTGGTCATCAAGGTCGATGACCTGGCCCTCCGGCGCCAGCTCGGATCCACCGCCCGCGCTCCCCGCTGGGCCATCGCCTACAAGTTCCCACCCGAGGAGCGGACCACCCGCCTGAACGACATCGCCGTGTCCATCGGGCGCACGGGCAAAGCGACGCCGTTCGCCGTGCTCGAGCCGGTGTTCGTCAGCGGCTCGACCGTGTCGCTCGCCACCTTGCACAATGAGGACCAGGTGGCCCTGAAGGACGTGCGGCCGGGGGACACGGTCATCGTCCGCAAGGCCGGCGACGTCATCCCCGAGGTAGTGGGGCCGGTGCTCGGACCGGCCACGGGCACGGGCACGGGCACGGCCGGCGCCCCGGGCCCGGACGGGACCGGCGGGGCGGGCAGCCCGGGCCAGGGCAAGACGGGCGGCACGGCGGGGCGCCCCCGCCGGCGGCGGGCGTGGAAGTTCCCCACCAAGTGCCCCAGCTGTGGCAGCCCGCTGATCCGGCTGCCGGGGGAAAGCGACACGTTCTGCACCAACCTCGACTGCCCGGCCCAACGCGTCCAGCGCATCGCCCACTTCGGCTCCCGTTCGGCCATGGACATCGAGGGCCTGGGCGAACAGCGGGTGGAGCTGTTCGTGGGCCTGGGCATGTTGAACGACGTGGCCGACCTCTACTCGTTCACCGCCGATGCCCTGTCCGGGTTGGAGGGCTTCGGTGCCCTCTCAGCGACCAACCTGTTGTCCGCCATCGACACCTCCCGCACCCGCCCGCTCCACCGCCTGCTGATCGGCCTGGGCATCCGCCATCTCGGCCAGGTCGGCTCGTTGGCCCTCGCTCGCTCCCTCGGTGACCTGGACGCCGTCATGGCCGCCAGCGAGGAGGAGCTGGCCGCGGTGGACGGCGTCGGACCGGTGATCGGGGCCAGCGTCAGGCGGTGGTTCGACTCCCCGCCGAACCGCGCCGTGGTGGAGCGGTTGCGCTCGGCCGGGCTCACCCTGGAGGAGCCCGGTGGCGCCACCGGGGCCGGAGGCGGCTCGGGGGCGGGGTCGGCGCCCGAGGTGCCCCAGACCCTGGCCGGTAGGTCGGTGGTGGTCACCGGCACCCTGGACGGCTTCACCCGCGAAGAGGCGGAGGAGGCCATCCTGGCCCGGGGCGGGAAGTCGCCCGGGAGTGTGTCCAAGAAGACCTACGCGGTCGTGGTCGGGGTCGAGCCGGGGGCGTCCAAGGTGACCAAGGCCGAGACGCTCGGCGTGCCCATGATCGACGGTGACGGGTTCGCCGCCCTGCTGGAGTCGGGCGAGCTGCCCGACCAGAACCGCCCAGAGTCCGCCTGAATACCGGCGTGGGTCCCCGTTTGCATGCCGGAGTGGAACATCATGAGAAGGAGCACAACGCGGTGAATCGCCTGACCAGAGTGGTGGACCCTCCACCGGAAGTGTCAGGGAGATCGGTACCCTAGGCACGAAGATGCCGGGCATCACCGACTCCATCGGGCGGGTCCTCGGCGACCGTTACCGACTCCTCATGGCACTGGGCACGGGCGCGTCCGCGCACGTCTACCTGGCCGAGGACATCTCACTGCACCGCCAGGTGGCCATCAAGGTCCTCCACCCGGCCCTGGCCGGCGACAGCGCCTTCCTGAAGCGGTTCAGGGCCGAGGCCAGGGCGGCCGCGGCACTCAACCACCCCAACATCATGCAGGTGTTCGACTGGGGCGAACAGGAGGCGGAGCCCTACCTGGTTCTCGAGTTCCTCTCGGGCGGCAGCCTGCGCCAGGTCTTCGACACCGGGACGCTGCTCACGCCTGAACAGGCGGTGCGGGTGGGCGTGGAAGCAGCGGCTGGGCTGGACTACGCCCACCGCCGGGGTCTGGTCCATCGGGACATCAAGCCGGCCAACCTGCTGCTGGGCGACGAGCGACGGCTGCGCATCGCCGACTTCGGCCTGGCCCGGGCCCTGGCCGAGGCGGCCTGGACGGAACCGGCCGGGGCCGTGCTGGGCACGGCCCGGTACGCAGCGCCCGAACAGGTGGAGGGGAAGCCGCTCGACGGCCGGGCCGACGTCTATGCCCTGACCCTGGTGCTCTACGAGGCCGTGACCGGTATCGTTCCCTTCTCGAGCGACACGACCATCGCCACGCTCATGGGCCGCCTGGACACCGCGCTTCCGCCCCACGAGCGGCTGGGACGGTTGAACGAATTGCTGCCTCAGGCCGGTGCGTCGAACCCGTCCGAGCGTTACACCGCAGCCGAGCTGGCCCGGCGGCTCCACGACCTGGGTACCACGCTCCCTCCGCCCACGCCTCTTCCTATTGCTGCGCCCGTGCCCCGTCGGGGGGCATCGGCCGCGGGGGCGGCGGGCACCGTGGCGGCCGGGGGGGCTCGGGCGGCGTCCGCTGGAGCGGCAGGGGTGACAGGGGCGGCCGGTGGGTCGGCTGGGGCCGCCGGCGCGGCTGGGGCGGCTGGGGCCGTCACGGGTCGTCTGGCGGGCCCGGTCACCGGGCCACCGACAGGTCAGGACGCCGGCCCGCCAACAGGTCGGATTGCCGGGCCGCCGACGGCTCAGCTCTCTGGTCAGCTCTCGGGTCAGGACGCACCAACGCTGCCGGTGACCAGTGATGGCCAGGACCGGACCGAGCTGGGCACCCCGGCCACTGCCGCCCTTTCCATCGCCCCCCCAGCCAGCGGCGTGTTCGATTTCGAGGAGGGTGCCCCCGGCGGGACCAAGACGAAGCGGGCCAAGCGGGCCAAGGGGGCCGGCGCACCCAAGCCGCCGAAGCGGGCCAAGGCATCGGGGCCACGCCGCCGCCGGTGGCCATGGGTGGTCGCCATCATCGTGGTGGTGCTCGCCCTGCTGGGCGCGGGTGCGGTGGTAGCGGTGCGCGACAAGGTGTTCACCCCCAGCCACACCATTCCCTCGCTGGCCGGCAAGACGGTGTCCCAGGCTCGAGCGGCGGTGGCCCAGGACCACTTCACCGTGCAGGAGAGCGCCCATACCTTCAGCATCACCGTTCCGGCGGGCAAGATCATCAGCCAGCAGCCGGCTTCGGCTCCGGCCCTCGGGCCGCCGGTGACGGCGAAGGAAGGACTGGTCATCAAGGTGGTGGTGTCCACCGGACCCCCGCCGGTGAACTTCCCCAACCTGACCACCTTCTCGAGCTGTAGCGACGCCATCAAGGCGCTCCAGGCCCTCCACCTGGTAGGGGTGTGCCCTGCTGCCAACCAGCAGTACAGCGACACGGCCCCGCCCGGGTCCATCCTGGGCTCCACTCCTTCGGGGACGGCGCCCTACGGGTCCACCGTGGTGATCTCCACCTCCAAGGGCCACCAGCCGGTGGCCATTCCCAGCGTGGCCGGCGACACCTACTCGGTCGCAGCCGCGGCCTTACAGGCGGCCGGGTTCGTGGCCACCCAGAGCCAGGCCTACGACGCCACCGTTCCGGCCGGCTCGGTCGTCTCCACCACCCCCGATCCCAGCGCCGGGCCCCAGCCCTTCGGGTCCACCGTCACGGTGAACGTGTCGCTCGGGCCGCAGCCCGTCCCCGTGCCCGCCGGGCTGACCGGGCAATCGGTGGCCAAGGCGACGACGGCTCTGCAGGCGGCGGGTCTGGCGGTGGGCAGCGTGTTCGGGCCGGCCGGGGGCAAGGTCTTCGACACCGATCCGGTTTCGGGCACGCAGGTGCAGCCGGGGTCGAAAGTCAACCTGTACACCAAATGACGCGGCCCAGATGACGCGGCCCAGATGACGCGGCCCAGATGACGCTCGACCCCGAGTGCGAGCTGTGCGAGGCAGCACGAATGACCGAGTGGTTCCACGAGGACGACGTGTGCTGGGTGGCCGACTGCGAGGTGTGCTCGGTGCCCATGGTGGTATGGAAGCGCCACGGCACCGAGCCGCCTCCCGACGAGCTCGAGCACATGCTGGCCCAGTTGGCCGCCGTGGCCGACCGACGCCTGGGTGCCGATGTCTGGTCGTTCGATCGGGTCATGCGCCAGATCCCCGATCATTTTCATGCCCACGCCAGAGACCCCGACTGGTGGTACCGGCGGATGCGCCGTTGATCAAGTACCTGGGATCGAAGCGACGGCTGGTGCCGGCGTTGAGCGAGCTGTGCCGGGCGTCGGGCGCCCACACCGCCGTCGACCTGTTCACCGGGACCACCCGGGTGGCGCAGGCCTTCAAGCAGGAGGGCGTCACCGTCACCGCGGTCGACTCCTCCCGCACCGCCCACGTGCTGGCCCAGGCGTACGTGGCCACCGACGCCGACGACGCCGCCGTGTCCTCGTCCATCCTGGCCGAGGCGGTGGGATGGCTGAACGAGCTGCCCGGTGAGCCCGGCTATGTCACCGAGACCTTCTGCGTGGCGTCGAGGTACTTCCAGCCTGAGAACGGGGCGCGGATCGATGCCATCCGCGGCGCCATCGAGTCCGAGTTCGCCGGGTCGCCGTTGTGGCCGGTGCTCATCACCAGCCTGCTCGAGGCGGCTGATCGGGTGGACTCGACCACCGGCTTGCAGATGGCCTACCTGAAGCAGTGGGCCGACCGTTCCTACCGCCCGTTGACCCTACGGGTACCCGAGCTCCTGGCCGGCCCCGGTGGTGCCCTGCGCGGTGACGCCTGCCAGCTGGTGGCGGGTTCGCAGCTGGGCCCGTACGACTTGGCCTACCTGGACCCGCCGTACAACCAGCACCGGTACGACGCCAACTATCACATCTGGGAAACGGTGATCGCCTGGGACGCGCCCGACCACTACGGCGTGGCCTGCAAGCGGGAGGACATCAGGGACACCGAGGGCCGGAGCCCGTTCAACAGCCGGCGCACCATGCCCGCCGCCCTGGCCCAGGTGGTCGGGATGGTGGAGGCCCAGGTGGTGGTGCTCTCCTACAACGACGAATCCTGGCTGTCCCTGACCGAGCTCTACGACCTGTGTCGACCCCGGGGACACGTCGAAGTACTGGCCTTCGACTCTGCCCGCTACGTCGGGGCGCGGATCGGCATCCACGATCCCAAGGGTCGCAAGGTGGGTGCGGTCTCCCACCTCCGCAACACGGAGTACGTCCTGGTGGCCGGGGAGCGAGTCCGGGTCCGGGCCATGGCCGAGGCGGTGGCAGCGGCCGGTTTGGGAGCTGCTGTGGGGCCACCTTCGGGCGTCATTCGGGCTTGACCGGTCCGTCAAGGTCCTGACAACGTGGGCCGAATCGAGCAGTGGAAAGGGACCGGAATCATGGGTGCACTGGACGGACGGGTAGCAGTCATCACCGGCAGCGGCCGTGGGATCGGCCGCGAGCATGCACTGCTGTTCGCCGCCGAAGGCGCCAAGGTAGTGGTCAACGACCTCGGCGGCTCGGTCGACGGCTCGGGCGACGACCGCTCTGCGGCCCAGCAGGTGGTGGACGAGATCACCGCCGCCGGAGGTCAGGCCATGGCCAACGGCGATGACGTCACCGACTGGGACGGCGGCAAGCGCCTCATCGATGCGGCCATCGAGGCCTACGGCGACCTCCACGTCCTGATCAACAACGCCGGCATCCTCCGGGACCGTGTCCTGGTCAACATGTCCGAAGAGGAGTGGGACTCGGTCATCCACGTGCACCTGAAGGGACACTTCGTGCCCACCAGGCACGCCGCCGCCTACTGGCGGGAGCAGACCAAGGCGGGCAAAGAGGTCAAGGCAGCGGTGGTCAACACGTCGTCCACCTCGGGCCTGCTCGGCAACCCGGGACAGTCCAACTACGGGGCGGCCAAGGCGGGGATCGGCGCTTTCACCACCATCATCGCCGAGGAGCTGTCCCGGTACGGGGTGCGGGTGAACGCCATCGCCCCCGCCGCCCGGACCCGCATGACCGAGCAGACCCCCGGGCTGTCCGACATCGTCCAGGCCCCCAAGGACGCGGCCGTGTTCGACTCCTGGGACCCGGCCAACGTCTCTCCCCTGGTGGCCTACCTGTCCACCGAAGAGTGCCCGGCCACGGGGAAGGTGTATTTCGTTCAGGGCGGCCAGATCCGGCTCTTCAAGCCGTGGACGATGACGGACACGCTCGAGAAGGACGACCGATGGACGGTGGCCGAGCTGCAAACGGAGATGCAGCGCCTCGACGGCTGACGTGGAACCAGGGACCGGGCCGGAGCGGCCGGCGTCCCTCGAGGGATCCGAGGACACCGCAGATTCGGACGCGCTCGAAACCAGTGCGGCTTCGGACGCGCTCGAAACCACGGTGATGCGGCTCGAGTCGGGGGCCGGAGCCGGGGCCGAGGGCGGTGTCATCGTCCCCTGGCCGGTCCTGCTCCGACACCGGGCTCACCATCGGGTCCGCTCCTCGGACCGTTACCAGTGGTGGGTGTTGTGGACGGTGCTGGCCGGCCTGTTGTCGGTCAACATCACCTTCACCGTCTTCGTGGTGGCCC
>DATMMO010000336.1:0-11641 GCA_035569695.1 Acidimicrobiales bacterium | reverse complement strand
ATGGGGCTGCTGCGCTCACGGCTCGTCCTCGAGACCGATCGCGGCCGGCCGATCGTCACCCTTCGCGGGGAACCGCCCGATCCCCGCAACCACCCGCCCGGTTGCCCCTTTGGCCCTCGTTGTGAGCACCACGGAGAAGTGTGTGATGCGGCCCTACCCCCCTTGTTGGCCGTGACCGACGCTGATCGGACGACGAATCCGGAAGCAACACCTGATACCGATCCCGTCCACCAGGTCGCGTGCGTCCGTCTCGGTACGTTTCCGGCCGGACATGCCGCCATTGAAGCCGAGCGGGCCGCGCCTTGGGCGCCGGTCGCGGTCACCGTGCCCGGTCGGAGCCCGGCCGTGCTTGTCCATGGTGCCGTCAAGGGGTTCCCAGTGGGAAAGGGTCTCCGCCGCCAGACCCTTCATGCCTTGAACGGCGTGGACCTCGCACTCAACCGGGGAGAAGCCATCGCATTGGTCGGCGAGAGCGGATGCGGCAAGTCCACTTTGCTGCGCTCCATCGCCGGCCTGCAGGGAATCGACCAGGGGGACATCGAGTTCGGCAAGGGTGACCGGCCCCAGATGGTGTTCCAGGATGCAGGCGCCTCGCTCACCCCATGGCTGACCGTGGGCGAACAGATCGGCGAGCGGCTCCGCTCCGCCGGAATCCGGGGCGATGCTCGCACCAGGCGCACCCTCGAGGCGCTCACCCTGGTCGGGCTGCCCGAGGAGGTGGCCAAGGCCAAGCCGGCCCAGCTCTCCGGCGGCCAACGGCAGCGGGTGGCCCTGGCCCGGGCCACCGTTGTTCCTCCCGAGGTACTGCTGTGCGACGAGCCCACCAGTGCCCTCGATGTCTCGCTGGCCGCCACCGTCTTGAACCTCATCGGTCGGCTCCGCCGCGAACTGGGCGTGGCCATCCTCTTCGTCACCCATGACCTGGCTGCTGCTCGCATGGTCGGCGATCGGATCGCGGTGATGTACCTCGGTCGCATCGTCGAGATCGGGAACGCCGACGAGCTCTGCTCGGCACCGATCCACCCCTATACCAAGGCGCTGCTCGACACCGTTCCCGAAGTGGGCCGCGTCCACGTCCGGCTCAAGGGAGAGCCGGCCAATCCCATCGAGCCGCCCACCGGGTGCCCGTTTCATCCGAGATGTCCGTCGGTCGAAACGGGATGCAGCAGCGTGAATTTCTCCCTCCAGCCGGTCGGCGTCGCCCCGGGGCGACAGGTGGCCTGCCCGGTGACCCTTCGTCAGTGGTCGCCGGACTCGCCGGCAACCGATCCCGTCATCGACGAGGGGCACCGTGGCCGTCGCTGAGGCATTCATTCCCTCGCCCACGAGGCGGGGTACGGCCCGGCTGGGGGGCGCTCGGCGAGCCATCGGGCGCGTCTCCATTGCCGAAAAAGTGGGCTTGGCCCTGTTGGCCGTCTTGGTCCTGGCGGCACTGTTCGCCCCCCTCCTGGCGCCGTACAACCCGATCACCCCGTCGGGGCTACCGTTCCAAGCGCCGTTCACCGGCGGCCACCTGATGGGTACCGACGAGGTCGGTTTCGACATCTTCAGCCGGGTCCTCTACGGGCTGCGCACCAGCGTGGTCGGTGCCGTGGTGGTCGTGGCGTCTGGCGTCGTGATCGGAGGTCTCATCGGATTGGTCGCCGGGGTCACCGGCGGGTGGTTGGACACCGTTCTCATGCGGTTCACCGACCTGTTCCTCGCCCTTCCCGGGCCGGTGCTGGCCATCGCCTTCGTCGCCGCCCTCGGTCCGAGCGAATTCCATACCCTGTTGGCCGTGGCCATCGTGTGGTGGCCCTTCTACGCCCGGATCATGCGCGGCGAAATCCGCGCCCTGGCGGCGCGACCCCATCTCGAGGCGGCCAGGTTGGCCGGCGCCGGGGTCACCCGTCGAGCCGTCCGTCACCTGCTCCCCGGGGCGGTCCCGGCCATCGTGGTGACGGCCAGCCTGGATGTCGGCAACCTGGTCCTGACGCTGGCCGGCCTGTCGTTTCTGGGCCTGGGCGCCCCCGCCCCCGCCCCCGAGCTCGGGGCCATGGCCGCCCGCGGCCTGCAGTACCTCCTCCAGGACTGGTGGGTCCCGGTCATGCCGGCCATCGCCGTCTTCCTGCTCACCCTGGCCTCCAACCTCTCCGGTGACGGCCTGAACGATCTGATGAGCAAATCGTGAGGACTCAGCGATGATCAAGTTCGTGGCCAAGCGCCTGGTCTCGATGGTGGTCATCCTGCTCGTGCTCTCGGCCATCGTCTTCCTTCTGCAGAAGCTGAGCCACGTCGATCCGGCCCACGCCTACCTCGGCGCCAACGCGTCCCAGACCCAGGTAAAACACGAGAACCACATCCTCGGCTACGACCGCCCGCTCATCGACCAGTACTTCCACTACGTGTCGGGCGTCTTTCACGGGAACCTGGAGACGTCGTTGCGGACCCGGCACGCCGTCTCGACCGACATCATCACCTACCTCCCGGCCACGGTGGAGCTGGCCGTCACCGGCCTCGTGCTGGCCGTGTGCTTCGGGGCCATATTCGGCATCGTCTCGGCCGCCCGGTTCCGCGGGGCCGGGGCCTTCCGGGTCCTGCTCATGGCCTTCGCCTCGGCCCCGGTGTTCCTCCTGGCCCTGTTGGGCATCCTCTTCCTGAGCGGGAACCTCCACTGGCTGCCGGGGACGGGCGACACCGGCTATACCAACGCGCCCAGCGGTCCGACGGGCATGATCGTGATCGACGGGTTGGTGCAGGGGCAGCCCGCCGTGGCCTGGGACGGGCTGCGCCACTTGATCCTGCCGGCGTTCGTGGTCGCCCTGGGACCGGCGGTGTCCATCGGGCGCGTCCTCCGGGGCTCGCTCGAGGCGTCGATGGGCTCCGACTTCGCCCGCACGGCCCGGGCCAAGGGCCTGAAGGAACGGACCGTGGTTTTGCGTCACGCCCTCCGCAACTCATTGAGCGCGGCCCTGTCGATGACCGGGCTCCAGGTCGGGCTGATGTTCGCCGGCGTCGTGGTCGTCGAGTCCATCTTTGCCTGGCCGGGCATCGGCCTGTATGTGGACCAGAGCATCCCGCAGGCCGACTTCCCGGCCATCGCCGGGGTCACCCTGGTGCTGGGCGTGGGCTACGTGATCATCAATGCCGTCGTCGACATCCTCCAAGCCGTCGTCGACCCCCGGGTGACCTTGGAATGAGCCAGGAGCACACCATTGAGAAGCAGTATCCGGCCCGACTACGAGGAGGGACCATGCCCACCCAACCCACTGAGGACAGCAGTCCCCCCGGTCCGAGCCGTCCGCCCGGACCGATCGACCTCAATCGCTACCCACTGGAGATGGCCTGGCAAGGTATCCAGACGTTCATGAAGCTGCCGGTGTGCCTCACCCCCGAGGACCTCCGCGTCGGCAAGATCGACGCCGCCGTCGCCGGTGTCCCCTGGGACCAGACCGCCATGACCCGATCCGGCACCCATTTGGGGCCCAAGGCCATCCGGGCCTGTGACCACCTGCCCAGCCCACCGTGGAGCCGGCCCCACCTGCACGTCCGCGTCGACCCCTTCGAGCACCTCAATGTGTGCGACTACAGCGACGCCGAGATCATCATCGGCAACACCGAACGGACTTTCGCCAACGTCAGGGGTTTCGTCTCCGAGATCCTGAGCGGTGGGGCGCTGCCCATCATCCTCGGGGGCGATCACGGCATCACCTGGCCGGTGGCCACAGCCATTGCCGACCACTACGGCTACGGACGCATCGGCATCGTGCACTTCGACGCCCACGCCGATACCGCCCCCGACATGCAGGGGGAGCTGGCCGGACACGGCACACCGATGCGACGACTGATCGAAAGTGGCGCGGTGCTCGGGAAGAACTTCGTGCAGGTCGGCTTGCGGGGTTACTGGCCGGGACCGGACGTGGTGGCGTGGATGGAAGAGCAGGAGATGCGGTCCCACTTCATGGCCGAGGTACAGCGTCACGGGTTCGACGTCGTGCTCGAGCGGGCGGTCAACGAGGCATTGTCCGGCTCGGCCGACCTGCTCTACATCTCCGTCGATGTCGATGCCGTCGACCCGTCCCATGCCCCCGGCACCGGGTCCCCCGAGCCCGGTGGACTGGCCAGTGCCGACGTGCTTCGTGCCGTCCGTCGCCTGGCCGCCGAGGTGGGCATGGTCGGCATGGACATCGTCGAGGTCAGCCCGCCGTACGACTCGGGCAACAACATCACCGCCCTGTTCGCCCACCGGTGCGTGCTGGAAGGGCTCACGGGCACGGCTATGCGCCGGTTGGGTATGACCGAGCCCGATTACCTCGACCCTCGCGCCGCCGACGGCCCGCCACCGCTGCGGGCATCGACGACGAACGGGTGAACCCTGTGCCGAGGCCATCACCCCGGTCCACCGTCGTACCGGCGTGGCTGCACGGGGCCTGGATCCGTCGGCACCGGTCCTTCGGCGACGGGCCGGTCGGCGAACGGAGCGACGTGGCCTGGCTCCAGGTCGGGCCGTGGTTCGCCGACCTCCGCATCCCCCGACTGGGGCAACAGGCCGACCACCCCTTCGACCAGACCCGGGCCTTCAGCGGGAGGTTCGAAGTGATCGAAACCCACAGTCGGGGTGCCACGGTGGCATGGCACCATGACATCGACACCGAGGCAAGGACCGGAGGCGAGCCCGACACCGCGGTCGTGACCCTGCGGGACGGCATGCTGGTCGAGTCGGGTACGGGCTACACCGAGACGTGGGGGCACCCCGACGGTGAGGGGTCGTCGGGCGTGGTGCTGATCCAGCAGGCAGGCCCGGCACGGCGGGAAATCAAAGACCCCACCGATCATGAGGCCGACGGCTCGGCGATCACCGCTCGCGTGGTGTGCGTCGGGACCACGGCCATCGCCGTATGGCGCGAACCACGGCCGGGGGGTGCCCGGTTCAAGGGATTCCCGTGGTGGGAGCCGATCCATGTGGTCGGAAGCCTGCCCCCTCCCTCCGACCTGCTGGTGGCCCTCCAGGCCGTGGGTACGGGCGACCCGTTGCCGGGTCGGTGGCGGCAACAGGATGAGCCGGCATGGTGACGCGCCCGGCCCGGGGCTCAGGGGTCCGCCGGGTGGTCCTGCTCACTCTGGGCTGGGAGGACCTTCCCAAGTCGGTATCGGTACACGGCGCACCTCCCGAGGAACGGCTTCGAGAGCCGGTGCCCGGGGTCCTTTTGCAGTGCGACGGGGGCTGGCTCCTGCTCGACACCGGCTTCAACCCCGCGCTCATCCGCGACCGAGCACTCCGGCGCCGGTTCCACGGTGACCCGGGATTCCAACCGATCCTTCCCGGCCCCGACGAGCCGCTCGAGGAGGCGCTGGACGCGGCCGGCATCGCCATGGACGAGATCGTCGCGGTGGCGGTCAGCCATTTGCACAACGACCATGCCGGGGGGCTGCGCCACTTCGCCGGGAGGGTCCCGGTCCATGCCCAGCAGGCGGAGTTGGACTTCGGCCTCTCCGACCATCCCGTCCCCGAGCGGCACGCCATCTACCGGGTCGACTTCGACGACCCGGCCATCCAGTGGGCCCTGGCCGACGGCGACGCCGAGATCGCCCCGGGGGTCACGGCCGTGCTTACCGCCGGGCACACCCCGGGCCACCAGAGCTTCGTGGTCGACTTGGACGAGTCGGTGGGCGGCGGCGGCCTGGTTTTCGCCTTCGACGCGGCCGATCTGACCGAGAACATCGAGCACGAGCTACCCATCGGTGGTCGGGTCGGCGTTCCTCCCGAGGCCACCATCGAACCCATACGGCGTCTCAAGCGATTGGCCGCCGAGCGGAACTACCAGCTCGTCCCGGGCCACGACCCGGTGGTGTGGCCGGCGCTGACCCAGTCGCTGGCCGAGCGCTTCGCCACTGGGGGATGACCACTGCATCGACGATGGACGGTCACGCACCGACCCGGTGAGGCTCACGGGCGGGCCAGGTAGGCCCGCCATCCTCCGTACCCGGTGATATTGCTCGCTCCGACCAGGGCCACCGGCTCACAGAGGAACCCGGTCACCTGCGTACCGTCGAGCAGCGTCACCGGCCCGACGGCCATGGGGGTGGGGAGCGACGCGACCAGATCGGCGAAGCCGATCGGCGGCAGGTCCCACACCTCGACTGCGATGCTGTATCCCGGTCGGTCCGCTCCCAGGCGGACAAGGCCGGGCTTGGGCGGGTCCGTTTCCAACACGTAGAGCTCGTACAGGGGAGCCGTCGAGGTGGTTCGGGCCAACCGGCCCCCTCGGTCCATCAACTGATGGTTGAGGGGCTGCCCGGACAGGTGAGCCCCGACCACCACCAGCGACATGGACGGTGGGGCGATCCCGGGCTGCTCGATCGGCCGCGGGCCGGCCGGGTCGTTGGCCGGATCATCACCCTCCAGTCGCCGGCCGAGGTCGATCTGTACCAGCTCGCTCCACGCCGGGCCGATCAGGCTGATCCCGAACGGGAGACCCTCGACCGTTCCGGCCGGAACGGACAGCGCGCACAGGTCGAGCAGGTTGACGAATGTGGTGTAGCGGCCGAGGCGACTGTTGATGCCGATGGGATCCTCGGCCACCTCGGCGAGCGTCGGGTGGAAGGGGGCGGTGGGGAGGATCAGGGAGTCGGCGCCGACCGAGGTCAACTGGGCCTCGGCCGACGCGGCCAGCTGGCCCAGCCGATCGATGTCGGCGGCCAGGCCACTGGCCGGGATCATCCCCGCAGCCGAGATCAGCGGCCCGACCACCGGGTCGACCGCATCGAGGTGGGCGTCCACCCACGGCCCCACCGCGGCATAGCGCTCGGCCACGAAGGCACCCTGGTAGAGCAGTTGGCCGGCCTCCAGAAAGGGGTCGAGGTCGATCTCCACCGTATTGCACCCGCGGTCCCGAAGTTGTTGCACGGCGTCCTGGTACAGGCGCCGACGACTGGCGTCGAGATCGACGAGGGTCCCGGAACCGGCATAGGCCACCGTCGGCCGAGCCGGCGGACCGAGCGGGGCGGAGGGAGGAATGGCGCGCCGCCGGGAGTCGCCCGGGACGGGTACAGCCAGGACGGCCAACACCCGTTCCATCACCGACAGCGACGGGGAAAATACCGAAACGCAGTCGAGCGACCGGCAGGCCGGCACGACGCCGGCCGTCGACATCAGGCCACGGGTCGGCTTCATGCCGATGATCCCGTTGAGCGCGGCCGGGACCCGCCCCGATCCTGCGGTGTCCGTCCCCAGGGCGAAGTCGACCAGTCCGAGGGCCACCGCCACCGCCGACCCGCTGCTGCTTCCCCCGGAGATGCGGTCGGTGGCGATGGCGTTTCGAACCGCGCCGTACGGGCTGCGGGTGCCGACCAGCCCAGTGGCGAACTGGTCCAAATTGGTCTTCCCCACAAACACAGCACCGGCATCGAGCAAGGACCGGACGGCCGGTGCATCACCCGTCGGTCGGTAGGTGAATGCGGGACAGCCGGCCGTGGTCGGCATTCCGGCCACGTCGATGTTGTCCTTGACGGCGAAGGTCAGCCCGGCCAAGGGCAGGTCTGCTCCGGCCATGACCCGAATGCGCAGGTCCTCGATGGCCTGACCGAGGTCAGGGATGGGAACCCGACTGATCCACACCTCGTCGCGCCCGGACTGGTCGATCCGACCGGTCAGCTCCTCGGCCGCCGGCAGTGCCGAAGCGATGACGTCACTCACCGGAGGGGCCCACAACCACGAGCGGCCGGCCCGCCGGCACCTGGTCCCCGGGCCCGACGAGGATCTCCATCACTACCCCTCGGTGGAGGGCAAGGACCTGCATCTCGGTCTTCATGGCCTCGAGGACGATCAGGGTCTCACCCGCCTCCACCGTTTCGCCGACCCGGGCATCGACCCGCCACACACTGGCCGTCATCGGCGACTCGACCACCGAGCCGCCTGCGGGGACGACGAGCTCGGCGGCGGCCGGTGTCGAGGCGACGTCGTCCCGGGTCTCGAACTCGCCCGACCTCGTCCACGCCTCCCGCTCGGCCGCGAACGCCTGGGCCTGCCGATGCCGGAAGTCGGCGATCGACTCGGCGTTGTCGCGCAACAACTGTTCGTACTGGCCCAGGCGGAACCTCCCCGGTTCGATCCGAACATCGAGGCGGCCGGCTGCCATCTCGGCCCGGGCGTCGAGCAGCTCCTCCGCGCTCACCGGGTACCACCGGATGCGGTCGAAGAACCGCAGGAGCCAGGGCACACCGGGCTCGAACGGTGCCCGCTGGGAGAACCGGCTCCAGATCTGCAGTGTCCGCCCGACCAGCTGGTATCCGCCGGGCCCCTCGAGCCCGTAGATGCAGAGGTACGAGCCCCCGATCCCGACCGAGTTCTCCGCCGTCCACGTGCGGGCCGGGTTGTACTTGGTGGAGACCAGGCGGTGCCGAGGATCGAGAGGCGTGGCCAACGGAGCGCCCAGGTAGACGTCTCCCAGCCCCAGCACCATGTAGGTGGCGTCGTGGACGATCCGGCGGACCTCGTCCACGTCCTCCAACCCGTTGATGCGCCGGATGAACTCGATGTTCGACGGGCACCATGGGGCGTCGTGGCGGATCCCCGACATGTAGCGGTCGATGGCTTCCTGGGTGGACGCGTCGTCCCACGAGAGGGGGAGGTAGACCTCCCGACTGGGCACCTCCAGCTCAGCGGTGGGGGGCATCCGCTCCTCCAGGCCCCCGACGATGTCCAAGACGGCATCGAGGGAGGTGACGGCGGCATCGAATTGGACCTGGAGGCCGCGCACGCCGGGGGTGAGATCGAGCACGCCGTCCATACCGGTGGCCGCCACCCGCTCGGCCAGTTCGTGTACCCGAGCCCGGAGAGCGAGGTCGAGGACCATGGGCCCGTATTCGACCAAGAGGTTGTCGTCCCCGTTCGCCCGATACGTGACCTCCGGACCAGCGCCGGCCGGTGACCGGGTGAGGATCCCGGACCGAGCGTCCCCGCTTTTCGACCGGAATCGGGGAGGCTCGGCTACCGGCACGAACCGGACCTGGTCACCGGGACGGAGCTGGCCGAGTTTCCAACGCTGCGAGGTGACCACCGTGGCCGGGCACACGAACCCACCGAGGCTGGGACCGTCCGGCCCGAGCAGGATAGGGAGGTCTCCGGTGAAGTTGACCGCGCCCACCGAGTAGGGCGTGTCATGGATGTTGGAGGGGTGGAGCCCCGCCTCGCCCCCGTCGGACCGGGACCAGGTCGGTCGGGGCCCGACCAATCGGACGCCCGAACGAGCCGAGTTGAAGTGCACCTCCCACTCGGTCCGATACAGAGTGTCGAGATCATCGGAGGTGAAGAACTCCCGATCGGCGTGAGGACCGGGCACGACCTCCATGGCCCACGAGCTACCCATGTCGGGGCGGTCCGACAGAGACACCGGGCCCCCGCCTTCCGCAGGGTGGCCACCGCGGCCGGGGCGGAGGATGTCTCCTTTCCGCAGCCCGTGGCCACCATGGCCGCCGAACGCACCGAGCAAGAACGTGGACGCGCTCTCGAGGTATGAGGGGACATCGATGCCCCCGTAGACCAACAAGTAGGCCCGGATGCCGGGAGGTCCGACGGCGGCGATGTCGAGTACCGCTCCAGCCGGTACCCACCTGGGCTCCCACATGGGGAAGGTCTGCCCGTCGATGTGGGCGTGGCACGGTGCGCCGGCAAGGCACACGAGCGTCCGCGACGAGAAGGACAGGGCCGGTCCCTGCAGCGTCAGCTCGAGGCCGGGCGCACCTTCGGGATTCCCGACGGCCAGGTTGCCGAGCCGGAAGGATCGATCGTCCATCGGCCCCGACGGCGGGACGCCGACGTGCCAGTAGCCAATCCGGCCGGGCCAGTCCTGCACGGTGGTCTGGGTTCCCGCTCGAAGGACTTCGATTCTCTGATCCGGATCGGCCACGCCGGCCAACGATGCCGTGGTGTGGGTGGCGGCCACCACGGCCGGGTCGTGGAGCGCCGCGCTGAGCAGGTGCAGATTGGTCTCGACGCCGCCGATCCGGCTGGCATCGAGAGCGTCGCCTAGCCCGGCCAAGGCATCCGGGCGCGATGCCCCCCAGACCACCACTTTGGCCAGGAGCGGGTCGTAGGCCGGGGTCACCTCGGTCCCCGCCTCCACCCATCCATCGACCCTGACGCCTTTTGGGAATACCACCTCGGTGATCAGCCCGGGGCTCGGTTGGTGTCTCTTGGTGGCATCCTCGGCGTAGATCCGGGCCTCAACCGCGCATCCGGCCGGGCGGGCAGTGGCCAGCTCATCGAGCACCCCAAGGTCCCCGTTGGCCAGGCGGAGCATTACCGCTACCAGGTCGACGCCCCATACCTCTTCGGTGACCGTGTGCTCCACTTGGAGCCGGGTGTTGACCTCGAGGAATGCCGCCTCCTGGCGGTCGATGTCGTAGACGAACTCGACGGTGCCGACGGACCGGTAGTCCACCGATCGGGCCAGACGGATGCTGCTGTCGGCTATCTCTGCACGCACGCCGTCGGGCAGGTTGGGCGCAGGTGCCTCCTCCATCACCTTCTGGTTCCGCCGCTGGAGCGAGCAGTCCCGATCCCCGAGGACGACCACCTGGCCTTGGCCGTCGCCCACGATCTGGACCTCGACATGTCTGGCTCGAGGAACGAGGTGCTCGAGGAACACGCCGGCAGTGCCGAAGCCGGCCTCCGACAGCCGGGCCACCGATTCGAAGGCAACCGCCAGCTCGTCGGGACCACTGCTGGGCTGGATACCGATCCCGCCGCCGCCCCCGGTGGCCTTGACCATGATCGGATAGCCGAGCGCCTCCGCGGCGACCAGCGCCTCATCGACGTCGGCCACCAGCCCGGTGCCTCCGAGCAGTGGAACTCCGGCAGCAGCGGCGGCCTCTCGGGCTCGATGCTTGACGCCGAAGAGGTCGATGTGACCCGGCGTCGGCCCGACGAAAACCAGGCCGGCCTCCTCGACCGCCCGAGCGAAGTCGGCATCCTCGGAAAGGAAGCCGTAGCCAGGGTGAACGGCCCCGGCCCCGGTGGCCAACGCGGCGTCGATGACGGCATCTGCTCGTAGATAGCTGTCACGAGCCGGCGCCGGGCCCAGCCGGATGGCGAGGTCGGCCATGCGCACGTGGGGTGCGCCCCGATCCGGATCCGAGAACACGGCCACGGTTTTGAGCCCAAGCTCGCCGGCCGAGCGCAGGATCCGACAGGCGATCTCTCCCCGGTTGGCCACCAGGAGCGAGTCGAATCGGCCGATACCGCTCACGGGGCGCCAACCACAACGCGTACCGGGGTCGGGTTGAAGCCATTGCACGGGTTGTTTATCTGAGGACAATTCGAGATCAGCGTGAGGACGTCCTCGTGGGCCAGGAGGGTGACCGACAGCCCCGGGGCCGAGATCCCGTCCACGATGCCCAAGGTGCCCGACTCTTCCACCGGGACGTTCATGAACCAGTTGATGTTGCTGACCAGGTCCCGCTTGCCCAACCCCCATCGGGCCCCCTCGGCGAGGAAGTTCTCGACGCAGGCGTGTTGGGTCCGGGTGTGGTGGCCGTAGCGCAAGGTGTTCGACTCCTTGCTGCAGGCACCGCCCAAGGTGTCGTGGCGTCCGACCCGGTCTGCCACCACGGTGAGCAACGGGCGCCCGGTATCGGAACGCAGCACTGTGCCCAGTTCGAG
>DATMMO010000335.1:0-8641 GCA_035569695.1 Acidimicrobiales bacterium | reverse complement strand
CGGCCACCATGGGATCGCCGACCCGCAAGGTGCCCCGCTCGACGATGACCGAGGCGACCGGGCCCCGGCCCACCTCGAGCTCGGCCTCGATGACGAAGCCGCGCGCCGGTCCCTCGGGACTGGCCACCAGCTCCTCGACTTCGGCCACCAGCACGATCTGCTCCAACAGGTCGTCGACGCCCAGGTTCTGGAGGGCGGACACCTCGACGGTGATGGTGTCGCCACCCCACGCCTCGGGCACCAGGCCGTACTCGGAGATCTGCTGCAGCACCCGGTTGGGGTCGGCCTCTTCCCGGTCGATCTTGTTGACGGCCACGATGATGGGTACCTCGGCCAGCTTGGCGTGGTTGATGGCCTCGATGGTCTGAGGCATCACCCCGTCGTCGGCCGCCACCACCAGGACCACGATGTCGGTCACCTCCGCACCGCGGGCGCGCATGGCCGAGAAGGCCTCATGGCCCGGGGTGTCGATGAAGGTGATGGGCTTTCCGTTGTACTCGACCTGGTAGGCGCCGATGTGCTGGGTGATGCCGCCGGCCTCGCCGGCGACCACGTTGGCCGAGCGGATGCGGTCGAGCAGGAGGGTCTTGCCGTGGTCGACATGGCCCATGACGGTGACCACGGGCGGGCGGGGGCGCAGATCGGCCTCGTCCTCCTCGTCATCGTCGTCGTCGAAGTACTTGGCCAGGAGCTCGGCCTCGCGCTCCTCGCCCGGATCGACCAGTCGGACCGTTGCCCCCAGCTCGGCGGCGAACAGCTCGATCATGTCGTCGGTCAGCGACTGGGTGGCGGTGACCATCTCGCCCTGCAGGAGCAGGAAGCGGATGACGTCGCCGGCCGACCGGTTCAGTTTGGGTCCGAGGTCGCGGGCAGTCGAACCGCGTTCCACAATGACCTCGGTGTCGGGCACCGGGGCGGTCGACGGCGTGTACGCAGTGAGCTGGGTCGGCTCCAGCTCCTCGAGGTTCCGGCGCCGACGACGGGGGCGACGCTGATTGGGACGGCCGCGTCCCATGCCCGGACCACCACGCCCGGGAGGGCCACCGGGTCCGCCACCAGGACCACCGGGACCGCCGGGGCGGCCGCCGGTGAAGCCACCGCCACCACCGGGCCGTGACGCGAACCCACCACCGCTGCTGGCCCCGCCACCGGGACGACCGGCACCACCGCCACCAGGACGGCCGGCATAGCCGCCACCACTGGGACGACCGCCGGGTCCACCGGGACCGGGTCGACCGGCTCCGGGAGGAGTGCGCCGACCGCCGGAGCCGGGGGGCGGCGGGATCGGTCGACCGCTGACCGACCGGGGCGGACCGCCGGGCGGGGGCGGGACGGGCTTGCCCGACTGGCTGGTGGGCGGCCGGGCCGGGCCCGACGTCGGCGGGGCCGGGGGGACGGGGGCAGCCGCCGCCGGTGCCTGAGGCGTCGGCGCGGCAGCAGCGGGTGCGGCCGGTGCTTGGGTCGGCGCAGCCGGGGCCCGGGGCGGAGCAGCCGGCGGCGCGGCGGGCTGGGCGGCAGCCGGCGTCGGGGCTGGTTGGGTCGGAGCGGGGGCAGGAGCAGGCGGGGCGGCCGGAGCCGAGGCCGCTGGTGCCTGGGGCGTCGGCGCGGCAGCAGGTGCCGGTGCCGGTTCCGGACGCGGAGCCGGAGGTGGGGTGGCGGCGGGGGCAGGCGCGGGACGGGGCGCCGCCGGGGCGGTGGGGGCGGCCACAGGGCTCGGGCTCGACCGCACCAAGGCGGGACCGCTGGATCCCGGCTGCTCGGATGCCGGTCGACTGGTGACCAGGCGGGCACCGGAGCGCTTGATCGGTGTCGTCGATCCGCCGCCGTCGGGAAGATCGCTGTCGCCGGTAGCCGGGGCCGGCGGGGTCTCACCCTCCGGCGTCGAGGGGGCGGCGTCAGGCTCGGCGGTGACTGCCACCTTCTTGGCTGCCGCCTTCTTGGTGGCCTTGGCCGGCGCTGCGGGCTCGTCCGGCTGCACCGGGCGACGAAGTCCCTCGCGATCGGCCTTTCTGCGGGCGCGATCGGCTTGGGCGTCCTCGATGGACGACGAGTGGCTCTTGACCCCCATCCCGAGAGAGAGGCAGAGGTCAAGGGCCTCTTTATTGGTCAGACCGAGCTCATGGGCCAGCTCGTAGACGCGGATCTTCTTGGGCAACGGTTCCTACTGTCCTTCGTTCACTTCGCATTCGGTGGCTCGCACATGCGAACCTCTATCCTCGCACATCATGGGGCCCGGGCCTCCCTCGACCCTGCTCAGCAGCACTCGCAGCCGCTCGACCTGGTCCGGAGCGATCGGACGGCGCAGGGCCCGGGACAGCGCCCCCCGGCGCAGAGCACGCTCCACGCACGAGGTCGAGGAGCGGCACAACCAGGCACCCCGACCGGGCACATCCCGCCCCACGACCAGCTCACCGGTCTGGAGACGGGCCAACCGCACCAGCTGGTCGGGCCGGGCGGTACGCCGGCAGCCGATGCAGGTACGAATGGGGGCTATGCCGGACTCTCCCCGGTCAGTGCGTCGGCCCCTGCGGCCGGCTTGGACGCAGGCGCCGCTTCGGCTCCACTCGCCGGTCCGGAACCCTCGGCCGGCCCGGCCGGTGCTTCCGTGCCCTCGACGGGGTTGGCACCCACGGTACCGTCGGCACCCTCGGCGCCCTCGGACCACTGCGAGGCGGACAGCGCCTCCCCGCCCTCGGCCGGCTGCCAGACCATCTCGCCGGCGTCGTTTTGGACCCACTCGCCCTGGGCCCACTCCTCGCCGCCGTACCCGGCCTCCTCGTCGGCCAGCTGGGTCTCGCTCTTGATGTCGATGCGCCAACCGGTGAGCCGGGCGGCCAGGCGGGCGTTCTGCCCTTCCTTCCCGATGGCCAGGGACAACTGGTAGTCGCTGACGATGACGGTGGCCGTCCCGGTCTCGTCGTCGAGGCGCACCTCGCGGACCCGGGCCGGGGCCAGTGCGCTCTGGATCAGCTCGACGGGATCGTCCGAGTAGGGAACCACATCGACCCGCTCCCCCCGGAGCTCGTTGGTGACCATGCGGACGCGGGATCCCCGGGCGCCGACGCAGGCGCCCACCGGGTCGACGTTGGGGTCGTTGGACCAGACGGCGATCTTGGTCCGGTGCCCGGGCTCCCGGGCCGCCGCCTTGATCTCCACCGCTCCAGAGGAGATCTCCGGCACCTCCAGCTCGAAGAGCCGCTTGATCAGGCCGGGATGGCTCCGGCTGACCACGATCTGGGGTCCCTTGGTCGTCTTGCGGACCTCGACGATGTATGCCTTCAGCCTGGCCCCGTGCTCGTAGCGCTCATAGGAGACCTGCTCGGCCTGGGGCAACAATGCCTCCACCTTGCCCAGGTCGAGCAGGGTGTAGCGATTGTCGGTCTGCTGGACGATCCCGGTGACGATGTCACCCTCACGACCGGCGTACTCCTCGTACTTGAGGTCCCGTTCCACTTCGCGGATGCGCTGCAGGATGACCTGCTTGGCCGTCTGGGCGGCGATCCGGCCGAAGTCGTCCGGCGTGTCGTCCCACTCCCGGGTGACGTTGCCGTCCTCGTCGAGCTCTTGTCCATAGACGCGGATCTCGCCCGACTCGGGATCGATGGTCACCACCGCCTCCTCGGCCGCGGCCGGGGTGCGCTTGTACGCAGCCACCAGGGCATTGGCCAAGGCATCGAGAAGTGCCTCGACCGAGATTCCCTTGTCGCGAGCGATCTGGCCGAGGGCATCGAGGAACTCGAAGTTCGTCTTGCTCATGGCGTGGTGACCTGCTTCCTCTTCTGCGTGGATCCGGCAGCCTTGTTCTTGGGGCTGTTCTTGGCCTTGGCCGCCGTGGCGGCGGTTGCCGCCTTTTCCGCCTTCTTGGCGGCGCCGGTGGGACGGGGGGCGGGACCCCATTCGAAGACGGTACGCGCCCGGTCGATATCGGAGTAGCCCAGTCGACGATCCTCGGTCGGGTCGCCCTCGACCCGGAGCACGAGGCCGTCATCGTCGGAGGCCATCAGGGTTCCGGTGAGGCGGCGATCGCCTGGGACCTGGGGGCGGGTCTTGACCGTGACCTTCTCGCCGATGGCCCGGGCAAAGTGCGCCGGGGTCCGCAACGTCCGCTCCACGCCAGGGCTCGACACCTCGAGGGTGTAGTGACCGGGGAAGGGATCGTGCTCGTCGAGGATGCTCGAAACCACCCGATTGGCCTGGGTCAGTGCCTCCAGGTCGACCCCGCCCTCACGGTCGACCGTCACCAGCACCACCCCCGAGCGCAACTCGACGTCGATTAGCTCCAGTGAGGAGTCGGCCAGGACAGGCTCGAGGAGAGGGAACAGTTCTTCAGCCATCTGTGTCTCTCCTCTCTGCGGTCCGGTGGGTTCGTCATTGTCTTGTCCATGCCTCAGGCCGAAGAGGAGCAAACGCAGAAAACAAAAGCGTGGGCTGTCCGCCCACGCTTCATCAGCGTCACTTCACTTCAACCGAACGGCAGACAGACAGTATATCAGTTCCGGCCGTTTTCTGTCCCCAGGCTGCTCGGTCAACCCACCGGATCGGGAGCCCGAAGCGGCAGGGCCAACGGGCTCACCAGCATCTCTGTCCGGGCTGCCGGCTAGTCCGGCTGGACCATGGCGGCCCGTCGACCTCGGGGCCGATCAGCCGTCGTCGCCGTACTTCTTCCGGATCAGCTCTACCTTGGTCTCCGAGGCGTTGGCGTCGGTGCCCTTGGCCTCGAGCAGGTCGCGGCGATCGGCCTCGGCCTCGGCCTCGGCCCCGACGTCGGCCAGGGCCAGGCGGGCCTCGACTCCCTCGGCCACCAGCTGCTCGGCTTCGGCCACCAGGGCGGAGACCATCTCGTCCTCGGGGACGACGCGGATGATCTTGCCCTTGATGAACAGGTGTCCCCGACGCTTGCCGGCGGCGATGCCCAGGTCGGCCTCTCGAGCCTCGCCGGGACCGTTCACCACACAACCCATGACGGCCACCTGGATGGGGAGGTTCCGGTTCTCCAGCGCCTCCTGAGCCGCCTTGGCCACCGCGATCACATCGATCTCCGCCCGGCCACAGCTGGGGCAGGCGATGAGGTCGAGACCTTTGCGCTCCCGGAGCCCGAGGGCCTCGAGGAGCTGACGTCCGGCCCGGGCCTCTTCGACCGGATCGGCGGTGAGCGAGTACCGGATGGTGTCGCCGATGCCCTCGGCCAACAAGGTGGCGATCCCGGCCGTGCCTTTGAGCAGTCCGGCCGGCGGCGGTCCGGCCTCGGTCACCCCGAGGTGGAGGGGATGGTCGAAGGTCGCCGAGGCCAGGCGGTAGGACTCGATCATGAGCGGGACGGAGGAGGCCTTGACCGAGATCTTCACGTCGTCGAAGCCGACCTCGGCGAAGTACTCGAGCTCCATGCGAGCCGACTCCACCAATGCCTCCGGGGTGGCCCCGCCGAACCGCTTGTACAGGTCGGGGTGGAGCGACCCGGCGTTCACGCCGATCCGGATGGGGACGCCCCGGTCCTTGGCCTCCGAGGCCACCTGCTTGATCTCGTGCGCCTTGCGCAGGTTGCCCGGGTTGAGGCGGAGGCCCTGCACCCCTGCTTCCAGGGCGGCCAGTGCCATCTCGTGGTGGAAGTGGATGTCGGCGATGATCGGTACCGGCGAACGGGGGATGATCCGGGCCAGGCCCTCGGCCGCCGCCTCCTCGTTGCAGGTGCACCGCACGATGTCTGCTCCCGCCGCGGCCAGGGCGTAGATCTGGGTCAGCGTGCCCTCGGCGTCGGCCGTTTTGGTCGTGGTCATCGACTGCACGGTGACCGGCGCACCGCCGCCGACGGGCACGGAGCCGACGCTGATCTGTCGGGTCGGGCGGCGCTCGGTTGTGGTCCAGGCGGTTCGTCCCATACCGACATGCTAACGGCCTCCGACCGCCCTACCTCGGCACGGAGCGCACAACGTCCCGACCTCCAGTCGGGCGCCGTCGTGCTGGTCGAAATCAGCCGAAGGGGCTGGCCATGGGGTGAGCCAGGTCCACGATCAGTGCGGTGACGACCAGGACGGCCAGGAAGGCCAGGAGTATGTAGGCGAACGGCATCATCTTGGCCGCATCGGCGTGGTACATCGGTCCACCCCGCCGCGTCCGGATCCGTTCGTAGATGGCGATGACCACGTGACCGCCGTCCAGGGGGAGCATGGGGAACAGGTTGAACACCCCGAAGAAGATGTTGATGGTGATGAGGACGACCAACAGGTTCCCGATCCCGGTCTGAGCGGCCTGGTCGGCCGTTCGCACCACGCCGACGATCGATTCGGCCCGGGTGCCGTTGGCCGCGGCCTGATTGGCCGCGTTGGCGCTGGTGATCTGGTTGAACCGGCTGGCTACCTGGTGGGGCGAGAAGATGGTGGCGACGCCCCGGAGCGACTGCCAGGTGACCGAACCCATGTCGACAAAAGAGGTGCCTACGGCGTGGACCGGGTTCATGGTCTGGGTGGGGTTGGTCAGGTCGACCCCGATGACTCCGTCGGGTGCCGAGCCCTTCGGGGCGGTCACCCCTTTCTCGTGGACGGTGCGCCCGTCGACCGGGGTGACGGTCAGCTGCCGGCGGTGTCCGGCCCGGTCGACCACAACGGTGATGGGCCGACCCTGGTTGGTGCGGATGGCTTTGGCCAGGCCGTTGACGTTGCCCCCGATGGGCTTACCGTTGACCGAGACCACGACGTCGCCGGCGTGGATGCCGCCGGCCTGCGCCGGATTGGCCACCCCACCGAGGTTGACGAACCCGGCGATCTGCGTCTGGTTGGTGTTGCCCACCCCGACGAAGGCCAGCAGCCCGAGCAGGAGCAGGAAGGCCATGATGAAGTGCATGGCCGACCCGGCCACCGCCACCAGCAGGCGGTACCGGAAGGGCTGGTTCCGGTAGGCCCGGGGCTCGTCTTCGGGGGCCACCTCCTCGAGGTTGGTCATCCCCGGGATCTTCACGTAGCCGCCGGCGGGAATGGCCTTGATCCCGTACTCGGTCTCGCCCCGCTTGATCGACCACAGACGGGGTCCGAAGCCCACGAAGTACTCGGTCACCTTCATGCCGCCCCGCTTGGCCGCCAGCAGGTGGCCGAGCTCGTGGATCATGACCATCACGATGATGGCGACGATCACGATCAAGAGGTCCACTGCCCCGGCCAGGATGGCCAGGGCCACGATGGCCGCCAGCACCACCACCAGCTCCAGGGCCGACCGACGCGGTGATTTCACCCGCTCGGGCCGGCCGCCCTCGCCGTGGCCGCCGCTCCCCCGGCCATCCAGGGGCGGAGCAGGGGGTGGGGAGGGCGGGGCGATCGACTCCCGGGCCCGGGGCGGAGCGTCGGAGGTGGTGCTCACGCCGCCTGTTCCCGGCCGGCCACCACGCGCTCGGCCGTGCGGCGGGCGGTGGCGTCGGCCTCCAGCACGTCGTCCACGGTGAGGGTGCCGGGCCCGGGGGCCTCATAGGCGTCGAGGGTGCCGAGGGCCACGTCGGCGATGGTCGACCACCCGATGCGACCGTCGAGGAAGGCGGCCACCGCCACCTCGTTGGCTGCGTTCAGCCACGCCGGGGCCAGCTCGCCCTGGCGACCGGCCCGGTAGGCCAGGTCGAGGCACGGGAACACGGTGCGGTCGGGCTCCTCGAACTCAAGCACGGACAGCGCCTTCCAGTCGATGGCCCCGAAGGGCACGGGCAGGCGCTCGGGATAGGCCAGGGCGTAGCCGATGGGCAGCCGCATGTCCGGGAGCGACAGCTGCGCCATCACCGCGCCATCGGTGTACTCGACCATGGAGTGGATGATGGATTGGGGGTGGACCACCACATCGATGCGGTCGAAGGGGATGTCGAACAGCTCATGGGCCTCGATGACCTCGAGCCCCTTGTTCATCAGCGTCGAGGAATCCACCGTGATCTTGGGGCCCATCGACCAGGTGGGATGGGCCAGGGCCTCTTCCACCCTGACCGTGGCCAGCTCATCGCGGCTGCGTCCCCGGAAGGGACCGCCCGACGCCGTGACCAGCAGGCGGGCCACCTCCTCGGCTCTCCCGGATCGGAGGCACTGATGGAGGGCGCAGTGCTCGGAGTCCACCGGGATGATCTCGGCCCCGGGAACCTGACGGGCCTGGCGCACCACCGGCGCGCCGGCGATGATCGACTCCTTGTTGGCCAGGGCCAGCCGGCGCCCCGCATTGAGGGCGGCCAGGGTCACGGTCAGCCCGGCGAAGCCCACCACGCCGTTGACGGCCACGTCGGCCACGGTGGCGATGTGGGCCAGCCCTTCGGTCCCGGTCACCACCTCCACGCCCGGCGGGAGGGCCCGGGCCAGCTCGCCGGCCAGTGTGGGATCGCCGATGGCCACGACCTCGGGATGGAGGTGGCGAGCCTGCTCAGCCAGGAGCTCCACCGAGCGCTGGGCTCCGATGGCTACGACCGAGAAGCGATCGGGGCAGGCCTCCACCACATCGATGGCCTGGGTCCCGATCGACCCGGTGGATCCGATGAGGCTGACACTCGTCGTGGGGGGCACTCCCTTAGCCTGCCCGACTTTTAACCGATGTTGAAGGCGCGCACCAAGTAGTAGGTGGCGGGGAGGACGAACAGCAGCGCGTCCACCCGGTCCAGGACCCCACCGTGGCCGGGAAGAAGGGTCCC
>DATMMO010000334.1:0-12965 GCA_035569695.1 Acidimicrobiales bacterium | reverse complement strand
TTGTCCAACCAGGGACTCTGACCCTGCTGATCGAAGAGATCGTTGAGCCTTGTCATGGTGGTCCTTTCGGTGGCCCGGGGCCCGGGAGCCGGGATCGGGCGGTTGTCAATGGTGGGCGTTCGTCAATCGGCGGAACCGGCGCCGAGCAGCAACTCGGCCCGGGCGGTGACGTTCTCGGGGGTGAAGCCGAACTCGGTCATGTTGCGTTCCCCTGCCGCCGAGGCGCCGAAGTGATCGATGCTCACCGAGTCGTCGGCGTAGCGCTCCCAGCCGAAGGAGCTGGCGGCCTCGACGGCCAAGCGGGGCACTCCGGGGGGGAACACCTCGGATCGGTAGGCCTGGTCTTGGAGGGCGAACAGCTCCCAGGAGGGAAAGGAGACCACACGGGCGCGGATACCCCGATCGGCCAGCGGGCTAACCGCATCCAGGCACACATGGACCTCGCTGCCCGTCCCGATGAGGATCAGGTCCGGCGGCCCACCATCGGTCTCGGGCCGGAGCACGTAGGCGCCCCGCCCGACCCCCTCGGCCGCGCCGGCCTGCGTCTCGGCCAGCACCGGGATCTTCTGCCGGGTGAGGATCAACGCGGTCGGACCGGTGGAGTCCACCGCGATGCGCCAGGCTTGGGCCGTCTCGTTGGCATCGGCGGGCCGGATGACCCGGAGGTTGGGCATGGCCCGCATGGCGGCCAGCTGCTCGACGGGTTGGTGGGTGGGTCCGTCCTCGCCCAGACCGACGGAGTCGTGGGTCCACGAGTAGATGACGTGGGCGTCGCCGATGGCGGCGACCCGCACCGCACCCCGCATGTAGTCGCTGAAGACGAAGAAGGTCCCGCCGACGGGGATCACGCCCCCATGGGCGGCCATGCCGGTCATGATGCCGCCCATGCCGTGCTCGCGGATGCCGTAGTGGATGCTGTTGCCCTCGGGGTGCTCGGCCGACTGCGGCGTCGAGTCGGTGAGGGCCACGCCGGTGTTTCCGGTGAGGTCGGCGCTCCCCGGGATGACCGCCGGGATCATCGCCGCGGTGGCGTTGAGCGAGGCCTGCATGGCCTGTCGGGTGGCGATGGGGTCGCCAGCGGGATCGAAGGTGGGAAGCGTCGACTCCCAGCCGGGTAGGCCCTGGCCCTGCTGCCCGACCTCCCAGGCCTCCTTGTTGCCGTCCCAGTCGGCGTAGCGCTTCTCCCATAGGGCTCGATAGGCCTGACCGCGGGGGATGCACGTGCGGTACATGTCGAGCACGGCGTCGGGCACCCAGAACGTCTCCTCGGGGGGGAGGCCGAGGATCTCCTTGGTCAGGCGTACCTCCTCCTCGCCCAGCGGTGAGCCGTGGGCCTTGGCCGTGTCGGTCAGGTGAGGGGAGGGGTAGCCGATGTGACTGCGGAGGATGATGAGCGACGGCTTGTCCTCGACGCTCTTGGCCCGGAGCAGGGCCGACTCCAGCACGTCGAGGTCGTTGGCCGACTCGCCCAGGTTGTTGACGTCCCAGCCGTAGGCCTCGAAGCGCTCAGGCACGTTGTCCGAGTAGGCGAGCTCGGTGGGACCGTCGATGGTGATGTGGTTGTCGTCGTAGACATAGACCAGGCGGCCCAGTCCCTGGTGGCCGGCCAATGAGGCGGCCTCGTGGGAGATGCCCTCTTCCAGGCACCCGTCACCGGCGAACACGAAGGTGTAGTGGTCGCAGACCTCGGGGGAGTAGCGGGCCCGGAGGAAGCGCTCGGCGATGCCCATACCCACGCCATTGGCGAAGCCCTGGCCCAGGGGGCCGGTGGTTACCTCCACTCCTTCGGTGTGGTGGACCTCGGGGTGGCCCGGGGTCTTCGAGCCCCACTGGCGAAATCCCCGGAGGTCGTCGAGGGTCAGCCCGTACCCGGTGAGGTAGAGCATCGAGTACAAGAGAATCGAGGCGTGCCCGTTGGACAGCACGAAGCGGTCCCGATCGGGCCAGTGCGGGTCCGAGGGGTCATGGTGCAGCACCCGGGTGAACAACACGTGGGCCAGGGGGGCGAGGGCCATGGCCGTGCCCGGATGGCCGGCGTTGGCATGCTGGGGCGCGTCCATGGACAGGCCGCGGATGACGTTGATACCCAGCTCCTCCAGCGCCGCGTCTCGGGTGACTTCCGGTGGGGTAGCGGGGGTTCCGGTCATTGCTGGTCACCCTATCCGGCTGGACGCGTACTCGGGAAGCTGCTGAGGCCACATCTGCCCCTCGGAACGGGCGTCACCTGACGGCCACCTCACGGCCACCTCATTGTCAACTAACGGTCACGGAACAGGGCGATCGCCGCGGTGAAGCCGTGGACGAAGTTCGACCCGCCGATGGGCCCGAATTCGCCGGCGGCGAAGAAGCCGGCATTGGGCACCGGCCCCACCAATTCGGAGACGACCGAGGCATCGTGGTCGGGCTCGTCGAACAGCCGCTCGCCCCGGCCGTTGCAGGTGAAGACCAACGCGCCGTCCGCCTCCTCTCCGGCCAGCAGCTCCCGCAAGTCCTCGTCGGCCGTGCTGGCGTCCCGGACGTGGAACTGGACGGTGGTCCCCACCGGGACCTCGTCGTTGACGGCGACGGCTCCCGTGGCCCGATCGACACCGACCACGTTGCGGACCAGGAAGTCGCCCCGGCCGAACTCGGACCGGTGCTCGTCGATGACCCGTCCCAGGTGCAGGCCTCCCGACTCCAAGTTGGCCACGTCCTGGGCCGTCAGCCCCAGCTTGATCTGGTCGACCAGCTGCTCCATGGTCGGTTTGCCGGCCAGCTCGTAGAGGACGTTGCCCTCGGATCGGGTCACGGTGAGGGGACTGCCGTAGGGGCGGCAGCCCTGGGACACCACCATGGTCACGTCGACACCGGCCCCGATGATGACGCCCACGGCGCCGTCGGTGACGGTCCGGGCGCCGATGACGATGCGATTGCCACCGGGGCCCCGGGCCGCCGAGGCGTTCCCGCCGATGATGGGCAGCCCGGGCGACTGCTCGGCCATCCAGGAGAAGAACTCCTCGGTGGGAAAGGTGAACGGGTCGGCGATGAGGAGGAGGGCCTGGGGATCGAAGGGGATCTCCTGCGGCCAGCCGGTGAATGCCCAGCCGCCATCGCTGTCCTGGGCGGCATGGAGCGAGACGGGTAGGAGCGGTCCCAGCCGGGCCGCCCACAGGCTGATGGCCGCCGTCTCCTCGACCTCCCTGCCCGTCCCCAGCACCGATTCGGCCGCGCAGCCGATCATGGCCAGGGGATGGAGCACGGCGTCGATGGCGGACACGATGTCGTCCAGCGCACCGGCGTGGGCTGGGGTCACGCAGAGGACCACGAGATCGGGACGCTCCCCGATCGCTTCGAGGACAGCCCCGGTGACCTCACCCGTGGCCTGGGTGGCAATGGGGTGCTCGGAGAGAGCGCTGGCGAACGGCACCTGATCGAGCGTACCGGCGCCGAGCCGGCGGACCGGCTCAGCGGGGCAACGGCACCGGAGATGGGACCGGCGGAACCCGGTACCGGGATAGGGAACGATTAGCGTCCTCTTCGTGGCCGACCCCCGGATCCAAGTGCCGTCCAATTCCGAGCTGACCCTGGGCATGGTCTGCGTGGACAAGTCTCAGCCCGGGCGAACGGTCTGGACCATGCGGGCCGACGAGCGGTTCGCCAATCCCGCCGGCATGGTCCAGGGCGGTTTCCTCACCGCCTTTGCCGACTCGGCCATGGGCTCGGCCACCGTGACCTTCGCCGCTGCCCGCCAGCATCGGGTCTTCTCGGCCAACGTGGAGATGAAGACCAGCTTCTTGGCGCCGGCCCGCATCGGCCAGCTGTTGGAGTGCACGGCGGAAGTGGTCTCGGGGGGCTCACGGGTGGCCTTCGTGGAGGCCGTGGTGACCGACGGCACGGGGCGGATGGTGGCCCGCTCGAGCTCTACCTATCTGTTGACCCCGCGAGAGCCCGGTCCCTCCTAGTTTGCGGGGAAACCGTTGATGGCCGACCTGGTCAGGCGGGGTGCGTATAGTTGAGCGGGCATTGGGGGATCAATGATCCCGGGCTGAGCGGTCGCCCGTGCACCCGACGGACCCGAGGAGGACAGTGTCGAAACGCCACGATGACAACGAGAAGGCCTCGGGCAGTCTCCGGTCGAAGGGGAACGACACCTTCCAGCTCATAGTCGACTACGTGAAACAAGAGACCCTCGAGCCCCTCAAGGGTCTCGGCCGGTTCGTCCTGTTCGGCGTGGCCGGATCAGTGGCCCTGGCCGCCGGGCTCGTCATCCTGGCCGTGGCGCTGCTCCGGGTGCTGCAAGGTGAGACGGGGACCACCTTCAGCGGCAACCTGTCGTGGCTGCCCTACGTGATCTGCGCGGTCGCCTCGATCGGGGTGGCCGCCGTCGCCGTCCTGGCCATCGGCAAGGGTCAAGCACGGCGTTCGTTGGAACGTGACAAGGAGACAGCATGAGCATCGATGGGGGCCCTATCACCCGCGACGATATCGAGGCACGCTTTCGCGAGCTCAACGGTGAGGTCGGATCCGAGGTCGAGGCCGTGCGGCCTCAGCTCCTGACGGTGGGGGCGGCGGTCGCCGTTGCCGTCATCGCCATCGCCTTCCTGGCCGGGCGGCGTCGGGGCCGGAAGCGCTCCGCCGTCGTCGAAGTACGACGGATCTGAGCGGTGGAGCGCTTCTATCGCTTCGTCATCTCCAACGGTCTCCGTCGGGGGATGCGTGGCAATCACCCGGTGTGGTTCGTCCTCGGCGCCTCGGCGTGGCTCCTCAGCCGGTCTCGGAGGAAGCGAGACCAGGTCGTCTACCGCACCGTGCTGCAACCGGGCGAGGGCATGATCGTCACCACCCGACCTCCGGTGTCCAAGAAGACCGGCGCCTGAGGCGCGTGGGCGACGAGGGCAACCAGCACGACCGGTCGAGGCTGACCGAGGGGGAACGAGTGCTGTTGCTCGACGCCAAAGCGCGTCGGTACCTGATCACCTTGCGGGCCGGCACCAAGTTCCACACCCATGTGGGGATCGTGGCCCACGACGACCTCATCGGTGCCCCGGAGGGGTCGACCGTGTTCGGCAGCACCGGGCGACGGTTCGTGGTCGTACGGCCCACCCTCTCCGACCTCGTGCTGAAGATGCCGCGGGGCGCACAGGTCATCTATCCCAAGGACCTGGCCGCCATCCTGGTGCAGGCCGACATCGCTCCCGGCCTGCGAGTGCTCGAGGCCGGCGTGGGGTCAGGGGCCTTGTCCATGGCCCTGCTGCGCGCCGGCGCCGAGGTCGTCGGGTACGAGCTGCGCGAGGACTTTGCCAATCGGGCCCGCTCCAACGTGGTCGCCTCGGCCGGGGAGGAGGCGGCGTACCGGGTCGAGCTGCGCAACGTCTACGAGGGCATCGACGAGACCGGACTGGACCGCATCGTCCTCGACCTCCCCGAGCCCTGGCAGGTGCTGCCCCACGCCCGCCGGGCCATGCGGTCAGGTGGGATCATCTGCGCCTACCTGCCCACCATCAACCAGACGGCGCAATTCCGGACCGCCTTGGACGAGAGCCCGTTCGGGATGGCCGAGACCCTCGAGGTCCTGCACCGCACCTGGCACATCGAAGCCCGCTCGGTGCGGCCCGATCACCGCATGGTCGGCCACACCGGATTCCTGACCACGGCCCGGTTGCTGGTGCCCCCCACCGCGAGCGAACCGGTCGAAAAGACGGTGACGCCCGAGACGGTGCCCGCCGACCCGACGAAGGTCAGCACCGAGCCGGCATAGGGTCAAGCGCGGCTGCGGCGGCCGCTCAGCCCTGCTCGATGAAGATGCACTCCCCAGGGCACTCCTCGGCCGCCTCGACCACGGCGTCCTCGAGATCGCCGGGAACGGCGGCCATGCCCGCGGAGCCACCCGGCTCACTCTTCACGTCGGCGCCCTCTTTGACATAGGCCAGGCCGTCGTCGAGCAGTGTGAAGACCGCGGGGGCGATCTCCTCGCAGAGACCGTCACCGGTGCAGAGATCCTGGTCGATCCAGACCTTCATGAGTGTCAATTCTCCTACCTACGTGCTCCGGGCTCGTTCTCGGCCGAGAGGGCGGTCAACCGGGTCTACACGTCCCCGTTGGACGCGATCGACCCTGGTGAGGACCGACGACCCGCAACCCGATGCTACTGCCTCCCCACGGCCTTGTGGTCCACCCTGGTCACGACGTTCCCCACCCCACCCCCGGTTTCGCCGCCCAGCGGTGCATGCTCTTCATGTACCCCGGTGTAGGGTCGCTAAGCAGGGATCGAGCACAGAGCGAGGTGAGACCGACGGCTGACTTCGATGAACCAGCGAACCACCACGGGGCGGGTGACGGGGAAGACCTCGACACCCTGCGGGTGCGCGCCCAGGAGGCCGAGGACGAGGTCACCGTTCTCCGCCGCCGACTGCAGGAGAGCCCGAGGCGAGTCCAGACGCTCGAGGAGAAGTTGCTCGAGACGAAGGGACAGCTGGCCCAGGCCATCTCCCAGAACGAGAAGCTGACCTTCACCCTCCAGACGGCCAAGGAGCACATCGCCAACCTCCGCGAGGAGGTGGAGAAGCTCACCCAGCCCCCGGCCGCCTACGGCACCTACCTGGGGGCCAACGACGACGGCACCGTGGACGTCTTCTCCGGCGGTCGGAAGATGCGGGTGTCACTGCATCCCGACATCCAGACGGACGAGCTCCGGCGGGGCAACGAGGTCGTCCTCAACGAGTCCTTGAACGTGGTCCTGGCCCGTGACGGCGAGGGCTCGGGCGAAGTCGTCGTTCTGAAGGAGGTGCTCGAGGACAAGCGGCGAGCCCTGGTGTTCGGGCGGGCCGACGAGGAGCGGGTGGCCGAGCTGTCCGACGACCTGGTCGGCGTGAAGCTCCGAGCCGGGGACACCGTGCTCATGGAGAGCCGCACCGGCCTGCTCATCGAGAAGCTGCCCCGGCCCGAGGTCGAAGAGCTGATCCTCGAAGAGGTCCCCGATGTCACCTACAGCGACGTCGGCGGCCTGGACACCCAGATCGAGGCGATCACCGATGCCGTCGAGCTCCCGTACCTGTACCGCGAGCTCTATGCCGAGCACAAGCTGCCCGCCCCCAAGGGCATCTTGCTGTACGGCCCCCCGGGCTGCGGCAAGACCCTCATCGCCAAGGCGGTGGCCAACTCGTTGGCCAAGAAGGTGGCCGAGGTGACGGGCAACACCAACACCCGCAGCTACTTCTTGAACATCAAGGGTCCCGAGCTGTTGAACAAGTACGTGGGCGAGACCGAACGGCAGATTCGGTTGGTCTTCCAGCGGGCCCGGGAGAAGTCCGAGGAGGGCGTCCCCGTCATCGTCTTCTTCGACGAGATGGACTCCTTGTTCCGGACCCGGGGCACCGGGATCAGCTCCGATATGGAGTCGACCATCGTGCCCCAGCTCCTGGCCGAGATCGACGGGGTGGAGACCCTGCGGGACGTGATCGTCATCGGCGCCTCCAACCGCGAGGACCTCATCGACCCGGCCATCCTCCGTCCCGGCCGTCTGGACGTGAAGATTCGCATCGAACGGCCCAACGAGGCCGCCGCCACCCAGATCTTCTCCCGCTATCTCACCGCCGACCTCCCCCTCGACGCCGAGGAGGTCCAGTCCTTGGGCGGGGGCGATCCGGCCAAGGCGACCCAGTCGATCATCGAGACCACGGTGGCGGAGATGTACCGGAACGACGACGAGAACCGCTTCCTCGAGGTCACGTATCAGAACGGGGACAAAGAGGTCCTGTACTACCGGGACTTCGCCTCGGGGGCCATGATCGAGAACATCGTGCGCCGTGCGAAGAAGCTGGCCATCAAGCGGACCATCGCCGCGGAGGGCCGCGGCATCCGCACCAGCGACCTGTTGGAGTCGATCCGCCAGGAGTACAAGGAGAACGAGGATCTGCCCAACACCACCAACCCGGACGATTGGGCCAAGATCTCCGGGAAGAAGGGTGAGCGGATCGTCTATATCCGCACGTTGATCAGCGAAGATCGGGAGACGACGGGGGGCCGGTCCATCGAGCGGGTCGGCACCGGTCAATATCTCTGACCAGCGGGGCGGGTCCGATCGGGCGAGGGCGGGGCCGAGGGGGTCTGTTTGATGTCGTCGCCATCGGGATAGGGTCACGTTCGTGGCCATTCCCAAGGTCTGCGGAATCGAGACGGAATACGGCATTCACGTGTCGAACGGCGACCCCAACCCCATCGCGGCGTCGTCAGTCCTGATCAACGCGTACGCCAACGAGGTAGCCCGCCAACAGATCCGCTGGGACTTCGAAGATGAGTCCCCGGGCAACGACGCCAGAGGCCAGGCCCGCGAGGGTGCGATGCCCCCGCAGATCGAGACCCACCTGGTCAACACGGTTCTGACCAACGGCGCCCGGTTCTACGTCGACCACGCCCATCCGGAGTTCTCCACCCCCGAATGCGCCGATGCGCTCGAGTGCGTGCGCTACGACCGGGCCGGCGAGCTCATCATCCAGCGGGCCATGGAAGCGGCGGACCGGACCGTGCACGATGGTCGCCGTTTGATCGTCTACAAGAACAACTCGGACGGCAAGGGGAACTCCTACGGCTGTCACGAGAACTACCTCATGGACCGGGCCACCCCCTTCGCCCGCATCGTCAAGTCGGTCATCCCCCATTTCGTCACCCGCCAGCTCTACTGCGGCGCAGGCAAGGTGGGGGCGGAGACGCCGACGCACGACGGTCGGACGGTGGACTACCAGATCTCGCAACGGGCCGAATTCTTCGAGGAGCAGGTGGGCCTGGAGACGACGTTGAAGCGGCCGCTGGTGAACACCAGGGACGAGCCCCACGCCGATCCCCACCGGTACCGGCGCCTCCACGTGATCGTGGGTGACGCCAACCTGGCCGAGGTGGCGACGCTGTTGAAGGTGGGGACCACCTCACTGGTACTGGCCATGATCGAGGACGACATCCCCTGGAGCCGGGAGCTGACCCCGGCCGATCCGGTGCGGGCCATTCATGCCGTCTCCTTGGACCGGACGTTCACCCAGCCCATCGAGATGGCCGACGGTTCGACGGCCACGGCGTTGGACATCCAGTGGGAGCTGTTCTCGCTGGGACGGAAGTACGCCGATGATCGCGGTCTCGAGTGCATGGTCGATGCCGACGTGGGGGAGGAAGTGCTGCGACGGTGGGAGATGGTGCTCCACGGCCTGGAGACCGATCCCATGTCACTGTCCCGCCAGGTCGACTGGGTGGCCAAGCTCAAGTTGCTCGAGGCCTACCAGGCCCGTCATGGGTGCTCATGGTCGGACCACCGGATGGCGGCCATGGACCTGCAGTACCACGACCTGCGCCCCGAACGATCCCTGTTCGCCCGGCTGGATACGGAGCGACTGGTGAGCGAGGAGGACGTGGCCAGCGCCGTCACCGATCCCCCTCGACGCACCCGGGCCTGGTTCCGGGGCCAGTGCCTGCGCCGCTTCCCCGAAGCCGTGGTCACGGCCAACTGGGATTCCCTCGTTTTCGATCTCGGCACGGATCCGCTGCGGCGCGTCCCTATGATGGACCCTCTGCGCGGCACCGCCGAACATGTGGAGGAGCTGTTGGAGGGAAGTACGAGCGCATCCGAGCTATTGGACCGGTTGAGCCGTTGAGAGAGGTAGTGCCATGGCTGAACGTGAACTGAAGAAGAAGAAGACCACCACCGAACGAACCGATGAGGTCGAAGAAGTCCCGCCCCCATCGGCCACGGGCGAGAAGCTCAAAGCCGAGCTCGATGACCTGTTGGACGAGATCGACGAGGTCCTGGAGGACAACGCCGAAGAGTTCGTCCGCAATTACGTCCAGAAAGGTGGCGAGTAGACCACGTGGCCCTGCCGCTCTTTTCACCATCCGATGACCCGGGCCCCAACTTCGCCGGACTGATCCGTCGCATGCAGGTCGCCGATGGCCCCCACGGAACAGCCCTGCCCGCGGTCACCGCCTCGGGCGCATTCACCGTTCCCGGCTTGGGCGATGTCCGCCACGGCACCACCGTGGCCGCGCTGCGGTTTGCCGACGGCGTGGTCATGGCCGGGGACCGTCGAGCCACCGAGGGGCATTCCATCGCCCACCGGGCTATGGAGAAGGTGTTCCCGGCCGATCGCTTCTCGGCCGTGGCCATCGCCGGTGCCGCCGGTCCGGCGGTGGAGATGGTCCGCCTGTTCCAGACCCAGCTCGAGCACTACGAGAAAGTGGAGGGCGTGGTGCTCAGCCTCGAGGGCAAGGCCAACCAACTGGGTCAGATGGTGCGCGACAATCTGGCCATGGCCATGCAGGGTCTGGCCGTGGTGCCCCTGTTCGCCGGGTACGACCTCGCCCGCGGGACCGGGCGTATTTTCACCTACGACGTCACCGGCGGCCACTACGAGGAGACCGAGCACAACGCCACCGGGTCGGGCGGGCGGGACGCCCGGACGACGATCAAGCTCGGCTACCGCGTGGGGTTGAGCCGGGACAGCGCCGTGGAGCTGGCCATCGAGGCCCTGTACGAGGCGGCCGACGAGGACTCGGCCACCGGGGGTCCCGACGTCGTGCGGGGCATCTACCCGTTGGTGGCGACGGTCACCGCCGACGGCTTCCAGGCGGTGGCTGACACCGAAGTGGCCGAACGGTTCGCCACCCTGATCGAGCGCCGTCAAGCGGAGGGTCGCCAGCCATGACCATGCCTTACTACGTGGCACCCGAACAGGTCATGAAGGACCGGGCCGAGTACGCCCAAAAGGGAATCGCCCGGGGCCGGTCCCTGGTGGCCACCACCTATGACGAGGGCATCCTCATCGTGGCCGAGAACCCGTCCCGCTCGCTCCACAAGATCAGCGAGATCTACGACCGCATCGCCTTCGCCGGTGTGGGCAAGTACAACGAGTTCGACCAGCTGCGGGTGTCCGGGGTCCGCCACGCCGACACCAAGGGATACGCCTACAGCCGGGAGGACGTCGACGCCCGCTCACTGGCCAACCTGTACGCCCAGTATCTGGGCCAGGTGTTCACCCACGAGATGAAGCCGCTCGAGGTGGAGATCCTGGTGGCCGAGCTGGGTACCGGCCTCCGACCCAATCAGCTGTACCACATCGCCTATGAGGGGACGATCACCGACGAGGACCGCTATGCCGTGCTCGGGGGTGAGACCGAGACCATCGCCGAGCGGGTGGAGTCGTCTTGGCGCGCCGAGTGGTCGTTGAGCGAGGCACTGGCTGGCACCGTGGGTGCCCTGGCCGGCCCGGAGCGAACCCTCACTGGCCGCGACCTGGAAGCGGCCATGCTCACCGGCGGCAACGGCCGCCGGGCCTTCGTCCGCCTGGTCGAGGACGAGCTCGACGCGCTGCTGGGCTGATCAGGGCGCCCCGGGCCGGTCGTGAGCGATCGGTCCCCGGGCGCCATCCCCTGCCGGGATGGGCCCTGGGGACCCTCGCCGAAGACCAGCTGGGGACCATGCGCTGGCCTGAGGGCAACCGGCCGGTACCGTGAGGGTTATGGAGCGTCGCATCTTCGGGCTGGAGAACGAGTACGGCGTGACGTGCACGCTCCGGGGCCAGCGTCGGCTCAGCCCCGACGAGGTGGCCCGGTACCTGTTCCGACGGGTGGTGAGCTGGGGGCGCTCGTCCAACGTGTTCTTGGAGAACGGAGCCCGTCTCTACCTGGACGTGGGCAGCCACCCCGAGTACGCCACCCCGGAGTGCGACGACATCGCCGAGCTGGTCGTCCACGACAAGGCGGGGGAATGGATCCTGTCCCAGCTGGTCGAAGGGGCGGAGACCCGGCTGCGGGAGGAGGGGATCCGGGGCGACATCTACCTGTTCAAGAACAACACCGACTCGGCGGGCAACTCCTACGGCTGCCACGAGAACTATCTGACCAGCCGACGGGACGACTTCTCCCATTACACCGAAGTGCTGATTCCCTTCCTCGTGAGCCGGCAGATCTACTCGGGTGCAGGCAAGGTCCTCCAGACCGCCCGAGGCGCCGTCTTCTGCCTAAGCCAGCGGGCTGAGCACATCTGGGAGGGCGTCTCCTCGGCCACCACCCGAAGCCGGCCCATCATCAACACGCGCGACGAGCCCCACGCCGACGCTGAGAAGTACCGCCGGCTGCACGTCATCGTGGGCGATTCGAACATGAGTGAGTACGCCACCTACCTGAAGGTGGGTGCCACCAGCATCTTGCTCCGCATGCTCGAGGACCCCCAGACGGTGCTGCGCGACCTGACGTTGGAGAACCCGATCCGGGCCATCCGCGAGATCAGCCACGACATCACCTGCCGGCGACCGGTGCGGCTGGCCAACGGTCGGGAGATGAGCGCGCTGGACATCCAGTCGGAGTACCTGCAGCGGGCCCTCAAGTTCCGGGATCGGCAGGGTCTCTCGCCCCAGGAGGACCGGGCCCTCGATATGTGGGAGCACTGCCTGAAGGGGCTCGAGTCCGACCCGCTGAGCTTGCACCGCGAGTGCGACTGGGTGGCCAAGTACCGGCTGATCGACCAGTACCGGGCTCGGCACGGCCTCGCCCTCAGCAGCCCGAGGGTCTCGCTCCTGGACCTGCAGTACCACGACGTGGACCGCAATCGTGGGCTCTACTACCGGCTCCAACGACATGACCAGCTCGACCGCATCTGTACCGACGACGACATTGTCACCGCCATCTCGACCCCACCCCAGACCACCAGGGCCCGGCTCCGCGGCGAGTTCGTCCGCCGGGCCAAGGAGCGCCGCCGCGACTTCACCGTGGACTGGGTGCACCTGAAGCTCAATGACCAGGCCCAACGCACGGTCCTGCTCAAAGATCCGTTCAAGTCCAAAGACGATCGGGTGGAAAAGCTGATCGAGGGCTTGTAGCCGGCACCGTGGCCCCTCACCGTTGCCGACGGTCCACGAGCCTGCACTAGCCTCGGTCACCCATGGCCCCCGGAACGTCAGACCCGTCAGCTGGTGACGGACCGCTGCTCGTGCCGGAGGGTGCTGAGG
>DATMMO010000333.1:0-2145 GCA_035569695.1 Acidimicrobiales bacterium | reverse complement strand
AGGCCGGTGTGCCGGTGTCGCTCGATGGTCGGCTGCTCGATGCCGATGTGCTCATCGCCGAGCTCAACCAGGTGACCGGGGCCTACGGCTTCGGGCGTCTGGACATGGTGGAGAACCGCCGCGTAGGCATCAAGAGCCGGGAGACGTACGAATGTCCCGGCGCCCTGGCATTGTTGATGGCCCATGCCGACCTCGAGGACCTCACGTTGGAACGTGACCTGCACCACGAGAAGGCACGACTCGAGCCCCGGTGGTCCGAGCTGGTCTACGACGGGCTCTGGTTCTCACCGCTCAAGCAGGCGCTGGATGCCTTTTTCGTCGAATCGCAGACCTACGTGACCGGTGAGGTCCGTTTGCGGTGCGAACCCGGGAAGTGCTTCGTGGTCGGGCGGCGCAGCCCGGTCAGCCTGTACGACTACGGCCTGGCCACCTACGAGGCCGCCGATACTTTCCGTCACCAGGACGCCGCCGGCTTCGTCCGGCTGTGGGGCCAGGGCGTGGCCACCTGGTCGGCCCGCCAGCAGGTTCCCTCGAAGCCGCCCGGCTCCGCTGCCCCCGGCTCGGCCGCGCCCGAGACGGCTGACCCGTCAGCTGTCGCCCCTGGCGCCCCCGCCCCGACATCGCCCGACCCGACATCGCCCGACCCGGCATCGCCCGAACCAGTATCGGCCATCCCCGGGTCAACCGGCTCTGGGTCAACCGCCTCTGGGTCAGCTGGCTCGGAATCGGGTATTGGTTCACCATGACCTTGTGGCACGGGCGGCTCGGGGGAGGCACGGCGGACGAGGTCATGGACTTTTCCGTCAGCCTGCACTTCGATCAGCAGCTGGCGGCCGACGACCTGGCGGGGTCCAGGGCCCACGTGCGGGCCCTGGGTCGGGGGGGCATCCTGGATGCCGACGAGGTGGAGGCACTCCTCGCCGCCCTGGACAAGGTCGAGGGGGAGCTGGCCGCCGGCACGCTCTCCTTTGTCCCTGACGACGAGGACATCCACACCGCCGTCGAGCGGCGGGTGACCGAGCTCGCCGGCGACGTGGGGGCCAAGCTGCACACCGGCCGGAGCCGGAACGACCAGGTGGCCACCGACCTGCGGCTCTACACCAAGCGGGCCCTCCGCCAGGTGGCCACCGGGGTCATCGCCCTCCAGGAGGTCCTCCTGGCCCGGGCCAAGGACGCAGGCGATACCTACCTGCCCGGCTACACCCACCTCCAGCGGGCCCAGCCCGTGCTGCTGTCCCATCATCTGTTGGCCCACGGGTGGGCATTGGCCCGGGACGTGGACCGGTTGTTGGCCACCATCGACAGGCTGGATGTGTCTCCTTTGGGGGCCGGGGCCCTCGCCGGATCATCCCTTCCTCTGGACCCCGATGGCGTGGCTGAGGAGCTCGGCTTCGCCGGGAGGTTCGAGAACTCGCTCGATGCCGTCTCCGATCGGGATTTCGTGGCCGAGGCCCTGTTCGATGTGGCCCTGCTCGGGATCCACCTCTCCCGCATCGGCGAGGAGATGGTCCTGTGGTCAACGGAGGAGTTCGGTTTCGCCGTCCTCGACGATGCCTATGCCACCGGCAGCTCCATGTTGCCCCAGAAGAAGAACCCCGACGTCGCCGAACTGGCCCGGGGCAAGGCGGGCCGGTTGGTCGGGAACCTGACCGGCCTGCTCGTGACGCTGAAGGGCCTGCCCCTCTCCTACAACCGCGACCTGCAAGAGGACAAGGAACCCCTGTTCGACTCGGTGGAACAAGCGCAGCTGGCGCTGTCGGCCCTGAGCGGTCTCCTGGCCACGGTGACCTTCGACGGGGGGCGGATGCAAGCCGCCGCTGACGGGCCCGCCGCCGCCGCCGTCGACTTGGCCGAGTGGCTGGTGGAGCAGGGAACGCCGTTCCGACAGGCTCACTCCATCGTGGGAGGCCTGGTTCGGGATTCCCTGGAGCGTCATGTCCCTCTGGCCGAGCTGGTCGAGGCCCACCCGGCCCTGGGGAACGAGGCCGTCGCCCTCCTCGAGCCCGGCGTGGCCGTCACCCGGCGGACCACGCCCGGCGCGGCCGGGCCCTTGCCGGTGAAGGTACAGCTGGAGCGTTTCGTCCACCGGGTGGAGTCCGATCGGAACCGGATCGGATCCCCCTGAATCGGATCTCCCTGAACGGT
>DATMMO010000332.1:0-8153 GCA_035569695.1 Acidimicrobiales bacterium | reverse complement strand
AGCTGGCTGTTCGGATCGCCAACGGTTCGTCCGACCCGGCCGCGGGGACGGTGCCGTGGAGCGAGCTGGCCGTCGAGCCCGGTCGGTTGTTCTTCGTGGGTGACCCCAAGCAGTCCATCTATCGGTTCCGCCGGGCCGATGTGGCCCTGTTCCTCGAGGTGGCCGAGCGGCACGGCGACAACCGGCTGGCCCTCACCGGCAACCACCGCTCCGTCCCCGGGATCATCGACTGGGTGAACGCCGTCTTCTCCTCGCTGATCGGGTCCGGTGAACCCGGGGTCCAGCCCGCCTATGGGGCCCTGGTGGCCCGTCGGCCCCCTCAAGGTGGTCCCATCGGGGCACTACCGCCCGTCACCTTGCTGGGTGAGGCCCATGTGGCTCCCGATGGCGGGGCGGCCCCCACAATCAACGAGGTCCGGGACATCGAGGCCGGCGACATCGTCCGTACCATCCAGCGCATCCGCTTGGAGCAGTGGCCGGTGGGGAGCGATGGGCGGCCCGCCACGCTGGAAGACATTGCCGTCTTGATCCCGACCCGGACCGGTCTGGGCAACCTCCAGGACGCCTTCGAGGCCGCTGGCCTCCCCTATCGGCTCGAGTCGAGCTCGCTGATCTACGACACCATCGAGGTCCACGAACTGCTGACCGTGCTCCGGGCCGTCGACGACCCGACCGACCACGTCTCCATCGTCGCCGCCCTCCGGTCGTCGTCATTCGGCTGTGGCGACGACGACCTGCTCGAGTACCACCGGGCCCGCGGTTCTTGGGACTATCGCACCGGACCGCCCGACGGCGTGGCGCCGTCCCACCCGGTGGTGGTGGGCATGGCTGGGCTGCGCCGGCTGCACGCCCAGCGGTGGTGGCAGGACGTCAGCGGGCTCATCGAGCTGGTGGTCCAAGAGCGCAAGCTGCTCGAGCTCGGGCTCGACGAGGGGCGGCCCCGGGATGTGTGGCGCCGTCTCCGTTTCGTCGCCGACCAGGCCCGCCAGTTCACCGATGCCTACGGCGGTGACTTGCGCCGCTACCTGGCCTGGGTCGAGCTGCAGCAACGAGACGACGTCCGTGCCGTCGAGGTGGTGCTGCCCGAGTCCGACGACGATGCCGTCCGCGTCCTCACCGTTCACGGGGCCAAGGGGCTCGAGTTCCCCATCGTGTTCCTGACCGGGCTCGGTCGGGCGGCCGCCTACGAGAACGGACCCCGGGTCCTGTGGCGACCGGCCGGTCCCGAACGTCCTGCCGGTCCCGAAAGCCCCGAACGTCCCGAAGGTCCCGCCGGTCTAGAAAGCCCCGAACGTCCCGAAGGTCCCGAACGTCCCGAACGTCCCGCCGGTCCCGAGGTGAGGCTGAACAAGACCGTCAAGACCCGCGGCTTCGACGACCTGGCCACGCGCGAGGCGATGATGAACCAGGCCCAGGAGTTACGGCTGCTCTACGTGGCGGCTACCCGCGCCCGGGATCACCTCGTTGTCAGCCTCCACCATCAGGCGACGGCCAAGTCGTGCCACGCCATCCAGCTGCTACCCCTGTGCGAGGCGGCGCCCGATCTCTGCCGGCGCCTCGATGACGAGGCCGGGCCCGACGATCACACAGTTGCTGACCAGCACGGGCCCGACGACCACGCAGTCGCTGACCAGCAGGTGCCCGGTCCTGTCGCCTCCGCCCCCCATCGGCCCGAAGAGGGCCGGGCCGCCCGCGCAAGCTGGGAGGAACAGCGAGCCGAGTTGGTGGGACCCGGTGGCCGCCCTCGAACCCTGGCGGCGACGACCATCGCCGAGCTGGCCCGGGAGCAGGCCGAGTCCGCCGCGGGCCCGTCTGATACATCCGCCGAATCCGAATCCGGCGAATCCGAATCCGCCGAATCCGGCGAATCCGCCGAATCCGAATCCGAATCCGACCCGTCAGACCTGCCCGATCGACCCGACCCGTCCGACCCCGGTCTGGACAAGGACGGCACCGACGTGGACCTACCGCCGTGGCGACGGGGGCGGGCCGGTACCGCGGTGGGGCGCGCCGTCCACGCCGTGCTCCAGACCATCGACTTCTCGGCCGACCACAGCGATCTCCATCTGGGCGAGCTGGCCCGACTGCAGGCGACAGCCGAAGGCGTCCCCAACCGGACCGCCGACATCGCCCGACGGGTGCGTGCTGCCCTCGATTCTGAGATCGTGGGCGATGCCGTAGCCAGCGGTCGCTACTGGCGTGAGCTGTACGTGGGCACCCCGCTGGGGGATCGGACCCTCGAGGGGTTCATCGACCTCCTCATCGCCGGGCCTGACGGCTATGTGGTGGTCGACTACAAGACCGATGCCTCGGTGACCGACTCCGATCTCGACCGAGCAATGGAGCGCTACCGACTGCAGGGAGCCACCTACGCGCTGGCCGTGCAACGGGCGTTGGGTGTAGCCGTGACCCGGTGTGTGTTTCTCTTCCTGCGGGCGGACGGGGCGGTGGCCCGAGACATCGACGGGCTCAACGAGGCCATGAGCGAGGTGGAATTCCTGGTATCGGAAAGCGACCGAAGCTGGCGCGGCTAGCCTGCCCCGAACGCGATTTCCTGGCAGTTCATCAATTTTTCACATATTCCCAGGGTTTTAGGGGTTCATTCTCAGGTCTCTCCCAGCTTGGTGGGGAATCCTCTGGTGGAGTCTCGATGGCGTGCCTTACGCGGCAGGCCCAAATGAGGAGGTAATCGGTGAGGATCCTGGTACTCGGCGGAGATGGCTACCTGGGTTGGCCGACGGCGCTCTATCTCTCTCGGCGCGGGCACAGCGTCGGGATTGTGGACAATTTCGCCCGGCGGCAGTACGACTTCGAGATGGGTGTGGACAGCCTGGTCCCCCTGCCCAACCTCCAACATCGGGTCCGCCGCTGGAAGGAACTGTCCGGCCTGACCATCGACACCTACATCGGTGACCTGACCGACGCCACCTTCGTGTCCGAGACGCTGGCCTCGTCAAATCCCGACGCCGTCGTGCACTTCGCCGAGCAGCGCTCGGCGCCCTACTCGATGATCGACCGCCAGCACGCCACCTACACCCAGGTCAACAACGTGGTCGGCACGCTCAACCTGCTCTACGCCATCGCCGAGATCGACCCCTCGATTCATCTGGTCAAGCTGGGCACGATGGGCGAGTACGGCACGCCCAACATCGACATCGAAGAGGGCTTCATCGAGATCACCCACCGGGGGCGGACCGACACCCTTCCCTTCCCCAAGCAGCCGGGATCCTTCTACCATCTGTCGAAGGTCCACGACAGCCACAACATCATGTTTGCTTGTCGCATCTGGGGGATCCGGGCCACCGACCTCAACCAGGGCATCGTCTATGGCCAGGAGACCGAGGAGACCGCCCTCCATCCCGACCTGGTGACCCGGTTCGACTACGACAGTGTGTTCGGAACCGTGCTCAACCGCTTCTGCGTGCAAGCCGTGGCCGGCCATCCCCTCACCGTCTACGGCACCGGCGGGCAGACCCGGGGCATGCTCAACATCCTCGACACCCTGGCCTGCGTGGAGTTGGCCCTCGAGAACCCGGCCGACCCGGGCGAGTACCGCGTCTTCAACCAGTTCACCGAGTCGTTCTCCGTGGCGGAGATGGCACAGCTGGTCGTGGAGGAGTACGCGGGGTCGGCCACCATCGAGAACATTCCGACGCCCCGTGTGGAGAAAGAAAGCCACTACTACCGCGCCGCCCACACCAAGCTGCTCGATCTGGGGCTCGTGCCGCACCTGCTCAACTCGGGCGTGCTCCGTTCGATCCTGGATATGGCCGAGCGCCACAAGGATCAGGTCGATCCAGAAGCCATCCGCCCCACCGTGCAATGGCGGAAGACGTCCAGCCAGCTGTCCACTTCCGGCGCCGCCCGGGGCCAGTCGGCCACCGATGCCGCGCTCGACGGCGTCGAGCCGTCGCCAGCCCGGACCGACTCCGACCTCCAGCTAGACGAGGCATAGCGAGCGCCGAAGGACCAGCGGCCAGCACAGCCGTTCCGGAGCCCGTCTGAGGGCCCATTGAGGCCGGACGGGGTGGCGGCCGTTGGACTGACGCTGCTCACAGGCCCCGAGCGGTGAGCTGAGCGGCACTATCGTCGTCGGGATGCCGAGAGCCCGCCGTCGGAGAGCGGCCCGTCGGAGAACAGCCCGGCGATCGATCGGACGGCTGGTCGTCGTCGCCATCATCGTGGTCATCGTCGGGGTCGTGGTCATTTCCTCGATCGCCGAGATCAACGCCCAATCTGGCCCGTACCGCCGCATGGTCAACCAGTCGTTCGGGGCCCTGGCTTCCCCCGTGGTCGTCGCCTCGACCCAGACCGGTCGCGACCTGGCCACGGCCATGAACCAGGCTGCGGGGCCTTCGAGCACGCGGGCCGGTTTGCAGCAGAGGCTCGATCAAGCGGTGGCCGAGGCCACGACCCAATCGAGTAACGCCGCCGACCTCGTCCCTCCGGCCGCCGTGGGCTCGCTGGATCAGCAACTGGTGGCCGTGTTCGCCGAACGGGCGACGGCGGCCACCGCCGTGCGCACCACGGTCGACGGTCTGCTCGGGATGACCCCGCTTCCGGTGGCCGGCGCCCCGCCGTCGACCCCGCCGGCCCCACCGCCATCGCTGACCACCGCGCAGGCCGTCACCGCCATGTCGGCGGCGGCAACGCAGATCAGTAAGGCCGACGCCGACTATGCCTCCGTGCGCCGGGCGTTGGCCCGCGCTCCGGGGCCGGTCCTCCTGCCCCGATCGGCCTGGGTCACTGGGCACCCGGCCGCGGCTCCCCTGGGGGCCACCCAACTGGCGGCCGCTCCTCCGGCCCTGCAGGCCTCCGCCGCACTGGCTGTCGCCCATCAACTACTGATCTCTGCCGTTGGCCTGACTCCCCCCGCTGTGGGCTCGGTGGGCAGCACCGTCGGCGACAACTGCCCCAACCCGAGCTCACAGGCCGGCGTCGCTCCCTCCGCCCTCGTGCCCCCGACCAAGAAGATCTCGGCCCAGGTCACGGTGACCAACTGTGGGAACGTGAACGAGCGGGGGATCGTCGTGTCCCTGACCGTTCAACTTGCCCCCGGGTCGCCGCCGCCCAAGGGGTCGACGGCTGCGGCATCCTCCCCGTCGGCAGGCCGCAAGACGATCGCCCTCACCCCGGGAGGCTCCAGGAGCGTGAACCTGGGCCCGCTGAAGGTTCTTCCTGGCGGTCTGTACGTGGTCACGGCGGCTGTGGCTGTCCCGGCCGGCCAGACCAGCCCGGCTGGGACTACCCAGGCCTTCCTGGTCCAGGTCTCGTCCTGACCCTCGTCGCCCACGTGACCCCCGCTGACCGACCCTTTCGGGCGGCCTCGCCTGCTCCGGTTACCCCGCTCGAGCCGACCCCGGCTGATTTCGAGCCGGACTGACTGGACTCAGTGGCCCGACTGCGCTGACTGCCCCGACTGGTTCGACCCCCGGTCGTACCATCTAGGATCAGCACGGAGACGAACAGAAGGGTTTGAAGTCAGTGGCCGAGAGCATCACGATCACCGACAACCGCACCGGCGAGTCACTGGAGATCCCGTTCGAACACGGCGGCATCTCGGCGGCGGCCTGGTCCAAGCTGCTGCCCGGCACCTGGTTCTACGACCCAGGGTTCACGTCGACAGCCGCCTGCGAGAGTGCCATCACCTATCTCGACGGCGAGGCGGGCATCCTCCGTTACCGCGGCTATCCCATCGAGGAGCTGGCGGAGAACTCGACCTATCTGGAAGTGGCCTATCTCCTGTTGAACGGCGAGCTGCCCACGCCGGACCAGTACGAGACGTGGCGCCACGAGATCACCCACCACACGTTCATCCACGAGAACGTGCGCAAACGCTTCTTGGACGGGTTCCACTACGACGCCCACCCCATGGGCATGTTGGTGTCGGCCGTGGCTGCGCTGTCCACCTTCTACCTCGACGCCAAGGACATCTTCAACGCCGAGTCCCGTGACAAGCAGATCATCCGGCTCATTGCCAAGATGCCCACGCTGGCCGCCGCCGCCCATCGCTTCAGCGTGGGCATGCCCTTCGTGTATCCCGACAACTCGCTCGAGTTTGCCTCCAACTTCTTGTCGATGATGTGGAAGACGGCCGAGCCCCGCTTCGAGGCCGACCCGGTGCTGGCCCGTGCCCTGGATGTGTTGTTCATCCTGCATGCCGATCATGAGCAGAACTGCTCGACCACGGCCATGCGGGTGGTCGGTTCGTCCCACGCCGACCCCTACTCGGCCACCGCTGCCGCTGCCGCCGGGCTCTACGGTCCCCGCCACGGCGGAGCCAACGAAGCGGTCATCCGCATGCTCACTGAGATCGGGTCCATTGACAATGTCCAGGACTTCGTCACCTCGGTCAAGGGAGGGACCGGCGGCCGCCTCCAGGGGTTCGGGCATCGCGTCTACAAGAGCTACGACCCCCGGGCCACCATCATCAAGAAGATCGCGGACCAGGTCTTCGAGGTCACCGGAAAGAACCCCCTCCTCGACATCGCCCTCAAGCTCGAGGAGATCGCCCTCTCCGACGACTACTTCATCTCCCGGAAGCTCTACCCGAACGTCGACTTCTACTCGGGCCTCATTTACCAGGCCATGGGCTTCCCGCTCGAGATGTTCCCGGTGCTGTTCGCTATTCCCCGCACGGCCGGCTGGCTGGCCCACTGGCAGGAGATGCTCGACCAGGACTCGAAGATCGCCCGTCCCCGTCAGCTCTACATCGGAGCGGACCCCCGCTCGTACGTGCCCATCACCGACCGCTGATCGGCGCTCACCGGCGGCCAGCACCTGGCCCTCGGGACCGGTGCGCATCGCGGGATCGGCGCTCACCCAAGGGTCACTCAGCTTTGCGGGCCCGCATCAGCCCCTCTTGGGCCATGGACACCACGAGCTTCCCCTCCCGAGTGAACATGAAGCCCCGGGCCAGTCCCCGGGACCCGTAGGCCGAGGGGCTGTCCATGTCGTAGAGCAGCCACTCGTCGGCCCGAAAGGGCCGGTGGAACCACATGCAATGGTCCAGGCTGGCCCCCATGAAGTCGGGATCGTCCCAGCGCACGTCGTGGGGAGCGAGCATGGTGTCGAACAGGGACATGTCCGAGGCGTAGGCGGCGATGCAGGCGTGCAGCAACGGGTCGTCGGGCAGCTTGCCATCGGCCCGGATCCACAGTTGTTGGTAGGGCTCGTTGTTGGCTGAGTGCATGAAGGGCAGGTTCCCGATGTGGCGCTGCTCGATGGGATGGGGGCGGGAGAACCAGTCCTCGAGGATCTCCCGGTAGGGCTCCAGCCGGGTGGCCAGTGACTCGAGCTCCTCGGGCGGCGGGACGTCGGGCATGGGGAACTGGTGGGACAGCCCCTCCTCATCGACATGGAACGACGCCGACAGGTTGAAGATTGCTCGCCCATGCTGGATGGCCACGACCAGCCGGGTGGTGAACGAGCGGCCGTCTCGGATCCGGTCCACTTCGTAGAGGATGGGCACGGTTGGGTCCCCGGGTCGCAGGAAGTAGGCGTGGAGCGAATGGGGGCGCCCGAATTCGACGGTCCGACCCGCGGCCATCAGTGCTTGGGCCGCCACCTGGCCTCCGAACACGCGTTGGCGGTCCTCGTTGGGGCTCACGCCTCGGAAGATGTTGACCTCGATCGGTTCGAGATCGAGCAGTTTGACCAGGAAATCCAGGGCGGCACTCACCGCTCCATCCTGTCAGGTGCCCGAGAGGGCAGGCCACGACCGGACCCACCATGGGCGACGCCACCGGGGCCGCAGGCACCGCGCCACCAGCACCGCCGGCACCGCGCCACCAGGACCGCCGGCACCGCGCCACCAGGGCCGCCGGCACCGCGCCACCAGGACGGCGGGCAATGCAGACAAGGGGACGTCGGGCTCGCCGGCTCGGTCGGCACTACGGTTAGTCCTCGTGCCCGCGCTCACCTTTCCCGACGGATTTCTCTGGGGCGCGGCGACCGCGGCCCATCAGATCGAGGGGGGCAACGTGAACAACGACTGGTGGGTGTTCGAGCACGACCCGACGTCGGGTTGCGCCGCTCCCAGTGGCGACGCCTGCGATTCGTTTCACCGCTATCCCGAGGACATCGCCCTGCTGGCCGGACTGGGGTTCTCCGTGTACCGCTTCTCGCTGGAGTGGAGCCGGATCGAGCCCGAA
>DATMMO010000331.1:0-12031 GCA_035569695.1 Acidimicrobiales bacterium | reverse complement strand
GAGCGAGACTCCTCCGGCGCCGACCGAGACACCACGAACAGAAGAGGGATAGCGGACATGCCAAAGATGAAAACCGACAGTGGTGCCGCCAAGCGGATCAAAGTGACGGGAACCGGACGACTGCGCCGTCGGAAGGCATTTCGCTCCCACCTGCTCGAGAAGAAGTCGAGTGTTCGTACCCGGCGCCTGGGACGTGAGACAGACATTTCCCCCGGCGATCTCAAGCAGACCCGGCGGCTGCTGGGTCGGTAGCCAAGCGGGTCGACCGCCGGTTGTCCGGTCCCGACCCCACATCCACGCAACGGGGATCCGGCGAACCAGTCCGCATCCACGTTTCCACCATCGATACGCCCGTTTGAAAGGAGTCCCCCAATGGCCAGAGTGAAGCGCGCAGTACACGCCAAGAAGCACCATCGCGCCGTCCTGGAACAGGCGCAGGGTTACTACGGCAACAAGAGCCGGTCCTACCGTTCCGCCAACGAGCAGGTGATGCACTCGCTGCAGTACGCCTACCGTGACCGTCGTGCCCGCAAAGGCGATTTCCGCCAGTTGTGGATCCAGCGCATCAACGCAGCAGCTCGGCTGAACGGAACCAGCTACAGCCGCTTCATTGCCGGCCTCCGGGTGGCTGAGGTGACCGTGGACCGGAAGGTTCTGGCCGACCTGGCCGTGCACGAGCCTGAGGCCTTCGCCTCATTGGTGACCGTGGCCACCGAGGCCCTGGCTACCGAGAAGGCCACCGAGGGCTCGGCGACCGAGAAGACCACCGAGGCTGCTTCCTGAGCCAGCCCGGGCTGGCCTACTCGCATCAGCGGGTTCGCCGTGTCCGCCAGCTCCTCCGCAAGCGAAGCCTCCGGTGGAGCGAGCGGTCGATGGTGGTGGAGGGCGCGGAACTGCTGTCGGTCGCGCTCGAGGCCGGCGTGGCCGTCGAGTCGGTGTACATCGCGCCCGAGGGACGTGACAACGCCGCAGTGGCGGCGGTGGCGGCCCGGGCGTTCGAAGCCGGGTCACGGGTCTTCGATCTCGAACCCGGAGTGCTGGAGCGGGTAGCCGATACGGTCACCCCGCAACCGGTGCTGGCCGTCGTCGGATTTGAGTCGCCCGAGCTCAGCGCCCTGCGGCATGCCGACCTGGTGGTGGTGTGTGCCGACGTCCGGGACCCCGGGAACGCGGGGACGTTGATCCGGACGGCCGACGCCGCCGGTGCCGGTGGGGTGGTGTGCTGTGACGGCACCGTCGACCCCTACAACCCCAAGACGGTCCGCTCCTCGGCCGGATCGGTCTTCCACCTTCCCATCGTGGCCGGCGGCGAGGCGGTGGCGGTGATGGAGATGCTTGGTGGGTGGGGCCTTCGGACCCTGGGGACCGTGGTGCGCGATGGTGCCGACTACGCCGATATCGACCTGACCGACCCAGTGGCCCTGGTCTTTGGCAACGAGGCCGCGGGGCTGAGCGCCGAGGTGCTCGCCGCCCTCGACCAGGCAGTCACCATCCCCATGGCCGGTCGAGCTGAATCGCTGAACGTGAGCGTGTCGGCGGCCGTGTTGTGCTTCGAGGTCCTCCGCCAGAGGCGAAAGGGCGTGCCGGGCTCAAGCCTGAGGGACGAGCAGGGTGCAAGCCGCAGGGGCGAGCCGGGCTCAAGTCGGAGGGGCGAGCAGGGTGGAAGCCTGAGGGGCGAGCAGGGTGCAAGCCGGACGGGCGATCACGCCGGTGGAGGAACCGGGTCGGGCGCCGCGGGTTCTACGATGCCCAAGATGGAAACGCGTCCGGTGGGGGAGACAACACTTGGTGGGGGGGATCGACGGTGAGCGACATCGCGGACCTGGTCAGCCAGGCCGAAGCGTTGATCAATGGAGCGGAGTCGTCCATCGAGCTCGATGAGGTCCGCGTCACCATTCTCGGCAAGAAGTCGGACCTGGCCCTGGCCCAGCGGGCGCTGGGCAACATGGACCCCGAGGCCAGGAAGGACCGGGGCAAGCAACTGCAAGAGGCCAGGCAGGCCGTCGAGCAGCAGCTCGACCAGCGCCGGAGCGCCATCCAGCTCCGCGAGTTGGACGCAGCCATGGAGGCCGATCGGCTCGATCTCACCGAGGTCATCGTGTCCGAAGTCCGGTCCCCGACGGCTCGGGGCCATCTGCACTTGGTCAGTCAGACGCGAGACGAGCTCGAAGATGTGTTCGTGGGCATGGGATTCGATGTGGCCGAGGGCCCCGAGATCGAGACCGATTGGTACAACTTCGGCGCACTGAACATCCCGCCCGCCCATCCCGCTCGGGGCATGTGGGACACCTTCTACCTCGACCTGGGTGCCCCGGAGACCGTGCTCCTCCGGACCCATACCTCACCGGTCCAGATCCACCTGATGGAGGACGCCGTACAGAACGCACAGAACGGTGGACTGCCCATCCATGCCGTGATACCCGGGCTCTGCTTCCGCCGGGACACACCTGACGCCCGCCACCTCCCCGTGTTCCACCAGATCGAGGGGTTGGTGGTCGACGAGGACATCACCTTCGCCGACTTGGCCGGGACCATCGAGACCTTCACCACCGCCTACTTCGGTCCCGATATCCACTCCCGGTTGCGGCCAGCCTATTTTCCCTTCACCGAGCCCTCAGCCGAGTTCGAGGTGACCTGCACAATCTGCCACGGCGAGGGGTGCCGGACCTGTTCGCAGACCGGCTGGATCGAGCTGGGGGGATGCGGCATGGTCGACCCGGCCGTGTTCGACGCCGTGGGCATCGACCCCGAACGCTGGACGGGTTTCGCCTTTGGCTTCGGCATCGACCGCTGTGCCCAGATGCGCCACAGCATCGCCGACATGCGGGCGTTGATCGAGAACGACATCCGCTTCTTGCGCCAGTTCTGAGAGGACCGACGTGCGCGTACCCCTGTCCTGGCTTCGAGACTTCGCCCCCTTCGAGGGGGAACCGGCCGAGCTGGCCGCCACCCTGGACGACCTCGGCCTGGTGGTCGAGGGGATCGAGATGGTGGGCGAGGGCCTCGACGACATCGTGGTGGCCCGGGTGGAGGAGATCTCGGCCATCGAGGGGGCCGACCGGATCCGTCGCGTCGTGGTGGACGCCGGCGACGGCCCCATCGAGGTGGTGTGCGGGGCCTGGAACTTCGACGTCGGCGATCTCGTCCCGTTGGCCCCGGTCGGCGCGGTACTGCCCGGCGGGTTCGCCATCGGTCGGCGCAAGATGAAGGGCGTCGTCTCCAACGGGATGCTGTGCTCGGGCCGCGAGCTGGGCCTGTCCGAGGACCACGAGGGCATCATGGTTCTGGACGGCATCGAGGGGGCGACTCCCGGTCGTTCGTTCGTCGAGGCCCTGGGCATCGAAAAGGACGTCGTCTTCGATGTGGCTGTGGAGGCGAACCGGCCCGACGCCTGGAGCATGGCCGGCGTGGCCCGGGACCTGGCTGCTCGCCTCGGGATCGGGTTCGCCATTCCCGATCCGGCTCCGCCCGGCCGGAAGGGCCCTTCGGTCGACACGCTGGCTTCGGTCCGGCTGGATGACAGCGAGCTGTGCCCGCGATTTGCCGCCCGGGTGATCACGGACATCACGGTGGGCCCGTCGCCGGACTGGGTGGCTCGCCGATTGACGCTGGCCGGCATGCGACCCATCAACAACGTGGTGGACGCGTCCAACTACGTCATGCTGGAGCTGGGCCAGCCGACCCATCCCTATGACCTGGACCGGCTCCCCGGTGAGGGGATCGTGGTCCGACGAGCCCGACCGGGTGAGTTGCTCACCACCCTCGACGGGGTCGAACGGGAGCTCGGGAAGCCGGGGCCCGGACTGGGCGACACCGGCCAGGACTGCCTCATCTGCGATGCCGAAGGGGACCCAGTCGGCATCGCCGGGGTCATGGGCGGCGAGTCCTCGGAGATATCCGAGTCGACGACCCGGGTGCTGCTCGAAGCCGCCTATTTCGTCCCCATCGCCATCTCCCGCACGGCGAAGCGGCTCAACCTCCGCACCGAGGCATCGGCCCGGTTCGAACGGGGGGTCGACCCCCATGGCATCGACCGGGCCGCCGATCGCTTCTGTGAATTGCTGGCGGTCACATCAGGGCCGGGCACGACCGTTGCTCCCGGAGCCCTGGACGTTCGTGGTGACGTGCCCGATCCCATCCAGCTGACGGTGCGGGCCGAGCGGATCAACGCCTTGCTGGGCACGACGTTCGACTCGGACGAGGTGGCCGAACGGCTTGCTCCCCTGGGCATGCGGGCCGAGCCCGGTCCTGAACCCGAGTCGTTGCTGGTGACGGTGCCCACGTTCCGACCCGACATCCGGACCGCCCCCTTCGGCGAGGCCGACATCGCCGAGGAAGTGGCCCGCACCTACGGGTACTCACGCCTGCCCCGCCGCCAGCCGGCGTGGCCCCAGCCCGGTGGCCTGACCCGGCGCCAGCGGGAGCGACGGCTGGTCAAAGACGTCCTGTGTGGCCTGGGTGCATACGAGGCATGGACGGCCAGCATCGTGACCGAGACGGACGAGGGGTTCAGCGGGATCGACGGTCCCTGGATCACCATCACCAATCCGCTCGTGTCCGATGAGCGGTTCCTCCGGGCCTCGATGGTTCCGGGGCTGCTCCGAGCCCTGGCCTACAACGCCGACCGCCGCCAGGGTGAGCTCCGGTTGTTCGAAGTCGGCACTGTCTTCGAGCCTTCTGAAACCGAGCCCGTCGACCCCGAGGAAGGGTCGTATGCGTTCGAGACCGAGCGCCTCTCGGCGGTGTTCGCCGGCGAAGGGGACGATGCCCGGACTGCGGTGGCTGCTTGGTCGGCGCTGGCCGATGCGCTGGGCATCGAGAACGTGGAGCTCCGGCCACCGGCCATGCCCCGGCACACGGCCGCCCATCCCACCCGCCAATTGACCATCGAGAACCTGTCCAAAGAAGGCGTGCCGCACGACCCCGGCAGTGGGCGCGTCGCTCGGGACCCGTTGTCGACGGTCGGCGAGCTGGGTGAAGTCGACCCGTCGATCGTGAGCCACTTCGGTCTCACCGGCAAGGACGGAAAGCAACTGCGGATCGGGTGGTTGGACGTGGACCTGGGCCAATTGCTCGATCCGACCATCGTGCTCCGACGCTCCGGGGACGCCCGTCCTGTCAGCCGGTTCCCTTCGGCCGACATCGATCTGGCCTTCGTCGTGCCCGAATCAGTCCCCGCAGGAAGGGTCCTATCGGCGCTCCGGGACGCTGGTGGCGACCTGTTGGAGTCGGTCGAGCTCTTCGACGTCTACCGAGGGGAGTCGGTTCCCCACGGCACCCGGAGCCTCGCCTACCACCTGCGGTTCTCCGCCCTCGATCGGACCCTGACCGACGACGAGGTCGGAGCGGAGCGGGTGCGCTGCATCGACGCGGTGGAGTCGGCGTTCGGGGCCACGCTTCGGTGAACCGACTGGCTACGGCCCTGAGCGGCTGCCGGTTCGCCCGATCAGGATCGTCATCCGAGAAGCCCGCCGCCTCCGGATCCACTATCGAGTTCGTCCAGCAGTGAGCGAGTGCGCGGCCCGAGCCATGGTCGGATCCGCCGACGATCTTCGGGGGAGAGGCTGTCGAGAAAGGCGTACCCGACTAACTCGGCCGATTCGGCGTCCTGGCCGTCGGCCACCATCTCGACGGCACCCAGCGCTCGCTCGAGGACCGGGCGCTCGGACTCGACCGCCGTCAGCCGGGAGGACACGAAGTCGGCCAGTTCGGTGAACACGGAGGCTCCGCCGGGAGCATCGTCAAATGTGTCCACCAGCTCGATGTAGGCCGCTTCGAACTCGGGAAGCTGGTGCAGGAGGAGGCCAACGGGCGCATCGTCGGGAAAGGCGACCGGAGTATGAGGCGAATCGGTACCGACGAGGGCGTCGGACCTCGGGGTATCGGGCATTGCCGCTGGCAAACGAGGTACGTCGGGCATGACAGGACTCCTACCGTGCTGGTGGAACAGGTGAGGCCGTGCCGTCCAACGATCCCGGTACCCGGCAATCTGGGATGGTGGGAACGGTACCGAGCTGTCCCGACCCCGGTCAAGGGCGCGCCGTGCGAAGCCGCCGCTGCGTCATACCGAGCCGCCGCCGTCATGGCAAGGCCACCGCCACGTCACGCCGGAGCCACCGCGGCACTGCCGCGCCCTCACGCCGGAGCCACCGCGGCGTCAGGCGGTGGGGCTAGGCCGTGGCCGTCACTGGGATGTTGGCCGAGCGATCTGCAGCGCTGCTCCATACGCCGGACCGTTGATCGACCAGTACATCGTGCGAGGAATGCCCCCCGAACCGGGTTTGATCTCGATCGTCCCGGACCCGAGCCCCGAGGGCCTGGGGTAGGGACGGGCCTTGGTGGGCGGCAAGGGTCGGTTGTGTGGGTCGGTGAGCCGGGTGTCAGCGGGGCCGTGGGGTGTGCCCGTCGAGTCGTAGACGAGGACGGCGTAGTCCCCGTTGACGAGGCGGAGAGGTTTCCCCGCTGCCACCAGGGCGTGCCCGGACTGATGCGTCCCCGACTTCGGGGGCACGGCGATGATGTCGCCGCCCTGAATGTCGGTGACCCGGCGTACCGGTAGCCACGATCCGTTGCCGGCAGCGGGGAGCGAGGCGAAATACCGGGCCATGGACACCGGGCGGGGGACGTAGTGGTTGCCGATCCCGAGCTTCGAGCGCAGGGTCTGGTTCGCCGCCGGCGCTCCCACCGACAGGAAGTAGTTGGTCATCCCCACACAATCGAACTGGTACGTACCGGCTGAGGCATCAACTACATCGTGGTGGGCATAGATCGTCCAGTCCATGGTCTGCCAGGCGTGGATGACGGCTCCCAACACCGGCGAGGCGGACCCAGGAGCAGCCGGACCGACGATGGAGTCGGTGGGCGTCGTGCCGCTGGCCGGAACGGTCGTGGTCGTATCGGCGCCCGGAAAGGGATCCGAATTGGGGTTGTAGCCCGGCGAGGGCTGTTGGGAGAAGCCAGCTTGAGTGGTTGTCGTCGTTTGTGCCCCTGCCGGTGAACCCGCCATGACCGTTTGCGTGGCGAGGAGCGTCAACAACGCTCCCCCGACAGTCCAGCCCGCGATTCGTCGTTGACCCGCCGTTCCCGTCATCGGCCAACTCTTCCACATCCACTCGACAGAAAGCGGCCAGGCCGACGCGTTGGGTGGCGAGCCGTTTCGTACGACTGCCCATGCATCACGCCGCGGTTCGTGATCTTCGAGAGCGGGCCGCTGCATCACGGCACCCCGCGGAACACCCTCATCCAACCGCCAGTGCTCCTTGGATTGCATGTTTATGCGGATGTGCGCATATACTTACAGAATGTACGAGGGAGTCTCCGATGCCGGGGTAGAGCACACCGCCGGACCCGCCGTGAGCGGCCACATCATGATCACGGTCGCGCCATGAAGGTGGGCGTGGTCGGCGCCTCCGGGTACGCCGGCATCGAGCTCTTGCGGTTGTGTGCCTCCCACCCCGACCTCCAGGTGGTGGTGGCTGGGGCCGGCACCGCGGCTGGACAGCCGGTTGGCGCCCACACCCCGTCGTTGGCCGCCGCCTATCCGTCCCTTACCTTCAGCTCCGCGCAACCATCCGACCTCGACGGGCTCGACGTCGTGTTCTTGGCCCTGCCCCACGGCGAATCGCAACACATGGTGCCCGATATCGAGCAGCACGTCGGGGTGGTGGTCGACCTTGCCGCCGACTTCCGGTTGCAGGATCCCTCCCTGTATCCGACCTGGTACGGGCATGAGCACACCGCTCCTGAGCTCCTGGCCCGGTTCCGCTACGGGCTCCCCGAGCTGTTCCGGGACGAGTTGCACGGAGCGCGCCTCATCGCCGCGCCGGGGTGTTACCCGACCGCCGCTTCGCTGGCCCTCGCCCCCTTGATGCGGGCGGGGGCGATTGCATCCACCGGCATCGTCGTCGATGCCGCCAGTGGCGTGTCCGGTGCCGGTCGTGCCCCCAAGGCCAATCTTCACTTCGGCACGGTCGACGAGGACTTTGTCGCCTACGGGCTCCTCGACCATCGGCACACACCCGAGATCGAACAGAACTTGGGCGCCCAGGTCCTGTTCACCCCCCACCTGGCACCCATGGTGCGAGGCATTTTGGCCACCTGCTATGCCAGGCCGGCGGACCCGGACGGGGGACTGACCACCGAGGCCGTCCTCGATCTCCTGCACGAGGCCTACCGGGAGGAGCCCTTCGTCGTGGTGACGCCGGCCCCCCCATCGACCAAGGCCACGTCGGGATCCAACTGCGCCCATGTGACCGTACGGGTCGATCCGCGCACCGGCTGGATCGTGGCCCTGTGCGCGCTCGACAACCTGGTCAAGGGCGCGTCGGGCCAAGCCATCCAGTGCGCCAACCTGGCCCTCGGGCTTCCCGAGACCACTGGCCTCCCCACCGTGGGGGCGTACCCATGAGCATCACCACACCGAAGGGTTTCGTGGCGTCCGGCTTTGCCTCAGGCATCAAGGCCTCGGGCGCCCTCGACCTGGCCCTGGTGGCCACCGACGATGGGGCGCCCGTTCCCGCCGCAGCCACGTTCACCACCAACCTGGCCGCCGCCGCACCGGTCCATGTCAGTCGGGACCACCTTGGGGCCACCGGAGGGCGGGCGGCTGCCGTGCTGGTGAGCAGTGGCAACGCCAACGCCGCCACCGGAGCGCAGGGCCGCGCCGACGCCGAGCGCATGTGTGCCCTGGTCGCCGACGGTCTGGGGGTGGATGCCACCGAGGTGTTGGTCTGCTCCACCGGGCTCATCGGCATCCCCCTGCCCATGGGGCCCATCGAGGCCGGTGTACCCGCTCTGGTGGCCGCCCGCTCGTCTTCGGCTCAAGCGGCCGAGGACGCGGCCACGGGGATCCTCACCACCGATGGGGGCCGCAAGGAAGTGCTGGTCGAAGGACCGGGGTTCACCATGGCCGGGATGGCCAAAGGAGCGGGCATGCTGGCGCCGAACATGGCGACCATGCTGGCCTTTCTCACCACCGACGCCGCCGTGGAGCCCAATGCCCTGGCCGCCCTGTTGCGGATCGCCGTGGGCGACTCGTTCAACACGTTGACCGTGGACGGCTGTACCTCGACGAACGACACGGTGACCCTCATGGCCAGCGGACGGGCCGGACCGGTCCACGACGGCGTATTGGTCGACGCAGCCACCGAAGCCTGCGTCGGGCTGGCTCGCCTCATGGCCGAGGACGCCGAAGGAGCGTCACGAATCGCCCACGTCCGGGTCACCGGGGCCGTCTCTGACGGGGAAGCCCACCAGGCCGCCCGGAAGGTGGCCGACTCGCTGCTGGTGAAGTGCTCGCTGAACGGCGAGGACCCCTACTGGGGTCGGGTGGTCAGCGATCTGGGCTCTGCCGGTGTCGGTTTCGACATGGACCAGGTGGCAGTCGCTTACGGCGGCATCGACGTCTGCCGGGAGGGCGTTGCCGTGGCGCACGACGAGGGTGCGGTGGCTGCCCACATGGCATCCAAGACGGTGGACATCCATTGCCGCTTGGGTCTCGGCGATGGGGTCGGCGTGGCCATGACCGTCGATCTCGGATATGGGTACATCGACGAGAACCGGGGGACATCATGAGCGCCGTCCAGCCGAACGCTCTGCCCGGGCCCGACAAGGGGCCCGAGCTGGCCTCGGGCCCTGCCGTCGCCCAGACCCCAGGGGACAAGGTCGCCCAGACCCCAGGGGACAAGGCGGGAGTCCTGGTCGAAGCGCTTCCCTATATTCGGCGCTTCTGGGGCAAGGTGGTGGTGGTCAAATACGGCGGCAACGTCCTCCAGGCCAAGCCGGGTGAGCCCGCGATGGACGAGACGACGGCGCTGGCATCATTCGCCGAGGACATCGTCATGATGCGCTCGGTGGGCATGCTGCCCGTGGTCGTCCACGGTGGTGGACCGCAGATCGGTGAGCTCCTGGGGCGACTGGGTATCGCCACCGAGTTTCTGGGCGGGTTCCGGGTTACCGACGCTGACACCCTCGACATCGTCCGCATGGTCCTGGTGGGCAAGGTCAATCGAGACATCGTCAGCGCCGTGAACGTGCACGGCGCACTGGCCGTGGGGTTGTCGGGCGAGGACGCCAACCTCATCACCGCCGAAGCCAAGTCGGAGCAACTGGGCTATGTGGGCGATGTGGTCGAGGTGGATCCGGTGATCGTGCACCAGTTACTGGCCCAGGGCCTTATTCCAGTCGTAGCAACCATCGGCAGCGACGAGACCGGCCAGGCCTTCAACATCAACGCCGATACCTTTGCCGGCCACCTGGCCACGGCCATCCAGGCCGAGAAGCTGGTGTTCCTGACCGACGTGGCCGGGCTGCGGTCCGTGCCTGACGATCCGTCCACTCTCATCAGCAGCATCACCGCCGACGAGCTCGATGCGCTCGTTGCCTCCGGCGCGGCCAACGGCGGGATGATCCCCAAGGTCCAGGCCTGCGCCCAGGCCGTGCGCTCGGGGGTCGGCCATGCTCACATCCTCGACGGCCGCACGCCCCATGCCCTGTTGCTCGAGGTCTTCACCGACGAGGGCGTGGGGACCATGGTGGGCGCATGAGCGCGACCACGATCAACGGGGTGGGCGCATGAGCGCGTCCACGATCGACCGCACCGCGCTCATGCACAACTACGCCGAGCCCCCCGTCACCTTCGTCCGGGGTGAGGGTGCCTACCTGTTCGATGTGGACGGGAAGCGGTACCTCGACTTCCTCTCAGGATTGGCCGTGACCTCGCTCGGGCACGCCCATCCGGTGGTGGCCGAGGCCATCGCCGAGCAGGCTCGAACCCTGCTGCACGTGTCCAACCTGTTCGGGAACGCCATCGGCCCCGACGTGGCCATCACCATCGATCGCTTGATCGGCGGGGGCAGCGAGCGGGCCGGCGGCCAAGTCTTCTTCGGCAACTCGGGAGCCGAGGCCAACGAGTGCGCCCTGAAGCTGGCCCGGCGGTGGGCGGGGCCCGGTCGGTTCGCCGTGGTGGCCACCTGGGACGCCTTCCATGGTCGGACCCTGGCCACGTTGGCGGCAACCGGTCAACCGGAGAAGCAGACCGCGTTCTTGCCCCTGCCCGAGGGCTTCGACCACGTGCCCTTCGACGACCTCGATGCCATGGGGGCTGCCTGCGACCCGGATCGGGTGGGGGCAGTGATCCTCGAGCCCATCTTGGGCGAGGCCGGGGTGATAGTGCCGTCGTCGGATTACCTGGCGGGGGTGCGCCAGCTGTGCAGCGACCGCAACATCTTGTTGATCATGGACGAGATCCAGACCGGATTGGGCCGGACGGGGCGCTGGTTCGGATTCCAGCACCTGGGGATCGAGCCCGACATCGTCACCCTGGCCAAGTCGCTCGGCAACGGGATGCCCGTCGGCGCCTGCTGGGCCCGGGCCGAAGTGGCGGCGGCATTCGTGCCCGGTGACCACGGCAGCACCTTTGGCGGCCAGCCTCTGGCCATGTCGGCGGCCCGGGCCACGCTGGCCGTGATGGAGTCGGCCAACGTGCCCGAGTTGGCTCGCCAGGCAGGGGAGCGGCTGGCCACAGGCCTGGCCGCCCTGCCCCATGTTCGTTCCGTACGAGGCGAGGGCCTCCTGCTCGCGGCCGAACTGACCGGGGAGTTCGCCCCTGCTGCCTGCCGTGCCGCCCTCGAGGCCGGCCTCGTCGTCAATGCCCCTCGAACCGACTCGCTCCGGCTGGCACCACCGTTGCTGGTCAGCGAGGGCGAGATCACCACCGCGTTGTCGGTGCTGGGCGACGTGCTTGCGTCCCTGCCCGAGGCGGTCCCCAGCCCATGACCACGACCGAGACTCGACACATCTTCGATGTCGACAGCCTCACGCCGGCCGAGCTCGAGGCCGTCCTTGCCCTGGCCGAGGTCGATCCGGGTGACCTGACCCCGGCCCTGGCCGGCCAGGGGGTGGCCCTCCTCTTCGAGAAGCCGTCGGCCCGCACCCGCAACAGCACCGAGATGGCCGTCGTTGCTCTCGGCGGGCATCCGGTCTATATCCAGGGGACAGAGGTCGGCTTGGACGTGCGGGAGACAGCCGAGGA
>DATMMO010000330.1:0-3134 GCA_035569695.1 Acidimicrobiales bacterium | reverse complement strand
GCGGTGGCTGAAGTCGAGAGCCAGGCGGCGCAAGCCGCGGTGCTGCTTCGGCCGGTGACCGTCGAGCAGATTGCCGCCTGGGCCCATGCCGGTCGGCGCATGCCCCCCAAGAGCACGTACTTCCACCCCAAGCCGCGCACGGGCATGGTCTACCGGACGCTGGCCGACCCGGACTGAGTGCGGTGTCGGGGACCGGTGATTCACCTCGCTGACCGCCGGATCAGCGCCACCTGGCGAAAGGCCGGGACACCGCCCTGCTGACGGCTACGACACCGTCCAGGACGAGCCCGAGCGGAGCAGGTTGTTCAGGTCGCCCGTGCCCCGCTTGCTCACGACCTCATCGACCTGGTCGTTCATCGACGTTCCGTAGTCGGGACGATCCACGTCCCGGAACACACCGATGGGCGTGGGCTCGTAGGGGCCCCGCGACAGGCGGCTCAGCTGGAAGGCCAGGCCCGGACTGTCCTGGTGCTCGTCGTGGACCAGGAGGGCCGCCTCGCCCACGTCGGCCACCGAGACCACCTCGAGCGAACCGTTGGGATGGAGGACCACGCCGTGCTCACCCTCGGGTCCGAAGCGGATCGGCTCGCCGTGGGCCAGCGGGATCAACATGTTGGCCCGGTTGTCCTTCCCGGTGATCTGGGCGAAGGCGCCATCGTTGAACACGTTGCAGTTCTGGTAGATCTCCACGAACGAGGCGCCCTTGTGCTCATGGGCCCGACGGAAGGTCTCCATCATGTGCTTGCGATCCATGTCGTGGGTTCGGGCCACGAAGGTGGCCTCGGCCCCGAGAGCCAGGCTGAGGGGATTGAACGGCTGCTCGAGAGACCCGAACGGAGTCGACTTCGTCACCTTGGCCACTTCCGAGGTGGGCGAGTACTGGCCCTTGGTCAGGCCGTAGATCTGGTTGTTGAACAGCAGGATGGTCAAGTTCACGTTGCGCCGCAACGCATGGATCAAGTGATTGCCACCAATGGAGAGGGAGTCGCCGTCGCCGGTGACCACCCACACGTCGAGGTCCGGCCGGGTGGTGGCCAGCCCAGTGGCGATGGCCGGCGCCCGCCCGTGGATCGAATGCATGCCGTAGGTGTTCATGTAGTACGGGAAGCGAGCAGCGCATCCGATCCCCGACAGGAACACAGTGCTCTCGCGGCGAACGCCCAGATCGGGGAGCAGCATTTGCACCGCGGCCAGGATGGAGTAGTCCCCACAGCCCGGACACCAGCGAACCTCTTGATCGGACGACCAGTCCTTACGGCTCGTCTCCGGTACCGCTACGGGCTCTGCCAGATCAGTCATCAGTCGGTCGCCTTTCCATTTCCCGCACCGTTCGCCGAGCCGCTGGTGGCCCCGACGTTCACCGCCTCTGTCTCCTCGACGCCGTCGGGCACCTCGGTGATCTGGTGCAAGATGGCGGCTTCGATCTCGCCTGCCTTGAAGGGCAGGCCTTGCAACTTGGTGAACGACACCGCGTCGACCAGAAATTCGGCGCGCAGCAACTTGTTCAGCTGGCCCAGGTTGATCTCGGGCACCAGGACCTTGTCGTAGGCCGCGAGCACCGCCCCGAGGTTCGACGGGAACGGGTTGAGATGGACGAGTTGGGCATGGGCCACCTTCTGGCCCCGGGCCCTGACCCGTCGGACCCCGGCGGCGATGGCTCCGTACGTCGAGCCCCAGCCGACCACGAGCACCTTGGCGTCGTTGTCGACATCGTCCACCTCCAAGAGGGGAATGTCGTTGGCGATGCCGGCGATCCGGGCGGCCCGCAACCGGCTCATCCGCTCGTGATTGGCCCCGTCGTATGCCACGTTGCCGCTTCCGTCCGCCTTCTCCAGGCCCCCGATGCGATGCTCGAGGCCGGCCAGGCCCGGAGGGGCCCAGGGCCGGGCCAGGGTCTCCTCGTCGCGGATATAGGGCCAGAACGTCTCTTCACCGTCGGGACCGGTGTGGTTGGGTGCGGTGGCGAAATCGGGATCGATCTCGGGCAGGTCCTCGAGGCTGGGCAGACGCCAGGGCTCGGTGCCGTTGGCCAGGTAGCCATCGGAGAGGAGCATGACCGGGGTCCGGTACTTCACGGCCAGCCGGACGGCTTCGATGGTGGCCGCGAAGCAATGCGACGGCGTCATGGCGGCCACGATGGGTAGGGGCGCCTCGCCGTGGCGTCCGTACATGGCGTGCAGCAGGTCGGCTTGCTCGGTCTTGGTCGGGAGGCCGGTGGAGGGCCCGCCCCGCTGGATGTCGATGATCACCAGGGGTAGTTCCAAGCTGATGGCCAATCCGACCGTCTCGGCCTTCAGGTCGACGCCGGGGCCCGAGGTGGTGGTCACGCCGAGCGCACCACCGAAAGCCGCGCCCAGGGCGGCGCCGACCCCGGCGATCTCGTCCTCGGCCTGGAAGGTGCGGACGCCGAACTGCTTGTGCTTGGACAGCTCGTGGAGGATGTCCGACGCCGGGGTGATGGGGTACGTGCCCAGGAAGAGGGGCAATCCGCTCTGAGTGGCGGCGACGATGAGTCCCCACGCCGCAGCGGTGTTCCCGGTGATGTTCACGTACTCCCCCGGTTCCAACACAGCCGGCCGTACCTCATAGGAGGACTCGAAGAGCTCGGCCGTCTCGCCGAAGTGGAACCCGGCCTTGAAGGCACGGAGGTTTGCCTCTTTGACCATGGGATTGGAAGCGAACCGCTTCTCGATCCACTCCTCGGTTCCCTCGGTCGGGCGGGTGTAGAGCCAACTGATGAGCCCGAGGGCGAAGAAGTTCTTGGACCGTTCGGCGTCCCGCGGCTTGACGCCCGCTTCCTTGCACACCTCGGTGGTGATCGAGGTCATGGGCACCTCGTAGACGGTGTAGGCAGAGAGGGAGCCGTCAGCAAGGGGGCTGGCCTCGTACCCGGCCTTGGCCAGGTTCCGCTCGTCGAAGGCATCGACGTTGACGATGAGGGTGGCGCCGGGAGGAAGCGTGGCCGTGTTGGCCTTCAAGGCCGCCGGGTTCATGGCTACCAGCACATTGGGGTCGTCGCCGGGAGTCAGGATGTCGTGATCGGAGATGTGGACCTGGAAGGCCGAGACGCCGGCCAGGGTCCCAGCCGGTGCCCGGATCTCGGCCGGGAAGTCGGGGAACGTGGCCAGGTCGTT
>DATMMO010000329.1:0-6351 GCA_035569695.1 Acidimicrobiales bacterium | reverse complement strand
GATCGATCCCCCCGAGACCCGGGCGCAGTACCCCGAGGGGTAGTGGATCCGGGTGGGGACGCTGATCACCGTGGCGGCGTGAACGACGTGATCGGGTGTGTAGGTGAGGCGGAAACCACCGGTGCTGGGGTCGAACCACAGCGACGTGGGCATGCCCGCCACCGCCTGGGGATAGGTACGGGCGAGCACCCGAGCCGTGGACCGGAGCCGTCCATCGGGTCCGACCAATGCCTCGTCGGCGCTGCCGGTGGGATCGCCGTAGTACTTCCACGACCAGTAGGTCCAGCCGACGAGGCTCCGGTCGGCCTGTCCAGTCAATCGACCGAGGAGGGACACGTTCGACGTCGCCCCGAATTCGCTCACGAACCAGGCCGGACCGTTGGGTTGTGACCCCGATGCCAGCTCGCTCCGGCTGGCCGAGCGCTTGGTCAGCGTGTGCATGCCCTGGGAGGCACAGGCGGCCGTGTCGGTGGGGTTCCCGGTCAGGCCGCTGCGGTAACTGCAGTAGACGTGGACATTGAATACGAGATTGGGCAGGCTCATGGGTCCGACGAAGTTGGGACGACTGCGGCTCCCGAAGATGTCCGGTTCGTAGAAGATCAGGTGGGTGGGGTCGGCGGCCAGGATCCGGGGAATGACGCCGATGGCCGGGTCGTGGGCGGGACAGGCGAGTGGCGGTCGTCGGTGGGCGACGCGGTCCACCACGGCCGTCCCGGCGTAGAAGCAGTTCAATTGGGTGTCGAACTGTTCATCACCGTGCGTCACCAACGACCGCGAGTAGGGCTCGTTGTAGGGGTCGTAACCGAGCACCCACGGGTTGGTGCGGAAGTGGGCGGCCACCGCCGCCCAGACGCGGTCGTACTCGCCCTGCAGGTTGCCGGCGACGCTGTTGGTCCAGAAATGACGGAAGGCGGCGTTGGCTGCGGGCGTGGTGTAGTTCTGGGACCATCGCCCGGGAACGTCCGTGGTGTGGGCCCCGTGGGTGCAGACGGCCCAATTGGGCGCACCCTCACCGTCGAATTGCCGGGCGTAGACGTCCTGGTGCATGTCGAGAAGGGTGTAGATGTGGTACTGCCCGAGTAGGGCAATCGTCTTGTCCAGATGCTGGAGGTAGCGATCCAGCACGGCCTGGTCGAATTGGTGAGGATCGCCCGGTGCCCCGGAACGACAGATCGACGGATTGTTGGCGGCGGCGGTCCCCGGCTCGAGGCCGCTCCATGTCATCCCCAGGCGAACGACGTTGAACCCGAGGGTGGCGATCAGCGATGCGTCGGCCGGTGAGAAGTTCCACGCCTTGCCTGGAGCGGGATAGAGCTCGTAGGGGGGAAGCTTGTACACCGCGTTGACGCCGTGGAAGAACACGACTCGACCCAGTTGGTCGTAGAGGTAGGGGCCGCCCGGTGACCGGATCGGGCCCTGGACGGCCGACGGGTCGAGTGGGGGCGGGGGCTGCGGGCCGGGACTCGAGGAGCTGGGCAGAACGGTGGCGGCGTCGCTGGGGCGTATCCCCACCGAGACGACACCGACGACGGACAGGAGGGCGACCAGGAGACCGGCCGTCAGTGCGCGCACGGGGACGGCCGATGTGACCGGGGACCGGTCATCGAGGGCGCGGCCCGGTGGGGGCAATCGATTCGGGTGCCCTCGGAATGGCCGGGGCGGCCGCTAGCCACGCATCCAACCGGACCAGGTAGCGTTTCCGGGCTCGCGACAAGGCAGCCAGGATGGGGTGGATCGGAGAGCGTCCGTCGAGTCCGTCGCCTCGCTGCTGGCCACGGGGCGCGACTGTCGGCGACGGCGCTGACCGGCACGGCGCAGGCCGGCACGGGGCTGAGCGGGACGGGGCATGCACGGACATGACCTAGCGCGCCATCACGGGGACTCGACCGGGGTCGTGCATGAGCGTCGTTGCCAGGCTGTCGAGGATGGAGCTGGCCTCGAGGGCGGCCGAGCCGGCGATCGATCGATCTCGTGGGTTGTGGGGGCCATCGACCAGGTTCGAGGCCGCATAGTCGATTCGGGTCGAGGCGGCGGTCACGCTGACGGCAAGCCCGATGGCGTGTTCGAAGGACTGTTCGTGGGCTCGGGCACAGGCCTGCTCGAGCAGGAAGCGATCGACCTCGGCCGAGACGACATGGAGCTTTTGCATCAGCTCCGGAAGCTGGCCCAGGGGAGCACCGTGCTCTCGGGCCCGATCAACCGATTGCTCGGCCTCATGGACCGCACCCGACATGATGTGCCGATTCCGTTGGGCCGTCGGCCACCTGCTGTCGAACAAGTGGCGGAAACGCCGGCGGTTCGGGCTGACTGACCGTGGGAGGTTGCGAGTGGCCATGAACCTCATTGTTCACGTCATCGCCGTCGCCGTGCTGTCAGTCCTCTCAGCGAAGTCTTAGTCGAGCAACGGGCGCACCCGGTCTACAACGGTGAGACGCCATCCGACTGCATTAGAACAGCCATCCGACTGCACTAGAACAGCCATCCGACTGCACTAGAACAGCCAAGCGACGAGCTACGCCGGAACAGCCAAGCGACGAGCTACCCCGGAACAGCCAAGCGACGAGCTACGCCGGAACAGCTGCGCCGGAACAGCTACGCCGGTCCGATTAGGAACTCGCCCTTGGCCATGTCATAGGTGACGGTATGTGTGAAGAAGAAGTTGATGCCGGTGTTGTACTGGCTGTAGCCCTGGGCGGCAAGCGGGGTCAGGTTGGTGGCCGCCGTCGTGCCTGCGGTGTATCTCCACACGGCTTGGCCGCCGGGCGCGGTCGCGGTCACGATCGTCCCCGGGGTGATGATTGCGTTGTAGGTGACCGGCGCGTCTCCAATTGCCGTTGGATCGAAGATGGGCGCCGCCGTTCCGATGTCCATGTCGGTCGCACCGCAGTTCGGGGACCCGCCGGCGAAGGACCAGCACAGGTTGACGTCCTTTTGGTATCCCGGTGCCCCGTTCGGATACTGGTTGGGAGCAGCCGGGGTCATGGGGGCGGTGACCGTGCCCGCCGCGCTGTCCACGGTCGAGGTCGGCCCGATGGTCAAGGTCCCGGCCCCGTGGGCGGACACCTTGAGGGAGAAGCTCTGTCGGTAGAACGCCGGCAGCTGCAAGAGCGGGGAGTAAAAGATAGTGCTCAAAGTGGCTCCGTTGGCTACGCCGATCCCCAGGACACCTACCACGCCGTTCGACCGGAAATGAGAAGCCATGGTGGGGTTGGCCGAGGCCGACATGACGACGAACCCGGTGGAGTTCGGCGTGGACAGACCACCGATCACCATGGGACCCGTGTCCAGGGTGCCCTCCACCGTGTCGTGGAGGTAGGGGATACCTATCTGTTGGCCGGTCGAACGGACCTGGCCCCCGACCGCCGACGACAAGATGAGCAGTCCCGACGAGCCGGTGTCGAGTTGGACAGGCACCGTCTTCCCTCCGCCGACGCTGATCCGCACGACCACGTATGAATCAGTGTCGGTGCCCTGGCCGACCTGCTGGGTGGTGATCGGGACTGTCACCGCCTTGGCCGGAGCAGCAGCGCTAGCACCGGAGATCCCCGAACATGTCGCCGCCAGCGCCACCAGCGCCACCAGCGTGCTCGCCCCGACCAGCCTCGCCCAACGTGCCCGCATCCCACGCTCCTACATGCTCGCTTGCCGATCCACCGAACCCGATCCGCCGCCGGGTGGCCGGCTGGCCGGCTGGTCGAGCATCCTAGGACGCAGAGTCACTTGGAGGGGGCGACGTCGGCCGGTAGAGGTGACGGACGCTCTGCCAGCGGGCGAGCGCGGAGCTCCTCCGGGCCGAACGTGGCACAATCCACCTCGTCCTCATCCACGTCCGCCCACAGAGCGGTACAGGGAGCGGTACGAGGGCGGACGACGCGAGGGAGCTGTCCATGACCGATTTCGTTGACGATCTGAAGGCGCGGACTACGGCGCGCCGCTGGATGTGCGCCACCACCGTGTGGGGGCTCATCGAGCAGCGGGCGGAAGCCACTCCCGACGCCCGCTTGTGCCACGAGGACACCGGCAAGGAGCTCACCTTTGCCCAGTACCGGGAGGCCTGCCTCCGCGTCGCCGCTGGCCTGCACCGGGACTTCGGGGTGGGGGAGGGAACCCCGGTCAGCTGGGAGCTGCCCACCTGGAACGAGTCCCTGGTCCTGGTGGGGGCCCTGGCCCGGCTCTCGGCCCGCCAGAACCCGCTGATCCCCATCTACCGCGGCCGGGAGGTGAGCTTCATCACCGCCCAGACCGGCGCCCAGCTCCTGATCGTGCCTCCGGTGTACCGGGGGTTCGACTTCGCGGCCATGGCCGAGGAGATCGCCGCCGGCCGGGACGACCTGTCCGTCCTGGTCTCCGATCGGGCCCTGCCCGAGGGCGACCCCGCTGACCTGCCTCCGGTGCCGGCCCTGCCGACGACCATGGCCGAGGCCCCGGTCCGATGGGTCTTCTACACCTCGGGGACCACGGCCGACCCCAAGGGCGCCCAGCACACCGACCTCACCGTCATCGCCTCGGCCCTGGCCATGAGCGAATGCCTTGATATCCACCAGGACGACGTGTCCGGCCTGGTGTTCCCTTTCACCCATATCGGGGGGATCGGCTGGCTGGTCAACGCCATGCTGACCGGGTGCATGCTCTTGCTGACCGAGGCCTTCTCTCCCACCGAGACACCCAAGTTCCTGGCCGAGAACCACGTCACCCTGCCCGGGTCGGGAACCCCCTTCCACCTGGCCTACCTGGCCGCCCAGCGGGCCCACGGTCCGGACCCCATCTTCCCCGAGGTGCGCTCGTTCCCCGGTGGGGGTGCCCCCAAGCCCCCACAGCTCCACCACGACGTGAAGCGAGAGCTGGGCGGCGTGGGCATCGTGTCGGGCTACGGCCTGACCGAGGCGCCCATCGTTGTCATGGCCTCCACCACCGACTCGGACGAGAAGCTGGCCCTGACCGAGGGCCCGGCCACCCCGGGCGTGACCCTGAAGGTGGTGACCCTGGCCGGCGAGGTGGCCGGGCCCGGCGTCGAGGGCGAGATCAGGGTCAAGGGGCATCAGGTGTTCCGGGGGTACATGGATTCCTCCCTGGATGCCGATGCCTTCGATGCGGAGGGCTACTTCCGCAGTGGCGACCTGGGTACGGTCGACGAGGACGGCTACGTCACCATCACCGGTCGGCTGAAGGACGTCATCATCCGCCACGGCGAGAACATCTCGGCCAAGGAGGTCGAGGACCTCCTGTACCTCCACCCGGCCGTGGCCGACGTGGCCGTGATCGGGCTGCCCGACGCCAGGACGGGCGAGCGGGCCTGTGCGGTGGTGGCGCTGAAAGAGGACGCACGGTTGAATTTCGTTGGCATGCAAGAGTTCCTTATCGACCAGGGCCTCCGTCGCCAGGCCATTCCCGAACAGCTGGAGCTGGTCGATACCGTGCCTCGGAACCCGTCGGGCAAGGTCTTGAAGCACAAACTGCGCGAGGAGTTCGCGTCGAAAGGGGAGCCGGCATGAGCCCAGTGCAGAACATCTCGATGGGCCGGGGCGGCACGGAGCACGATGCCGCCGACGCCACCATGGCCGCCCATGTTGGGCACCGGTTCACGGGCAAGGTGGCCATCGTCACCGGGGCGGCCTCGGGTATCGGCCGGGCCACGGCCCAGCGCCTGGCGGCCGAGGGCGCCGTCGTGGCCGGCCTGGACATCAACGAGGAGGGCCTGGAGGAGACGGTGGGGCTGATCACCGCGGCGCGCTTCGAGGGCGAAACCGGGAAGCCGGCCGGCCGAGCGGTGGCCTATCGCTGTGACGTGACCTCCGAGGAGTCGGTCGATGTGGCCGTGACCGCGGTGGCCGCCGACCTCGGTACCCCGTCGGTGCTGTGCAACGTGGCCGGCATCGGGGGGTTCTTCCACACCATGGACATGCCGGTGCAGCGGTGGCGGGAGATCGTGGACGTCAACCTCACCGGCCCGTTCCTCATGTGCCGGGCCACGCTCCCGTACCTGATCGAACAGGGCGGCGCCATCGTCAACATCTCCTCCAACACCGGATTGACGGGCCAGGCCTACACCGCCGCCTACTGCTCATCCAAGGCGGGCGTGCTCATGTTGTCCAAAGCCCTGGCGGCCGAGTACCAGAGCCGGGGGGTGCGGGTGAACACGGTGGCGCCGGGGCCCACCGACACCGCCATCATCGCCTCGTTCGATCTGCCCGAAGGGGCCGACGGGAAGCAGCTATACAAGATGATGACGCCCATGGGCTACGCCACGTCGGCCGAGATGGCCGCCTCCATCGCCTTTCTGGCCTCGGACGACTCCCCGTTCACGACAGGCGCGGTGCTCTCGGTGGACGGCGGGCTCAGCGTCTGAGGTCG
>DATMMO010000328.1:0-5681 GCA_035569695.1 Acidimicrobiales bacterium | reverse complement strand
TCCTGCCGAGGTGACCGATGTCGAGGGCATGGCCCGCGTCGCTCGGCACCTGCACGGGCTCGGCGCCCGCTGGGTACTGGTCAAAGGCGGCCATCTCCCTGGTGTGGGCTCATCGGAGGGGAGTGCTATGCCACCGTCGGTCGTACCCGACATCCTGTTCGATGGCCACGACGTCACCGTGCTGTCGGGTGCCCACGTGCCCACCGCCAACGTCCACGGCAGCGGTTGTTCCCTCTCGGCCGCCATTGCTGCCCGGTTGGCCACCGGATGCGACGTGCCCACGGCGGTGGCGGATGCCAAGGCGTTCGTGACCGAGGCCCTTCGCGGCGGTGCGGAGTGGCAGTTGGGTAAAGGACACGGGCCGCTCGACCACCTTGGGTGGTCAACCCGGAAATGACAGCGGCCGGGTCGCAACGACCCGGCCGCTCCCCACCCTGTAACAGGAACCTACATCCGGAGTTACCCGGATGCCCCCTCCTGCGGACGCTATGAGAAGCAGCGTCGTTGCTGTCCGTCAGTTTTGTCGATCGTCACCTAAATGTAAAGATCCTGTGAACAGGGTATCTTGCAAATCCGGCGTCCAGAACCGCCCATTTGGCGCCGAATTCGGGGTTTTCCACAAGTTCCGAGGGCATCGGTGACGCGTGCAAGGCGCCGCCCTTCTGGCCGGTTCGGCTGTCCCTCCTGTTCGCCGGCGCCAGTAGCGTGACCACCATGGAGGCGATCACGCTGCGACGGACGGCCCGGGCCATTGCTTGGGGGCGCATAGCCATAGGCGGCACCGCCCTGGTGGCACCACCACTAGTGACCCGGCCCTGGGTGGGAGACTCCGCCAATACCCCGTCGGCCAGGCTGCTCGCCCGCACGCTCGGGGGCCGGGACCTGGCGCTCGGGGTCGGCACCCTCCGGGCGCTGTCCCGGTCAGACGAGGAGGCGCGGCCCTGGGTGGCCCTCGCCGGGGTATCCGATGCCGTTGACGCCCTGGCCACGGCCATAGCCTTCGCGTGGCTCCCTCGGCGCACCCGCTGGGTCATCCTGGGTGTTTGCGTCGGCGCGGCCCTGGTGTCGATCCGAGCGGCCGCTGGGCTCGACACTGGGCTCGACACTGGGCTCGACACTGAGCCTGACGCTGAGCCTGACCCCGGGCCCGAGGCTGGCACCTGACGCCGAGCCCCCACCCCGTGTCGTCCGGGACGACCGAGCCGCCTCCGAAGAGGCTCAGGTGCGTGGGTAGGCTGGTCGACGGTCATGGTCACCGAAGTGGAACACGAGGGCGGACCCCCGCAGGGCTCCCGGGGCGACGAGGAGTGGGCCGGACCGGCCTTTGAACCGGTCGCCCGCATGTCGCTCAAGTCCCCGGCCGTCATCGTGCTGGTCATTGCCCTGGTGATCGTTATCGGCGGCATCACGGCGTCGGCCCTGACCAGCGGAACGTTGACCACATTGAAGGTCCAATCGGTGACCCTGTCGGACGGCACGGTGGTGCACCTCGAACCGGGCACACAGGCTCTGAAGCCCATCGCCGGCAACGGTGAACCCCCGGCAGACATCCTCGCCGCGGTGGCCGTTCCGGCCGGCGCCACGACCACCGGTTCGCTCAACAGCGACCAGAACACCACCCAGTTCGATCGCACCGTCAACTTCACCTCGACCCTGCCCGCATTCCGGGTCCACGACTTCTACCAGGCCCTCTTCAAGCAGCTGGGCTGGAAGCTCATCGGCAATGGCCCCGACACCTACCAGGCCGGCAGTACGCAGCTCCTGGCCGAGAAGGGCAGCAACGACGGCTTCTACTGGGAGGCGGGGGTGGTGGTGTCGCCCACCACCTCGGCCGGCGTCACCCCGTTCACGCTCCGCCTGTTCGAGGTGGCCGACCCCGGCACCTGAGCAACCAGCCGGGTCCAGGGCGAAGCCGGCGGCCGTGGGGCCAGGTCGATCGGCGCCGCCGCCCGGCGGAGCACATAGGCCCAGACGAACAGGTTGGCCGGGTAGAGCAGATACCCGACACGCGTGGCCGGGGCCACGAGAAGGGCGATCAACATGACCCACCCGGTGAGCTCGGACACGTCGGCCGCCGTCTTGGGCGGCTTGACCTTGAGCCGCCACAGCAACAGGACGGCACCGATGACGGCCGCGGCGATCACGTAGGGCCGATGGACACCGGGTACGGCGCTGATCAACAGATGGCCGGGAAGCGGACTGGCCGCCGGTGAGGCCACACCGGCCAGGCCCAGGGGGAAGCGGATGACGTTGTCCACGAAGGCAGAGGGATTCCTGAGGGCGAACGGGGCCACCACCGGACCGGCGATGACCACGAAGCCAAGGACGTACCGTCCGATGGCCCGGCTGCGATAGAGGTCCTGGGCCGCCCACAGGGCCAGAAAGGCCAACGGCCAGGCGGTGAATTTCAGTGAGGAAGCCGCGCCCAAGGCCAGCCCGGCGAGGACCGGTCTTCGTCGCTGGAGGGCCACCAGTCCGAGCAGCATCAGCGCCACGACCGGCATATCGTCGCCCCCGGTGGCCAGGGGCAGGGCAGCAGTGGGGAGCACGGCCAGCACTTGCAGGGCTCGGGCCCTCGTGTCCCGAGGGGCCTTCAACCGGCTCAGCGCGAAGCCACCCACCAGGACGGTGAAGAGCAGGAATTGGAGTCGGGCATCGGTCAGCTGGGCCTCGACCTTGCTCCCGCTGGAGAACCCGAAGAGCACCATTCCCGGCAGGTAGGGGTAGTACAGCTCGTAGACGGGCACAGCATCTTGGTGGATGAGGATGTGGCCGTTCGTATCGACCACCCGGTACGGATTGTGACCGGAGGCCGCAGCCACACCGGCCCGTTCCACCACGATCACCTCGGGTTGGACGTGCTCGGCCGCGGGTCCCTCCGCCCGCCAGATGACCTCCATGGTCAGAGGAACGATGGTGGCCCCGGCAAAGACCACCGCGCAGGCGGTGATGCGGGCGATGCGGTAGCGCCGGGCGGTGACCGGCGACTCCCCGTGACGAGCGCCGCGTCGCCGGGCCAGCACGGCCATGAACGCCCCGCCGACCAGGTAGGGGCCAACGGCCATCAACCCCCACTGTCGATACAGCGGTATCCCGGCCACCGTGGCGGTGAAGAGGGCGAAGAGGCCCGAGATCCCATAGAGGGCGGCGTCCCGCCATTCCGGCGACCATCGCCGAACCGGGGCGAGCAGACTGCGCCATCCCCGAACGATCACCGCGATGAACGAAGGGCCACCCGATGGCTCGACGGCCTTTCGATCCGAATCGGTCGGCACGGCCGATGGTACACCGAGGCTCCCTGGTCCCCCTGGCATCGTCGTCCTCGCCCCGTCTCCGAGCAGGCGCTCTCGCCTCACCCCGCCGGACCGGCACCGGCGAGATCGTCGGCCGGTTCAAAGCCCAAGACGGCGCCGTAGAAGTCGAGCTCGGCGGCAATCGCCGTGCGCAGGGTCTCCGCCTTACGGAAACCATGGGACTCGCCCGCAAATGCCTGGTACCGGCACTCGACCCCCTGAGCCCGGAGGGCATCGGCGAAGCGCACGGCCTGGTCGGCGGGGACCACCGGATCGTCCAGGCCCTGGAGCAACAACACGGCCCCACTGACCCCATCGGCGTGGTGGATCGGCGAGCGATGGCGATAGGTGGCCACGGCGTCGGGCAGCGGACCGACCAGGGTGTCGATGTAGCTCGCCTCGAAATCGTGCGTCTCCGCGGCCAGGGCCTCCAAATCGGTGACCCCGTACCAGGTGGCGGCGCCGGCGAACCGGTCGGAGCGGATGAGGGCACCGAGCGCAGTGAGCCCACCGGCGCTGGTGCCGCGGATCACCATGCGGGCGACGTCCACACGGCCGGCATCGGCCAGGGCCACGGCAGCCGAGACGCAGTCGTCGACGTCGGCCTGGCCCCAGAGGCCGCGCAGGCGCTGCCGGTAAGCCCGTCCATAGCCCACGCTTCCCCGGTAGTTGACGGCCAGGACGGCCAGTCCCCGGCTGGTGAAGTACTGGACCAGCGGGTCGAAGCCGCGATCGTTGGCTGCCGTGGGCCCTCCATGGCACATGACCACCAGCGGCGGCGCCATACCGTCGGGGACCCGGAACCGCGAGCTGGTGGGGGCATAGAAAAGGCTGTGCACCGGCCCGTCTGGGGTCGGGGCCACCACCGCCTGGGCCACGGACACGTCCTCCGCTCGCACGGGCATGGCCGACACCGCACTCAGCAACGCGGGCTGTTCCCAGGCCGACCGGGCCTGGTTCGGGGCCCCGGCGGGGCCGGCAGGGGTGGCAGGGCCACTCACGGGGGCCACGGCGTAGACCGAGGGGCCGGCGGTGGTGGTGGCTCCCAGCACCACGACGGTACCCCCATCATCGGCACAGACGCCGGCGATGGCCACGCACGGTTGAGGCACGACCTCGAGCTCCACCTCGGCCTCGACCCCGACCTCGACCCCACTTGGCGCGGACCGGGTGGCCACCGGGATGCGCACCACTCGATCGACCCCGTCGCTGTGCATCCGGCAGGCCAGGGACCCGTCGGGCAGCTCGGCCATGGTGGACTGCCCCAGCACCCAGTCAGGGCCATGGAACTCTGCCTGCACTGAGACCAGGGCCGAGCCGACCGAACGGGCGTCATCCACCGCGGTCAGGCGGTAGGGCTGCCACCATCCCGCCTCGTCCGACAGGTAGCAGAGGCTTCCGTCGCCGCACCACAGTGGTTGCCCGATCGAGACGTCGTTCCCCCCGGCGATCCGTCGGGATTCGACCACCCTGGGTCCCCCCTCACCCGCGACCCACCGACCCACCCATAGCTCGCTGCCGTCCCAAGGCATGTCGGGGTGATCCCAGGTGAGCCAGGCCAGAAAGGCCCCGTCCGGCGAGGGCCGCGGCGCAGCGTAAAAATCTCGACCCTCGAGCACCGGCACGGTGGCCGTCGAGCCCTGGGCGTGCACGGCCACGATCCCGTGCACCACCCCGTTCGGGCTGTGGCGCTCCTCGACGCAGACGAACCACTCCCGGTCCACCGACAGCCGCCCATCGGCATAGCGGAGGGCCCCGTCCGCCGGAAGGGTGGCCGTGAGCCGGATGGGTGCCGCGTCGTCACCCGAGTCGAGCTCCCAGCGGTACAGACCCTGATCCGACTGGTCGACGTAGTAGAGGGTCCCGGCGACGACGGTGGCCGCGCCGCCCCCGTACTCGTGGAGGCGCGAGCGGATGCTGGGACCGGGGGGCGAGACATCGGTCGGTCCGCCGCGGGCCGAAGACCGGACCAGGACTTGCCGCCCGCCCTCGTCGGGCCTGCTCTCGAGCCAGTAGATCTCCGAGCCGTCGATGTGGAGGCCGCTCCGGGAAACCTTGCCGGCGGCCACTGCCGCGGCCGAGAAGGGCGACGGCCAGGTGCCACAGGGGGCAGGACCCGGTGCCTGTTCCGAATTGTCCCTGGGCGCAGGATCCCCGGCCGTGCCTCGGTGCTCGCCTCCCACAGTGCCGGTACCGTACCGTCTGCCGAGCTCGTCCTCCCGTGACCCGGAGGTCATCCGACGAGCATCGGCTCGGTCAGGGCGAGAAGTCCTCGGGGCGGATGGTGTCGAGGAAGTTCCGGAACTCCCCCACGACTTCTTCGGGATTCTCCTGCTCGGCTTCGTCCTCGTACTCCGCGGCCTCGTCGTCCTCGTCCTCCTCCTCGGC
>DATMMO010000327.1:0-5575 GCA_035569695.1 Acidimicrobiales bacterium | reverse complement strand
ATGACGACGCGGTCGAGTACTTGAGGCGATGGTTCGTTGATCGTGGTGTCGGACACCCGTGCTCCTCTGGTTGTTTAACGCGAACAGTCGCCGGTATGACACTCGACGCTGCCGGTGCGTGGATTTCCCCTTCGACTGATTCTGTCTTTCCCCTGCTCCACGCTCACGGTTCCACTCTACCGCCGCCCCCATTCTGCAGCGGCGACCGTGCCTGGGCCAGCCAGGGGCGTCCGAAGACTCGGGCCGAGTGGCCGGTGCGGCAGGTGGCGGCTCAGGCGATGGTGACCGATTTGTCCAGGTAGACGTCCTGAATGGCATGAATGAGGCCGGCGCCCTCGTCAGTCGGCCGCTGGAAGGCCTTCCGGCCGACGATCAGCCCGGCCCCTCCGGCCCGCTTGTTGATCACCGCGGTGCGGACGGCCTGGGCCAGGTCGTCTTCGCCCTTGGACTCGCCACCCGAGTTGATCAGCCCAATTCGCCCGGCATAGCAGTTCGCCACCTGCCAGCGGGTCAGGTCGATGGGGTGATCGGTAGTCAGCTGGGAGTAGACCAGGGGGTCGGTCTTGCCGAAGGAGAGCGCGTTGTAACCCCCGTTGTCCACGGGCTGCTTCTGCTTGATGATGTCGGCCTCGATGGTCACGCCCAGGTGGTTGGCCTGACCGGTCAGATCGGCGGACAGGTGGTAATCGACGCCGTCCTTGTTGAACGCGGGGTTGCGGAGGTAGCACCACAGGACGGTGAACATGCCCAGACGATGGGCCTCGGCGAACATCGACGACACCTCGCCGATCTGGCGGTCGGCGTGCTCGGACCCGAAGTAGATGGTGGCCCCCACCCCGACCGCCCCGAGATCGGCAGCCTGTTGGGCCGAGCCGAACATGGTCTGGTCGTAGGTATTGGGGTAGTTGAGAAAGTCGTTGTGGTTGAGCTTGACGATGAACGGCATGCGCTCGGCGTACCGGCGAGAGACGATGCCCAGCCCCCCGAGGGTGGTGGCGATGGCGCTGCAGTCGGCAGCGATGGCCAGTTCCACCAGGTTGGCCGGGTCGAAGTAGGCCGGGTTCTTGGCGAAGCTGGCCGCGGCCGAGTGCTCGATGCCCTGGTCGACGGGGAGGATGGACAGGTACCCGGTCCCGGCCAACCGTCCGGTGCCGTACATGGTGGCCAGGTTGCGAATGACGGTGGACGAGCGGTCCGACTGGCCGAAGATGTTGTTGAGGTGGTCCGGGCCTGGATGGATGAGGTTCTCCGCCGGGAACGCGGTGGCGCGGTGGTTCAGCAGCGAGTCGGCTTCGTCGCCGAGCAGTTTTTCGAGATCCATGAGCGCCGAGCCTAATGGGCGCGGCGCGGCCCGTTCGGCCTGCGTCGGGACCGCGTCGGCGGCCCCAGGGACTCGAGCCGATCGGCCACGTCATAAGCATCGGGGTCGATGGCAGCGACTCGCAAGAACAGCTCCCGGGCTCGCGGGAGCTCGCCCGAGCGTTCGGTGAGATCGGCCAGTACGTACCACTGACGGAGGTGTCGCTCGGCCGGGTTCCGGACCAGACGGCCGGCGCCCGCTTGGACCAGCAGATCGATGGCACCGGTCAGGTCACCGTTGTCGGCTCGCGTACCGGCCAGCACCAGACGGCCCTCGGTCAGCACCTCGGGGTCCGGAGACCCTCGACGCAGCTCGTCCCACAGGGCTTCGACCTTCTTGGGCCGACCCAGGGCCCGGTGGCAGTCCATGCGGACTGGGTGCATGTCGACCGAACCGGTCAGGGCGGCAAAGGCTTCCAGGTTGGGCAGGGCCGCTTTCCAAAAGCCCAACTGGTACTGGCTGAGCGCCACCAGCTCCCGAGCGGAGGGGGCGTTGGGAACGGCGTCGACCACGGTCTTGAGGATGCGGGAGGCATCCCGATACCGCTCCCGCTCATAGGCCCCGATGCCCGCGGCCATGCGCTCGCTGATCCGGGGCCGGAGCGTGCTCCAGTCCGGTCCAGCGGCTGATGCCAGTTCGTTGGCGATGTCGGGAGGTAGCTCGGCCGGAGGGGCGACAGGAACGGGACGGCCGGATGACGACTTGGACGAGCCCGCGGCCCGGCGCGCCGGGCGGCGGTCCGACTCCACCCACTGCTCGGGCTCGAAGGCGTCGGCCCGGGTGCGGCGCTGGCGACGGTCATCGGGTGAGTCCTCCCCAGCGCCATGGCCGTCGTTCCCGTCCCGGACCGTGCTTGCCCCTCGGCGGGCCACGCTGCCCCAACCCTTGCGGACTACCGGCGATCGGTCCTCATAGGGCCGTCGTTCCGAACGGCCGCTGCCCTGCCCACTCGGTCGGCCTGAGCCACCCGACCTGGCGTTGCTGCCTGGCCGGTCGCTGCTGGCTGTCCTGTAGCCGCTGCCCGGCCGGTCGTTGCTGCCTGGGCGGCCGCTGCTGCCCGGGCGGCCGCTGCTGGCTGGGCGATCGTCGGAGCGACCCGGTCGGCGGGGTCCGTCGGCGGGCGGGCGACCCGACCTGGCGCCCTCGTCTCGCGGTGGTCGAGCTGTCGGACGACGCGAGGGCCGAGCTGTCGGACGACCCGATTCAGAGCCCTCGTCCCGCATCGGTCGGGCCGCCGGTCGTCCGGATCTGCTCGGTGGACGCCCGGAACCGCTGGATGGCCGACCGGAACCGCCGGCTGGACGCCCCGATCCGCTGGATGGCCGACCGGATCCGCCCCGACTGCTGCCACTGCTCGACTCCCACCCGCTCGGAGCGCGATTGGAAGAACGGTCGCTCGACGGACCAGCAGATCTGCTTCTCGATGGACTGCGGTCCGATCCGGCGCCTGACCGCCTGGTCCCGGATCGCTCAGCTCCGCCGGGCCGCGGGCCCGGCTGGCTCCGCGACCCCGATGATCGGCCCTGCCCGCCCGCGCTTTCCTGGGCGCTACGCCCGACCCTGCCGCCTTGGCCGGCTCCACCGGTGCCTCGCTGGGCACCGCCTCGCCCCGAGTTCCCGGATCCGCCCTGCCTCGGTGCCTTCCCCCGGCTCTGGGAACCGCCGGTGCCACGCGGGCGCGGAGAACCAGAAGGTGTTCGAGGGGTCATAAGAGATAAGTGTAGTCAACGGGCCGAATAACCCCGCAGGCTGGACTGGCCCAGAGACGGCCGACTAGCCGAGGAAAGTAGGGAACCCGGCGATCACAGCTACCCGGCAAAAGGCTCTTCTTCTCAATATTCCCCGCATCAAGTCGATGCGGCTGCCATGACCGCGGGATGATTCCGACCCTTGTGGTGCCGACGTTCGGCTGCGGAACCGACTGGCAACACTTCTATGGTTGGTGCGGTCAGCGGCATACGGCGATCGAGGAGGTGGGATACAACCTCTTGGCGCTTCAGATCGCTCTTCAATGTCGATGCCAGTAGGTCCGGGCCACTTGAGTGCGACATATCGGCGGCAAGGAGGTCCCAAGCCCGACCTTGATCACCGCGAGCCAGTCGACCGTTCTCTACGGCAATTCCCCCGAGCGCCAGTAACCCGTCGCCCAATACGGCTGCTCCCTCTTTGGCGACGTAGCAATACACAGACTCAAGCACCCGCTGGTCATCCTCTACGCCGTCAACCGCCCGTAGGGAATACGTTGAACCGAGACGTTCGGTTTCATTCATTCGGTCGAATTGACGCTCGGTCAGCCAAGTAACGAACACGGAAACCTTTGTCCCAGGAGAGTCCACCACTGTCACCGGAATCGACCCATACCTAGCCAGATGAGCCGCATAGACGACATCAATTCCAACAACCGTGACCCTGGCCACGGCCATTTCGGACTCACGACCCTGCTCGGGCATCCAAGGCTCGCCCAGGAACTTTCTATCGAGCTGTCGTGGCGATGCGTTCGAACCAATCGCCAGAACCGCGATTCGGCCCGCCGTATCGGCTTCACCGAAGTTCTCTCGTGGAAGCACCGCTCCGTGCTTCCAGAGATACGACTCCTGGGGAACGCCAAACGGATAGTCCATCGGATCGATCACGCCAGGATCAGTCATCTTCCGGATTTGGCCGCCCCACGACATGACGACAGGATAGGCATACAAGACCGCAATTCACGGTTTCTACCAGCTTGCTCTTTTGTTGGGAAGAGCCTCGCCTCACTACCGGCTACGACTCCGGGTACGACAAAGCCCCCCGCGTGGCGGGGGGCTTTGTACTGAGTAATCCCGGCGGCGTCCTACTCTCCCAGGGGGCTACCCCCCAAGTACCATCGGCGCTGACGGGCTTAACTGCCGTGTTCGGAATGGGAACGGGTGTCTCTCCGCCGCCATGGCCACCGGAAATCGTGCGCTCAGGCTCAAGCCACGAATCCGACGAGATCCATAGCGAGCCAGGCGTGACCATAGCGGTCACCCCTGAGCGTTCCATAGCGAGCACGAGCAAGTTTCCAAGCCCTCGGCCGATTAGTACCGGTCAGCTGAATGCGTTGCCGCACTTACACTTCCGGCCTATCAACGTGGTCGTCTGGCCACGGGCCTTACCAGGTTAACCCTGTGGGAGATCTCATCTAGGAACGAGCTTCGCGCTTAGATGCTTTCAGCGCTTATCCCACCCGAAGGTCGCAAATCAGCAGTGCCCTTGGCAGGACAACTGACACACGAGAGCTTCGTCCGTCCCGGTCCTCTCGTACTAGGGACAGCCTTCCTCAAATCTCCTACGGCTGCATCGGATAGGGACCGAACTGTCTCACGCGTGTTATTCCCGTATTACTACGGGCACAGACTATACCTTCACCCTATTTCTAGGGGCTGGCGTGTTATGGCTTTCGTGGGGGTCCACGGGTCAAATATCAACCTAAAAAAGCCATCTCCTCGCTGTTGCTGGCGAGGAAGTCGTTACAGGGGCACAACACGCCCATGCTACGTAGATATCGCTCAACATCTACGGCGGATATCCGCTTCGATTTCGAATAGTTTAGGGTTGCAAAAACGTCGACTTCACGTGCTAGTTGCAGGAAAAGCTCCGGATCCCTGATCCGATCAAGTCGGGGGAGGAGGAGCAACGCATGTCGCACGTGTTCTCTTTTGAAGATCACATGCGGCCGTACTTCCGAAAGCAGCTTGAACAGGGTGGGGCGACTCGTTATTACCAAGTCGCTCATGCCCGTGCCCCGATCTCGCAGATATCCCGCCCCGATCAGGCCCTGGATGTGCTCCAGTCCTGCTCGAGCCGAAGTGCTCTGCGAAAACGACACACTCGATCGGATGTAAAACCCGAACCGATATTCCTTCTGCCGGACTAGTTGGAAGTGGATACTTCCATCACCGTCCAAAAATCCTGCAACATAGGACGCATCGAACGCTTTCATTGTGTTGGCCTTCCCTCGGTATTGCCCTGACCGTAACGTTCGGTTGTAACAGTCAGGGTTTCACCGATATGAGCCAGTGTGCACCCAGGGATTACTCCCTGGGGACGCAGTATTCTACGTTCTAAACCCAGCTCGCGTACCGCTTTAATGGGCGAACAGCCCAACCCTTGGGACCGGCTTCAGCCCCAGGATGCGACGAGCCGACATCGAGGTGCCAAACCTTCCCGTCGATATGGACTCTTGGGGAAGATGAG
>DATMMO010000326.1:0-3164 GCA_035569695.1 Acidimicrobiales bacterium | reverse complement strand
TCATCTTCACCGACCACGGTGGCCGTCACGCTGAACGAGGCGATTGTGAGGACTGGATGCCGGTTGCTCCCGAACCGAGGAAGGCCGTGGTGCTCATTGTCAGCCCCGAGATTGCCGAGGACGTGGCGAACCTCATCGCTGGCACTCTCAGCATCAATGGCTACAAGCACAACAACCCGTCTGTCATCGACTGGCCGGTGGGTTGAATGTCCACAAAGAAGCCGACCGAGGTTCTGATCCTCACTGACGACTTCCTACCGCTCAGCGTGCGGGAGGCGGCGAAGAACGCGGCCATCGCCATCGTTGAAGCCTGGCGGGCCTGCGAAACCTACGACCAATGGGCTGTCATGCGTGACGGGTTGAAACCACAGGATTGCTCCGGTGGCTGACATCCGAATCCAGGTGGACATCCACGAGGAAGATGGGCACTGGTGGGCCGACTCGACGCAACTGCCAGGGTGGAGCTTCGCCGCTGACAGCCGAGAGGAACTGATCGCCCGGTGTGAGGCCGTGCGGCTGGACCCAGTTCTCACCTTTGTCGGGCCGTGGAGGTACACCGATGCCTGATGAATCGAATCTTTCAGCGGTGGCACCCCTTCGGACGGTCGAGCGGCGCGAATACCGCGAGATCCTGCGATGCGGTCATTCGGTGAGCTGGAATCGCCCTGCACCTGGTACGGGAGGGCATGACTGGCCCAAGCTGGTGCAGCGAAGGCGTTGCCTGATCTGCGCCGGCCAAACCCTCAACCCAGACGAAAACCATGCCTGACCAGGGTGAATCAAACCAAATGCCCGACGCCCACTTCGTGCCCGGCAAGCTGGGCGGACTGGTGTGTGAACACTGCCGCCGTGCTCCCAGTTCGCACAACCAGGTGCAGGGGACGGGAAAGTTCAAGGGCTGGACCCGGTACATCTGTCGTCCGGTCGTCAAAGGCCGCCGCTACCGGCGGTCTGACTGCCCAGTCTGTTCACGAGAAGTCCCCGTTCGCTCAGACGGACGGTTCTTCATGCATGGTGGAACGCCACCGTGCCGGGCCACTCATCGCAAAGTGATGGACCCGCTGTGACCGACGCTGAACTGATCATGGGATACCTCGAGCACCTGAAGTGGCGTAATCGCTCGGTCAACACCATCAACATCCGGCGGATCTACCTGAGCCACTTGTCGCTGACTCTCGGGCCTCTGGCGAAAGTGAAGCCCAAGGCACTGCGAGCCTGGATGGCCGACCCGGCCCGCAACCTGGAGGCGTCGAGTCAGTCCACCTACCTCTCGACCTACCGCAGCTTCTACACCTGGGCGATGAAAGAACGGTTGGTCAAGAAAGACCCGACCCTCCGGATCGAGATGCCCACGGTCAAGAGGGCCGAGCCCCACCCCATCACCGACGCTGACCGGCTCAGGTGTCTCGCTGAAGCCGACCCCGTGATGCTGATCTGGTTGTTGCTGGGCAGTCTGGCCGGGTGCCGGTGTCAGGAGATCGCCCTCATGCGACGCGAGGACATCCGAGACGACGAGACGATGCGGGTGTTTATCGCCTACGGGAAGGGCGGCAAGTCGAGGTTCGTCCCCCTGGCCCCAGCCCTGCTCGACGCCCTCAACGCCTGGGAGATGCCGGCGGAAGGGCGATTGTGGGCACTCAACCCGGCTCAGATGTCCAAGGCCATCAACCTGTACCTGCACACACTGGATGCCAAGCGGGTGGACGGAGAACCCGCCACGGCCCACTCTCTGCGCCACTGGTTCGGGACCAAGACCTATCAGGCGAGCAAGGATCTACGGCTCACCCAGATCCTCATGGGCCATTCCTCACCAAGCACCACGGCGGGGTATGCCGCCGCCGACATGTCCCAAGCCGCTGGGGTGGTCAACTCCCTGTGAAGCGTGGCAAGGGACTACGCCGGGTGTCCCCTCGAGCCGTCGCCTTCGCTGACGAGCTGTTCGAGATCACCCCTTTAGTCAAGGCCCGCGCCGGCCACCAGTGCGAAGTCCCGGGCGAGCACCTGGGGGGGCTCAGTGTCCACCACCGCCTACGACGCAGCCAGGGCGGCACCAACGACCTCGAGAACCTTCTGCTGGTCTGTGCCAGGCATCACCGCCACATCCACGACCACCCGGCCGCCAGCTACGAGGCTGGCACTCTGCTCAGGAGGACGAAATGACCTACGCCGACCAAATGGTGCGCCTCGACCGCCTGGTGTCCTTGGTCCACACCGTTACCGATGTTGAATCGGCCATCGAACGCCGTGACCGGGCCGAGGCTAAGGAACCCACGTTGTGGGACCAACCTCCCTCGCAACCCACCGCTACATCCAAAGCTGCAGCTACCGAGATTGCCCCGGCAGCGGCAAACCTGCGGGAACGTGTCTTCGGGTGGTTGGAGTTGAACGGCCCTGCAACCGATGAGGCCATTGCCAACGGCTGTGCCCTCAACCCCAGTACCGAACGACCACGGCGTATCGAGTTGGTTGCAATGGGCCGGGTGCGATCATCGTTGCATCTGGGCGTTACGTCGTCCGGACGCAAAGCGTTGCTGTGGGAAGTGGACCCGACCTACAATGATGGTTGATGCTCAAGGTATGTTCCAAGTGCAGCCTTCTTTTCATACCCTCTCGGAAGAACCCCGAGATGTGCGGTCAGTGCGCGCCTCCGAAGGAACCCATGAGGCCTGAGCCTATTGACCTTTTCCAGCTCTGGTCTGGCAACTGATGGAGCTCGACGCGCTCACCCAGGCCCGCTCCTACGTCGTCCTGGCCGACAAGATGCTCAAACGCGAGGTGGTTGCAGCCCGCCGGGCCGGGGCGTCGTGGCAGCACATCGCCACCGCCCTCGGTGTCACTCACCAAGCGGCGCGGAAACGCTTCGGGAACCTGTGCCTCAAAGCCCTTGCCGTGCCTGCCCAGAACGGGTCAGAATCGGCCAATGGCCACGCCATTCACCCTGACGCGGAAGGTCTGACGTGGCCTTCTCCTGTCGACAAATCACCCTCGTAGGTTCAGCCACCGCGGTCCCGGTCCTGGTTCAAGGCACGACCGGCACCAAGTTCTTGGTCATCGCGGGCAACCTGCAAGATCCCCTCCCGATCACGATCAAGAACGAGGACGCCTCGGCCGTCGTCTACGTCGGTGGGCCGGACTGTTCGGCCACCAAGGGCCAGTCCATCGCG
>DATMMO010000325.1:0-25149 GCA_035569695.1 Acidimicrobiales bacterium | reverse complement strand
CCTTCAATTGCCCAATTGCCGTTCACGGTTGCTTCCGAGGTGGACCACCCGCGGCCCCGGGCCGCCAGCAGATCCCGTCGCCGGGACGTCGGGACCGCCCCAGCAGCTCGATGAGTCGATCACTGCCCTGAGTGCACGCTTGGGCTCCGACCGCGGTGACGCCCGGTACGTCAGCGGGACCGACCCACCACGTGCAGTAGCAGCATGAATTTCTGCGCGAAGAGATCACCTTTGTTTGACTTCCAGTTCAACTCCGACCTCTAGCTTGACCGGCGACATGGATCTTCAACTGCCCGTCAGTGGCATGAACAGGAGACGAACATGACCGGTCGGTCCGTACGGAACGCATCGCGAGGTGCGGTGGCATTGCTAGCCGCAGGGTTGGCGGGGGTCCCCGCGCTGTCAGCCGGTGCGAGCCAGGGTGACAATGGCGATGGCCACCGGGCGGGTCAGCACGTGTTGCTGATCTCGGTCGACGGCATGCACCAGTCCGACCTGAACTGGTACGTCGCCAACCATCCCAACTCGGAGATCGCGCGGCTGGCCACTGGCGGCGCTGAATACACCAACGCGCAAACCCCCAACCCGTCAGACTCCGATCCCGGCGGCACCGCGCTGATGACCGGCGCCAACCCGAAGTCCACGGGCATCTACTACGACGTCGAGTACAGCCACGGCGTCTTCCCGCCAGGGACGACGAACTGCTCGGGGCCGGTTCCTGGCGGCGACGTGATCTACGACTCGCCGGACGACAAGCTTCCCGCTGTGCCGGACCTGCTGAATAACGGGAGCGGCAACACATTCCCGTCGTTCGATGAGGGTGGCTCGATCTACCCGGGCGGCAATGACACCAACCCGGGCTTGGTCATGAACCTGAGTCCACACCCCCAGTCGGGTCTGAACGCGGCGACTTATCCGGTCGATCCGACGACCTGTCAGCCGATTCAGCCGTGGGACTTCCTGGGTGTCAACACGATCTTCCAAGTGATCCACAACGCTGGCATGCGAACGGCGTGGTCTGACAAGCACGCGATCTACACTTCGTTCAACGGCCCGGGCTCCAACGGCACGAGCATCGACGACTTCTTCGGGCCCGAGATCGACTCGGAGGCAGTCGAGCCGAACGGCGTGCCGTACCCGGTCGACGGCGCGTGGACGGCCGACAACGCGGCGACCAAGCAGTACGACTCCTACAAGGTCAACGCAGTCGTCAATTGGATCAACGGCTTTGACCACTCCGGCACGGGTCCGAAGGTTGGCACTCCGGCGATCTACGGGATGAACTTTCAAACAGTCTCGACGGCCGAGAAGCTGAAGAGCTCCCCGGCGGTGCTGATTGGGCCAGACGCACAGGGCAACTACACCGATGGCCCATCTCTGCCTGGCGGGTACGTGACCGTGAACGGCCAACAGGTGCCGGGCCCGCTGCTCCAGGGCGCGCTCGATTATGTCAACAACTCCCTGCAGCAGATGGCCGACGCGATCCAAGCCAACGGCGAGGCCGACTCGACGGCGATCATCCTGACGGCCAAGCACGGCCAGTCACCGCTAAACAACAACCAGCTGCAGAAGATCGACGACGGCCCGATCATTGCCGGCGTCAACGCCGCCTGGGCCGCACAGCATCCGAGCAACCCGAAGCTGGTCGTCCAACAGTCCGATGACGATGGGCTTCTGTGGTGGCTGTCGGACCAGTCGCAGGCGGCGGCTGACTTCGTCAATAACTACCTGTGGACGCATACTGCCCCGGCGGTCAACTACGCCGGCCAGACAGTCACCGTCCAGCACTCCGGCCTGCAGCAGATCTTCGCCGGGCAGCAGTCGGCGCAGTTCTTCGGTGTTTCGAGCAGCGACCCGCACCACCCAGACGTGTTCGGGATCGCGCAGGTCGGCACGATCTATACGACCGGCTCGAAGATCGCCGAACACGGCGGCGACAATCCCGGCGATCGGGGCGTTCCGCTTGTCGTCTATGCGCCGGGCACCGTCCAGCCTGGCCAGTCAGGCAACGCGGTGGAAACGACCCAGGTCGCTCCCACGATCTTGCAGCTGCTGGGACTCTCTCCGAGTTCGCTTCAAGCCGTCCAGCAAGAGGGCACGCAAGTCCTACCCGGCATCGGCAACAACGGCAATGGCGACGGTGATGGCCACGGCAACGGCAACGGCCACGGCAACGGCCACGGCAACTCCGACGGCGGCGGTAATGGCTACGGCAACGGCGACGGGGACGGGGACGGGAATTGACCGGGGCGCCCAAGGTGACCAGGGCGGTCAGGTGGCAACCAGGGCGGTCAGGGTAATCAAGGCCGCTAGAAGGTCCTGTGGCGAGGTTCGAACCTGACCGGGCGTTGACGCCGACTGGAGCAGGTCGGCGGCGCCCCAGCTAGCCGGGCCGGAAACTCTGATGGGCCGGATCAGCTCGGCGAAGGCCCGGCTGTTGAAGCAGAGCTGCCATCGGCGAGACGGCTGTCGTACTCGTCGGCCAGGGCCAGGAGTGCGCTCTCCCCGTCTCCGGTGAAACAGGACCCATGCATGACGGCGAGCGTCCCGGGGGCGAGGTCGGCCAGGCGCCTGATGGTGGGACCGGTGTTCGGAGTGAGGCAACTGGCCCCGAAGACATCTTCCGCCTGGGCGGCGGCGCCGACGATGTCGTCGGTGGTGATGGCCGGGCCACGGCCGAGTTGGGTGAAGAGGTCTCCGCACAGCAGCGTGTTGGTGGTCTCCTCGTAGAGGACTCGGGCCTCCCAGCCGTGGGGGACATGCGGCGTGTCGATGTGCCGGACGCGGTGGGCACCCAGCTCCACGACCTGGCCGTCGGTGAGCGGCACGGGCGGCCGGTCAGCCATATCGTTCAGCGACACCAAGCAGCCCAAGGCGCCGTGTGCCACCTCGGCGTGTGGCGCCACGGACAGGAGCTCGTTCATGGCGCCGCACTCGTCCGCCTCGACGTGGCCGAACGTGATCCAACGGACGCGGTCGAGCGCGGTGATCCGGGCCATGGTCTCGGCCAGCGACGGGAACATGGCCCGAAGCCCGGTGTGGAAGAGCAACGGCTGGTCGTCGTCGATGAGGTACTGGTTGAAGGTGAAGCCGGTGGGACCGACATCGGGGACGAAGGTCGAGAAGCGGTAGATGCCGTCAGCGATTTCGGTGGTCTGTGTGTCCATGCCCATGGCTCCTCATCGTTGCCTGGCCATCGCGGCGCAAGGGTCCGAAGACGCCTCACCGGGCCGGCGCCTGACCCATTGTCGCACTGTCTTGAGGCCAGGGTTCCGATCGGGGGCCCGGTCTACTCAACAATTCCTATTGATTTGACATTGTTGACAGGTATAGTCAGGATTAGGTCCCAACCAATCCACGGCATCCCGAGTCCACTCCATGCCATTCCTACCCGCTGCGAACTGAATCCGAGGGCCCACCCATGACGACAACCACCGACACACCCATCCAACTCGATATCGCCCCCCTGTCGGGAACGATCGGCGCAGAGATCGGCAACGTCGATCTTCACCATGAGCTGAACCCCGAGGTGGTGGCGGCCATCCGTCAGGCCTTGCTCGACTACAAGGTGATCTTTCTCCCCGGCCAACATCTGTCTCCCGAGGAGCACAAGAGCTTCGCCAGCCACTTCGGAGAGATCACCAACGCCCATCCGGTGATCCCCGGCCTCGGTGAGCACCGCGAAGTCTTCGAGATCGACTACACCCAGGCTCGCCAGGTGGTCGAGGGCGAGAAGAAGTCCAAGGTCGGCCTGAGCAACGACTACGGCGAACGCGATAAGTGGCACACCGACGTCACGTTCGTAGAGACGCCCCCGTTGGGATCCATCCTCAACGCCATCGTCATTCCCCCTGCGGGCGGCGACACCTTGTGGGCGGACACCAACGCGGCTTACGAGGGGCTCTCGCAACCGATCAAGGACCTTGTCGATGGTCTGAGCGCCATACACGACGGGAACCATGCCTTCGGCAAGCTTCTGAACCAGATCGGCGAAGGCGAGTGGGAGGGCCGGAAGTTCACCAAGCTCGAGCCGGTTGAGCACCCAGTGGTCCGCACCCACCCCGAGACGGGACGACGCAGCCTGTTCGTCAACCCCGGCTTCACCATCAGGATCAAGGACGTGACGACGAAGGAGAGCGACACCATTCTCCGATTCCTCTATGCCCACATGGCCACACCCGAATTCGTGGTCCGCTATCGGTGGGAAGAGGGAGACCTGGGCTTTTGGGACAACCGGACGACGATGCACTACGCCATCTCCGACTACGGGGATGCGCACCGGGTCATCCAGCGGGTGACGATCAAGGGCGACAAGCCGTTCTGAACCGTGCCGATTCCCGGCACCTCTCGTTTCGTTGTCCATCAACGACCTCGGTCATTTCTCTACCCCTCGAATATGTACAGGAACAAAGGACAGGAATGCCTCGACAATCCCAAAGCGTGATCGGCTCCCTCCGGCGCCGCCCCGTCGCCGTCGTGCTGGCGGCGTTCCTGTCGCTGAGCTCGATCATCGTCGGTGTCCCAGCCTCGGGTGCGTCCGCCGTCACCAAAGCCTCCACCACCAGCTCGGTCAAGCTGTCCGGAGCCTCCCTCAATTTTGCCGACCAGTTCAAGGAGTACCAGACCATCTTCGAGGCCACCGGGGCATTGCGGGGCGCCCCGTACACGGTGAACTGGAGCGAGTTCGTCGGGGGCCCCCCGATCATCGCAGCCATGACCGGTGGCTCCGTCGACCTCGGTGACATGGCCGAGACGCCGACGATCTTTGCCCAGGCCGCCGGCGATCCCGTCAAGGTGGTGGCTCTGACCAAGGGCGCCAACCCCAAGATCTCGCCATTCGGCATCCTGGTGCCGAAGGACTCGCCCATCAAGACGGCGGCCCAGCTCCGCGGGAAGACGATCGCCGTGCAAGAGGGCACGGTCGAGCAATACCTGCTCATCCAGATCCTCAAGAAGGCCGGGATCCCCTACGGCGCAGTGACGGTGGACAATCTGTCCGTTACCGCGGCGACAACGGCAGTCACGAGCGGAAAGGTGGACGCGGCCGTATCGATCCAGCCGCTGATCGGTATTGGCCTGGCTGCGGGCACGGTGAAGCAGGTGACCAACGGCGCCGGGGCCATCCTGGAGCTGGGCTATCTGACCGCCAGCCAATCGGCGCTCGACAATCCCCAAAAGAGGGCCGTCATCGCCGATTTCGTCAATCGTTTCTACAAGGCCATGGCCATTCTCAAGAAGAACCCGAACCTGGCCGCCCAGACCTACGTGAAGACCTACAGCGTCACCTTGGCCGTGGCCCAGCAAGCGGCCGCATCGGTCCAGGCGGTGGGGACTCCCATCACTCCGGCCATCATTGAGTATCAGCAGCAAGAAGCGGGCACGTTCTACAAGCTCGGTCTCATTCCCCAGACGATCAAGGTCAACTCGATCTTCGATCTGAACTTCAACAAGCAGATCTCGGCGGCCGCGGGGTTGACCCCGTGACGCCACGACACGGAGGTGATCGGCTGTGACAGACCTCGCCCACCGGCCATCGCGTCTCATCCCGTTGGATCGGGAACCGGCAACCGAACCGGCGGATCAGGTGGTACCCGGACTGATCAGGCCGGTCGTCCAGCACCGGGCCAATCGGAGCAGGCGGATCTCGCTCCTGTTCCGGATCCTCGTGCCCCTGGCCATCTTCGCCTTGTGGTGGCTGCTCACCGGTACCGGAGCGATCGACCACACCATTCTGTCCTCGCCTTCGGCCACGGGGAGCAGCTTCGTGAACCTTCTGGCCCATCAGGACCTGCTGGGGGACATCGGAGTGTCGTTGGCCCGGGCCGGCGTGGGCCTGGCCATCGGCGGAGGGATCGGCCTCGTCCTGGGCATCACCGTGGGGCTGTTCTCGCTGGGAGAGGAATTGCTGGACTCCTCGCTCCAGATGTTCCGGGTCATCCCTTTCCCGGCCGTCATCTTTCTCTTCATCGTCTGGTTCGGCATCGGCGAGACGGCCAAAGTGGCCCTGATCGCGCTGGCCACCATGTTCCCCATGTACCTGAACACGTCCAATGGGGTGCGCAACGTGGATCGGCGGGTGGTCGAAGCCGCTCGTTCCTTCGGCCTCCGGGGTCGGCGACTGGTCCGCCAGGTGATGATCCCCTTGGCCATGCCCTCGATCCTGACCGGGCTCCGGTTCTCCACCGGCATCTCCATCGTCGCTTTGGTGTTCGCCGAGACCATCAACGCCAACAAGGGCATCGGCTATCTGGCCAACCAGGCATCCAGCTTCCAACAGGTCTCCGTGCTCGTGGTCTGCATCATCATCTACGCCCTCATGGGCATCCTGGCCGACCTCATGGTTCGGACCATCGAGAAGCTGTCCATGCCATGGCGGCGTCAGATGGCAATGCGATGACCGTCACCGGAATCGACGACCGGGCCGTTGTCGTCCACGGGGTCACCAAGACCTTCGGCCTACGAGACGTTCTGTCCAACCTGGACCTGACCGTCGGCCGGGGTGAGTTCGTGGCCCTGCTCGGTGCTTCGGGCAGCGGGAAGACCACGCTGTTGCGCGTGCTCTTGGGGCTCGAGGCCACCTCGGAAGGCGATGTGTTCGTACCCGAGGCGCGGACCACTGTCTTTCAGGAGCCGCGGCTGGTCGCATCGATGCGGGTGTGGAGCAACGTCGTGATCGGCCTTTCTCGACGGTCGGGAACCCGAGAGGTCGCCCTCGCTGCTCTCCGTGAGGTGGGGCTCGAAGGCCATGGCGACGCATGGCCGGGAACGCTCTCGGGAGGAGAGGCCCAGCGGGTGGCGTTGGCCCGAGCCCTGGTGCGACAACCCGAGCTCTTGTTGCTCGACGAGCCCTTCGCCGCCCTCGATGCCCTGACCCGCCTCAAAATGCAGGCCCTGGTGGCCGAATTGTGCGCCCGTCATCGCCCCGGGGTGCTGTTGGTCACCCACGACGTCGAAGAGGCCGTGCTCCTGGCCGACCGCGTGTTCGTGCTCAAGGACGGACGGATCTCCCTCGACCTCGGTATCGACCTCCCCCGGCCCCGTCGCATCGGTGGGCCCGAGTTCGACGCCTTCCGGGACCGGTTCATGGCTGAGCTCGGCGTCCTCGACCCCGGCAGGAGCCGGCCGGTCACCGAGCTCCACGAGTAGATCGGCCGTCGCGCCGTCCTCACCAATGCCCAAGAATTGGGCATTGGTGCCTGTGCATTGAGAGCGCGGTGACCCTGCCGGAGCGTGCCGCGCATCTGCGAGACTGGGCACGCGATCGATCGTTCACGATCGATCAGGGCCGAATATCGATCACGTGTGAGCTGGCAGCGTGCGACGTCTTGGAGGGACGATGAAGACCAGGATCGGTGGGGGTTGGAACCGCTCGGCGCTGGCCGTCAGGCGTAGATCCGTGCTCCAGGTGAACTGGTGACGACCGGGCCTTCCAGCTCGCCCCAGGCCCGAAAGCTCGGGCTCAAATCGGGCCAGCGGCTCTCCCTGGACAATCCGCCCCCGGGTTGGAGCCTGATCGGCCCGCCGGTCGACCTCACCCTTGTCGCCGCACCCGAGGCGGCCGACGTGATCATCACCTTTTTCACCGAGGCCGTCCAGATCCCTGATCGACTGCCCGACCTGGTGCAACGGATCTTTCCCTCCGGTGCTCTGTGGATGGCCTGGCCTCGACGGGCAGGAGGGCATGAGAGCGATATCACCGACAACGTCATACGCCGGGAGGCATTGGCCCATGGCGTGGTGGACGTCAAAGTGGCGGCCATCGACGACGACTGGTCCGGCCTCCGATTTGTGTGGCGCACGGAGAATCGGACTCCATCCGCCCCGGCGAACTGACCAGACCGGCCCCTCGGTCAGCCGAAGGTGAAGTCGTAGGCCTGTATTCCCGGCGAGAAGCTCAGCGTGAGCTCGCCGGTCTGCAGCGATCCTCCCGAGTACAGGGTGTAGAGCTTGGGGATCCCATTGACTTCGACGGTGCTGAGGGGCTGACCATTGAACGAGACGCCCACCGTGCCCTGCCCGCTCATGACCAGGTAAACATCATGGGCGGTGAACTGCAGCCGGATCTGGGCGCTGTCGCCGGCCGTGGCTTCTTCTTTGTGCACCGTCCACGTCCCGTTGAAGGCCAGGGCGTCGGAGGGGATCGTCCTCGGCGCCTGGTACTCGGCGGCCCGGTCGTGGACGGCGGTCGTCCCCACCGCGTACTGCAGCTGTCTGTAACCCAGGTAGCTCTCCTGGGTCGTCTGGGTGGTCGGGGTCTTGTTGGCCACGTCGGTTCGAGCTGGGAGACGCGCCACCCCGTTGGCGGTGAGCAGGGACCGGATGTTGGACTCCATGGTGGAGTAGCCGCCCTCGCCGAAGTCGTAGGCGCGAACCCGCCCGGTCGGGTCGATCAGGTACTCGGCCGGCCAGTACTCGTTGTTGTAGGCATTCCATGTGCGGTAGTTGTTGTCGATGGCGATGGGGTACCCGACGCCCAGGCTGCCGGCCGCACCGGCCACGTTGGACACGACGTGCTCGAAGGCGAACTCGGGTGTGCTGACCCCCACCACCACCAGTCCGTTGTTCTTGTAGGCGTTGTCCCAGGCCTCGACGTGGGGCAGCGAACGCTGGCAGTTGATACAGGAGTACGTCCAGAAGTCGACCAGGACCACCTTGCCCCGTAGCTGGGACAGGCTCAAAGGCTTGTGGCCCGGTGTGTTCAGCCAGGCCACGATGCCGGTGAAGTTGGGCGCCTGGCCCAGGTCGGGTAGCGACGCCGTGGCGTGGGTCGCCGTCTTGGCCTGTTTGGCGGCAAAGCTATTGGCCCGTTCGCCGCTCAAGTTCCGGAGCTGCTTGGCGATCGACGCATTGGTCTCGATGTTGTTCTCCAGCGCGCTGGTATAGCCGGGCACCGACCGCTGGAGCGGGTCGAACAGGCCGAAGGCAATGGCCAACGTGGTGACCGCCAGCACGGCGCCGGCCACGCGCCGGACGGCAGGCAAATGGGTGCGCAGCTTCTGCCAGCCCGTCACCGCCCGTTGGGCAATCAAGGCGAAGATCAGAAGGGGAAGCGCGGCGCCCACGGCGTAGGAGAGGGTGACAAAGAACGAGGAGGCGTCGATCCGGTGGTTGGCTGCAGCCACTGAGATGGCGGCCAGTACCGGGCCGGCGCAGGGTACGAAGACCAGGCCCAGGCTGAGGCCGAGGGCGAAGCCGCCGCCCCAGGTGGCATAGCGAGAGGTGCCGAGGCGGGCGAACGGTCGTTCGAGGCGTTCGCCGATCAGCGGGACCATGAGGCCCACGGCCAGGATGAGCAGCAGGGCGATGCCCAGCCAGAAGAGGAGGTTCTGCGGGAGGCCGATGGCGCTGAGCACCGTGCTGCCGACCAGCTCGGTCACGCTGAAGCTCACCACCAAGCCGGCGATGATCAGGAATGGGCGAGTGCGACTGGTTCCGGTCGAGCCGCCGGCCACGACCACGGGCAAGACAGGGACGATGCACGGTGAGATACCGGTGATGAGCCCCCCGAGAAAGGCCACAGCCAGAAGTTCAACCACCGGGGACCCTCGCTCTGTGGTGGTCCCTGGGCACGATCATTCCTCCGGGTCGGGACGGCGTTTCTTCCTGCCCCCGCCCGAGGTGGAAGGTAGCCGCCGCCGTCCCGGGACATGCATCGCCCCTCGCTGGCCGCCGCGCCCGGGGCCGCCACCTTGACTTAAAGGGAACTTCAACATTTACAGTCCCCATCGAGGTTCACCGTGAGCCCCGATGTCCCCCACGAACCGTCTCGGCGCAGGCTTGAGCGGTCAGGAGAGGCGCAATCATGCTGATCGTCGAAGTGGAAGCATTTGGCCGACCCGAGGTGCTGGTCGGTCGGGAAGTGCCGGACCTGGTCGCTGAGCCAGGGCAGGTGGTCATCGACGTCGCCGTCGTCCCCGTCCTCTTTCTCGATACGCAGATCCGCAGCGGGCATGCCTCGGACTGGTTCCCGATAAAGCCGCCCTATGTGCCCGGTGTCGGAGTGGCGGGGCGGGTGGCTACCGTCGGCGAGGATGTCGACGGTAGCTGGGTGGGGAGGTCGGTGGTCGCCGGCACCGGCGGTCGTGGTGGCTATGCCGAGCAAGCTGCGGTCCCGGCCGACGAGTTGATCCCCATTCCTGACGGACTGGGGGTGGAGGAGGCTGCGGCGCTGCAGAACGACGGTCGGACGGCGCTCAAGCTGTTCGAGGTGGCCGGGGTCCAGCCGGGTGGAACGGTACTGGTGACGGCGGCGGCCGGCGGTCTCGGCGTTTTGGCTGTGCAGCTCGCTCACCGGGCCGGCGCCCGTGTCGTCGGCGCAGCACGAGGCCGGCCCAAGTTGACTGTGGCCGGCGACGCAGGTGCGAAGGTGGCCGTCGACTACTCGGAACCGGGCTGGGCCCGGCGCGCGCTCGAGGCGACCGGTGGCGTCGGATTCGATGTCGTCCTCGACGGGGTGGGCGGGCAGTTGGGCCGGGAAGCCTTCGAGACGGTCCGACCCGGTGGTCGATTCGTGGGCTACGGCGCGCCCAGTGGTGGGTTTGCCGCCATCGATCCCGAGGAACCGACTCGACGCCAGGTCGCCGTGTTCGGCATCGGAGCCATCCAATTCGAGCCGGCCGAGGGCAGGCGCCTCACGGCCCGGGCCCTGGCCGAGGGGGCGGCGGGCAGGCTGAGACCCCTCATCGGCCAGGTCTTTCCGCTCGGCGCCGCGTCTGAGGCCCATGCGGCCATCGAGGGGCGAGCGGTCGTGGGCAAGACGCTGTTGATCGTCTGACCAGTGGGTCGCTCGCCGACGGGTGCGGTCAATCAGACGAAGTCGAGACCCGGACGAGGTCCTCGCCGAAGACCACGGGCCCGTCGAAGTGACGACCGGCGATGGCCGACCATTCGTCAGCCGAGCCGGGCGACGGAGTCGGGACCTGGTGGGTGAGCACCAGGGTCCCTACGCCGGCTCGGGCGGCGGTGCGGGCCGCCTGTTCGACGGTCGAGTGGTAGTCGATCGTGTCCCGGAAGCGCTGCATCGGCACCAGGTTGACCAGATCGTCGCGCAGCACGGTCTGGACGTAGATGTCGGCTCCGGCGCAGAGCTCGTCGAGACCGGCGCAGGGCACGGTGTCACCGGCGAGCACCACCGATTGTCCGTCGTGGTCGATCCGGAACGCGAGGGTGGGCTCCACTGGGCGGTGATCGGTGGCCGCCGCGGTGATGCGCACGCCGCCCTCGTCGGAGAGCAGGCCGGGCCCGATCTCGGACACGTCGAACTGGGGGTCCCAGTTGAGGTCGTCGTGGTGGGCTCGCCGATAGCGGATGTCCGGGCCCAGCGTCATCATGATCCCGGCCGCCACCTCGCCGGTGCCCGCCGGCCCGAACAGGGGGAGGGGTTGCGCGTGCTGGCTCATGATCCACTGGGTAGCGAGGACGTCGCCCAGGTCGCCGATATGGTCGCTGTGGAGATGGGTGAGCAGCACGGCATCGAGCATCACCGGGAGCACGCCGGCGGCGGCCAGCCGCATGCACACCGCTCGCCCGGCGTCGATCAGGAACGTCTTTTCGCCCGCCCGCACCAGGGTGGCGGCGCCGGCACGGGTCGGGTCGGGCAGGGGGTTGCCGGTTCCCAGGAGCACTACCTCGACGGTCATGGCTTCGGGTCCGGCGTGCGACTAAGCCGCGAGTGCGATCTTGCCTTTCAAGAAGACGATGAAAGGTGAGCGGTATTCGACCCGGGGGTTCTGGCCGGGAGCAACATGGACGCTGATCCGGTTCTCGCCCATGTCACCGAAGATGTACTTGAACGACACGCGGACCTCATGGGTGCCCGGGGCTGCGGGGAAGAAGTGCTCGCCCCACTTGACGATGGCAGGAGAGCCGTCGATGGTCACCGTGGTCTTGAACAACAGGAGCAGGAAGGCCAAGGGGAACACTCGGCTCTTGACGATGATGCCTGGCTGGTCCGGGGGAGGGGCTGCGGTCATTGGGTGTCCACCTTTGTTCGAGGACGGTATCGGTCCGAGTGGGCCTGCGACGTGAACATACTGCAGATACTGGACAATTGTTGGTTTGACGCTCGGTTGTCGGCCCTTGGCCGTCACCAGCGCGCTGGTGACGGTAGAAACGTGAGTGCACCGACGTCGTCGACACAGGCGCGAGCCGGTGGGGCCGAGCGGTCAGCGAGAGGAGGATGCGATGGCACTGGGGATCTGTACGGCGACCGTGATGGTCGATCCACTGGGAGCGACCGAGGCCGACATCCGCGCCGCGGGCGAGGCGCTGGTCGCCGCCGATGTGCGGGAGGCCTCGGTGTGGACCTTCCACCTTCCCGCCCTGGCCGGTTTGGATCTAAATATCGAAGTGGTCGAGGCGGCATCGGGCTGGGCCGGTACCGGTGCGGCCGAAGCGGCGGCCGAGGCCGAGCAGATAGCCCAGATGGCCAAGGAGGTCGGGGCCTCGAAGATCGCCGCCATCACCCTCGAGCCCAAGCTGGACGATCTCGACCACGCCCGCGACAACCTGGCCCTCCTGGTCGCCGCGGCCACCGATGTCGGGGCCCAGGTGTGCGTCGAGTTCCTGCCGTGGAGCGGGATCCCCGACCTGGCCACGGCCTGGGAGCTGGTCGAGCCGCTGGGCGCAGGCGCGGGCATCCTGGTCGATGCGTGGCACTGGGTACGCCAACCGGGCGGGCCCAACCCCGAGCTCCTGGCCCGGATCCCCGGCGAACGGATCGGCTACGTCCAGCTATGCGACGCCGCGGCCCAGCCCGGCGATGACGTGATGGACGAGGCATTGGCCCATCGGCTGCTTCCCGGTGACGGAGTGGTCGATTTCGGAGCCCTGCTCGACCAGCTGGAGGCGATCGGCGCCCAGCCCTTCTTTGCCACCGAGATCTTCAACCCCGAGCTGGTGCGGACCCGCGGTGCCGACCAAGCAGCCCGGATGATGGCGGCCGCGGCCCGACCGCTCATCGATGATCGCTGATCGCCTGACCGCCCAGCTACTGGCTGGGCCGCCGGCCCGGGACCCGGTTGCCGTCGTCGAGCGACTGTTGGCCGTCCAGGGTCAGGACCAGCGGGGGTTCCGGCTGGCCGTCCGGTCCCGGTCGACCGGCCTGTCCGCCGTCGACGTCGACCGCGCCCTGACCGACGATCGTTCGCTCGTGCTCACCTGGGTGAACCGGGGCACCCTCCACCTGGTTCGCAGTGAGGACTATCCGTGGCTTCACGCCCTGACCGCTCCGCCCATCGCCAGGGGCAACGCCCGCCGTCTGGCCCAAGAGGGCGTCACCGTCAGGGCAGCCGACCGAGGTGTCGACGTGATCAGGCGGTCACTCGAATCTGACGGTCCGCTGTCTCGCGACCAGCTGCGGCAACGGCTCGAGCAGGCCAACGTGCCCACGAAAGGCCAGGCCCTGGTGCACGTGCTCTTGTTGGCCAGCCTGCGAGGGCTGACCGTGCGCGGTCCGGTGATCGACGGCCAGCATGCCTACGTGCTGGTGAAGGACTGGCTCGACGAGCCCGGGCCCATCGATCGGGACGTCGCTCTGGCCGAGCTGGCCCGGCGCTACCTGGCCGGGCACGGACCGGCCGATGCCCGGGATCTGGCCCGGTGGTCGGGGCTTCCGCTCCGCGACTCGCGGGCCGGTCTCTCGGCCATCGCCGGTGAGCTCGAGGACCGTCCCGACGGGCTGGTGGACCTGAAGAGGCGCGTGCCGATGGCCGAGCTGCCGCCGCCTCGGCTGCTCGGACCCTTCGATCCCGTCCTGTTGGGCTGGCGATCGCGGGAGGCCCTGGTGGGGGGCGATCAGGCCGTCCTCACCGTCAACGGGGTCTTTCGCCCCTTCGCCCTTGTCCGCGGGCGGGCGGTGGCCACGTGGACCATGCCTGGCCCGTCGATCGTGCTCAGGCCATTCGCCCCGTTGTCGAGGAAGGACCGAGCTGCGCTCGCCACCGACGCGCAAGCAGTGGCCCGGTTTCTGGGCGTGAGGAGCCCGGCACCGATGAGGATCAGCGACAGCGAGCGATGATGGCGAGGAGCTCGGCCGCCGTGGCCGCCTGGTCGGCGTCGTTCAGCGCCGAAGCCAGGTCCTCGGGCGGGCAAGGCGACAGCGAACCGAGGTCCGGGGAGTCGGCACCCAGAACGAGCTGGGCCAACGAGACAATGGCCCCGGCCCCCTCGTTCGACAGGGAAGCGGTTCCACGAGCGGTGGCGACAATTCGGGCGGCACCGAGTAGAACGGAGGCCTGGTTATCTTTCAGTGAGAGCAGCACGGCGCCATTCCAGCACGAGGGCTGGGTTCCGGTGCACGGCGTTGGTGAGGAGGAGATGACAGTGGCAGTTCGCGACGAGGTAGCTGCATCGCCGATGGATCGTCAGCCCGATCCCACCGGCAACGCCGGCAGTCCCGGCCCGGCCGAGGCCACCGTGGCCGAGACGCTGACCCCGTTGATCCGATCGCTGCTGCGCGATCCGGTGCCGGTCCGGTTCGAATTCTGGGACGGGAGCGCCATCGGACCCGGGGACAGTGTGGGCACGGTGTACGTCCGATCGGTGGACGCCCTCCGCCGGATCATGTGGGCGCCGGGCGACCTGGGCCTGGGACGCGCCTACGTCTCCGGCGAGATCGAGCTCAGCGGCGACCTGTTCGCCACCCTGGACGCCCTGCACCGGGCCGGGCCGCGTGAGACGGGTATGGGCTCGACGGCGCTGACCGCCCTGACCACGCTGCCCGCCGCCGTCGAAGCGGCCCGGAAGCTGGGTGCGCTGGGGCGTCCGCTTCCCAATCCGCCCGAGGAGGCCAAACCGGCAGGGCGGCGCCATACCCCGGCCCGAGATGCGGCGGCCATCAGCCATCACTACGACGTGAGCAACGAGTTCTACCGGTTGATCCTCGGGCCCTCCATGACCTATTCGTGCGCCCGATTTGTCGACGCCGACACCGATCTCGAGTCCGCCCAGGAGGCCAAGCACGAGCTCGTCTGCCGCAAGCTCGGCCTCCACGAGAACAAGGGGGCCCGGCTGCTCGACGTCGGCTGTGGGTGGGGCTCCATGGCCATCCACGCCGCCACCCACTTCGAGGCCAGCGTGGTGGGCATCACGCTGAGCCGGGAGCAGGCCGCCCTGGCTCGCCGGCGAGTGGACGAGGCCGGAGTGGCCGACCGGGTGGACATCCGGGTCCAGGACTACCGGGACCTTACCGGCGAACGGTTCGACGTCATCTCGTCGGTCGGCATGTTCGAGCACGTGGGCCTGGCCAGGATGGGCCAGTACTTCGAGACGCTCCACGGCCTGCTCTCGCCCTACGGCCGCCTGCTCAACCACGCCATCTCCACCGCGGGCGGAACCAGGATCGGACGCAACACGTTCATGGGCCGGTACGTGTTCCCCGACGGCGAGCTGCTCGACGTGGGCTGCGTGATCATGGCCATGCAACGGGCCGGCTTCGAGGTGCGTGACGTCGAGTCGTTGCGTGAGCACTATTCCCAGACCCTCCACGCCTGGGTGGCCAACCTGGAGGAGCACTGGGACCAGGCCGTGAGCCAGGTGGGGCTGGCCCGGGCTCGGGTGTGGCGCCTGTACATGGCCGCCTCGGCCAACGGCTTCGACGAGGGCCATCTCGGAGTCCACCAGGCCCTGGGGGTCGTGCCCGATTCCGAGGGCCGGAGCGGGATGCCCCGCACCCGGGCCGGCTGGGGCTGAGTCCACCCCGAGGCCGGCAGGCAGGAGCGAGGTCTGTCGCCAGTAGCTAAGCGTCCCGGCGGGCCATCAACCACCCACCCAGCACCATGGCCACTGCGGCATAGCCGAACAGGACGGCGAACCCGGTCCAAGGCGAGAACATGGGGGCGTCGGATCGGAAGCCAGAGTGCACGGTCATCATGACGACCCCGATGTTGGCCGGCAGGTACCGGGCGATGACGTCGTTGATCGACGACGGGAGGGCCTGGCTGATGAGGGGCAGGATGAGCAGGACGGTGGCGAAGGCGGTGATGGCACCGGCCGTGTGGCGGATGACGGTGGCCAGTCCCATGGCGAACAGGCCCAGCACGGCGATGTAGAGGCCGCCGCCGATCACGGCGCGGAGGACGCCCGGTTGGCCGAACGTGGCTTGGGGGGCGGAGCCGGACAGGAATCCCTGGCCGATGTAGAAGGACAGAAAGGAGATGACCTCGCCGACGACCAGGGCCAGGGCGGTGAACACGGCAGCCTTGGCGGCCAGGATCATCGGCCGGTTGGGCACTGCGGCCAGCGTGGCCCGGATGGTCCCGGTCCCGTACTCGGAGCTCATGACGATCACGCCCAGCACGCCGATGCACAACTGCCCGAACAGCAGCCCGGTGAGGCTGAGGCTGGTGGGGTCGAAGAGGATGCGGTCGGCCACGGAGGCGTGAGCCCAGCGACTGGCTTCGGTGGCCGTGGCCAGGATGCCGATGCCGATGCTGAGCACGAACATCACCACCAGGCTCCACGTGGTGGAGCGGACACTGCGCATCTTGGTCCACTCGCTGGCCAGCACGCCCGACCAGTGGTGGTGGCCGCTCCGGGCCGGGCGGGTCACCGGTGCGATGGTGGTTGGTGCTGTGGGGGTGATCAGCGTCATCGGTCGTTCACTTTCCGGCCGGGATGAGGCGGTCGCGGTCCGACGGTTCCGACGCCCCGTACTCCACGCTGTCGTGGGTCAGCTCCATGAACGCTTCCTCCAGCGAGGCCGCCTGGGGCGAGAGCTCCTCGAGGATCACGCCATGGGAACTGGCCACCACGCCGATCTCGGCGGCGGGAACGCCGGTCACGGCCAGGCCGCCGTCCTCCTCGGGGACCACGGTGGCCCCGGTGGCCTGGAGCTCCCGGGTGAGCAGCTCGCCCTGCCGGGTGCGAACCCGGACGAACTGGCGGGAGCTCTGGGCGATGAAGTCACAAACGGCCATCTCGGCGATGAGCCGACCCCGGCCGATGACCACCAGGTGCTCGGCGGTAAGAGCCATCTCGCTCATGAGGTGGCTCGAGACGAACACGGTCCGGCCCTCGGCGGCCAGGTCCTTCAAGAGGTTCCGGACCCAGCGGATGCCCTCGGGGTCGAGCCCGTTGGTGGGCTCGTCGAAGAGCAGAACGCCCGGATCTCCGAGCAGGGCACCGGCGATCCCGAGACGCTGGCCCATGCCCAGGGAGAATTTCCCGGCCCGCTTCTTGGCCACGTTGGACAAACCGACGATATCGAGCACCTCGTGCACGCGGGCCTTGGTGATCCCGTTGGTCTGGGCCAACGCCCACAGGTGATTGAAGGCAGACCGTCCGGGGTGGATGGCCTTGGCCTCCAACAGGGCCCCGACATCACGGAGGGGCCATGACAGGTCGTGATAGTTGACGCCGTTGACCCTGGTCTCACCGGCATTGGGCCTGTCCAGGCCCATGATCATCCGCATGGTGGTGGACTTGCCCGACCCGTTCGGCCCCAGGAAGCCGGTGACCTGACCCGCATGAACCTCAAAGGACAGATCGTCCACGGCAACGGTGTCCCCGTACCGCTTCGTCAGTCCTCTTGCTTCGATCACTCGGGCTCCCTTTTGAACTCGATAGCGGGTGTCACTGGCAGGTAGTGCAACTACAGGGGGCCACGACGGGGCAGGTCGAAGCCCGGGCACAAGCCCTTGCATCCATGGTGACGGACCGAGAGGGCTGCGTCATCCCACCTGGGGACCTTTGCTGACCCTCTCAGGGAGTACAAGACGACCGAATCTGCGCCTTGTCCGTACACCCTGGGATGTACGTCCCTCCGGGATGCTGGTACGCCCCAGACGATAGGGCCCAGGCGAGCGAATTGGACGTCAGCAACCTATCATTTAACGCCTTCTTATCGACGGTCAGGTTTGGTGTCGGACCGGGAGAAGACGGCGTTCCACGGTCATCACGGCCCGAGATGGGGCCGCATCGGTCGAACCGATGACGCGCCTGACTCCAGTCGGGGGCCTGCGATCAGAGGCTTGTGATCGGGCTGATGTGCACCCAGTCCGTGAAGAAGTAGAAGAACACGATGAAGAGGGCATACAGGGCCACAAGCACGGCCGGTCCGCCCCAGCGGACGGCGCGCCCTGCTCCTGGGGGCGCGGAAAGCCACCACTGCATCGCCCTGGTGGCCAGCGGCATGAGGGGCCAGGCCAGAACGATGACGCTGATGGCGTTGGCGATGAAGGTGGCCGGCGCGACATGGATCCATTCGAGAAGCGGGTTGAGCAGCGTGATCTCGAGCATCACCACCGGGAACAGGACGAGCAGGACGATGGCCGCCTGCTTCCAGCTCGGCGGCGGCCGGTGATCGGACCCGAACTTGAACCAGCCCTCGAACGATGTTCGGACCCGTCGCTCGCTCGACTGATCGATGATTCCTGTCGCTTCCCGCAGGAGCTGCCGGCGTTCGTCGGACTCCAGCCAGTTGTCCAGGTGTTCGTTCGAGTCGAACCTCAGGAGGGTCACCCACTCCTGCTGGAACATCCCTGTCGGGGGTTGCACCTCGCAACCGAGAAATCCGGGGTAGGCAGACTGACGCTCCTGCACACGAGCGTGCCACCGCTCGAATTGCGGCTCGTAGCCCGGGATCACGGTGGACATGATCACCGCGGTCACCGGCCCCGCCGGCCCGCCCGCCTCCGCCTCGCGGCCGACGAAGACGTTGACGGTGTCGTCACCCTCGAGCGCCGGCCTGATCCGGTCGAGCATCTCGGCCCGCAGCGGCGACTCGAGCCAGGCCTTGAGCTGCTCGGGCCGCTCGAAGCGCTGGATGATGACCCAGTCGGGCTGCTCGGGCGGAGCTGGTGGGAGGACCTCCCGGGAGACGAACCCGTCAAAGCGGGAGATCTCGTCGTTCAACCGTTCCTGCCACGCTTCGAACTCGCTGTCGTGGCCGGGGCGGACGCGCGTGTTGGTGACGACCGTCGCCGTCTGCTCGTTGGTCGCCGCTTCGGTCACCGCCGATCGACCCTGGCCGGCGCGGGGCCGCCCGCGTGCTCGAGCGAGAAACGATTGTGGGCCTCGACGACGGGTCCCATGTCGACCGTTGTCACCTGGCCCCGCTCAACGATGACGCGGCCGTTTATAACCGTGTACTGCGACTTCTGGGGAGCGCAGAAGACGACCGCCGCCACCGGGTCAGTGAGGGCGCCGGCAAAGTCGACAGTATGGAGATCGAGACTGAAGAAGTCGGCGCACTTGTCCGGTGCGAGCTGCCCAATGTCGTCGCGGCCGAGCACACTGGCCCCGCCCCTCGTCGCCAGCTCAAGCGCTTGCCGCGCCGTCATCCACTCATGGGCGCGCAGGGGGTCCGACGTCGAGAGCACGGACTGGGGCCCTTCGGGCGGAAGCAGCCCGATCCGGAGCCGAGCCAGCAGCATGGCCTGGCGCACCTCGAGCAACATGTTCGAGGCGTCATTTGATGCTGACCCGTCGACACCGATGCCGACCTTGACCCCGGCGTCGATGTACTTCTTCACCGGAGCGATCCCCGAGGCGAGGCGCATGTTCGAGCAGGGACAGTGTGCCGTCCCCGACCCCGTCGCGGCGAAGCGGCGGATCTCGTCGTCGTTGACGTGGATGGCGTGGGCGAACCAGACGTCGTCGCCGACCCAGTCGAGCGTCTCCATCCATGCCACCGGGCGCAGCTGGTGCATCTCGAGCGTGTAGCGCTCCTCGTCGAACGTCTCGCACAGGTGCGTGTGGAGCCTGACGCCGTTCTGTCGCGCCAGCTTGGCCGACTCCTGGAGCAAGTCCGCAGTGACCGAGAAGGGCGAGCAGGGCGCCAGCACGAGCTGGGTCATCGACCCGGCCGAGCTGTCGTGGTAGCTCTCGATGACGCGGGCAGAGTCCTCGAGGATGTGGTCCTCGTCCTCGACGCAGCTGTCGGGCGGCAGACCGCCCTTGGATTCCCCCAGCGACATCGACCCCCGGGACACGTGGAAGCGAACGCCGATCTCCTTCGCCGCCGCAATCTGGTCGTCGACCCGGCAGCCGTTCTGGAAGACGTACGCGTGATCGAACACGGTGGTGCATCCCGACGCCGCCAACTCGGCCAGGCCCACCAGCGTGCTGAGCCTTGACGCCTCGGGCGTCCGCTGGGCCCAGATCTCGTAGTGGGCCTTGAGCCACGGGAACAGGTTGATGTTCTGCGCCTGTGGGAGGTTGCGGGTGAGCGTCTGGTCGAGGTGGTGGTGGGTGTTCACCATCCCCGGGAGGACGATCTGGCCCGACAGGTCGAGCACCGCATCGGCATGATCGGGCAGCTGGTCCGAGGGGCCGACCTGCTCGATGAGACCGTCACGGGCAAAGAGACCACCACCGGGGATTTCCCGCCGCTCGTCGTCCATGGTGACGAGCATCTCGGCGTTTCGCGCTAGAAGCGTGGACATGAGTTCTGCCCTCCGTGTTGGTATCCCTGACTGGCCAGCACTGCCGATCCAGGCGACATGTTCCATGGGTGATCCGATTGCCACGGATGGTGGCCGCCGGTCGGTCCCCGGTCGCGTAAGTCACCCCAATCTGCCTCGCTATGGTACCCGCAAACCGCTCCGTGTATCCGTTGAACTACGTAGAGCACCCGACTCCGTCAGGTCCCCCATCGGTCCGGCACATTGTCTACACCGAAGGCTCGCCCGATCTTCGGGCAGATCAATCCCCGTCAGGTCACAAGCTCGATCCCCCTCAGGTCAATCGAGTGTCTTCGATCTCGACGAGTTTGTGTTCCATGCGCTTCGGGCGGCTGCGAGCGGGTTCTTGTCGAAGGACACCCCTCCCGACGACCTGTTGGCCGCCATCCGGGTGATGGCCGCCGGTGACGCCTTGTTGGCTCCGAGCGTGACCCGACGGCTCAGCGCCGACTACCTGAGCCGGCCCGATTCCTCTGCTCGGCTGCCGAACACCGTGCTCGACGTCCTGACCGACCGAGAACGAGAGGTGCTCTGCTCGGTGGCCCGGGGCGAGTCCAACACCGAGCTGGCCACCGAGCTCCATATGGGCACGGCGACGGTCAAGACCCACGTCAGTCGGTTACTGTCCAAGCTCGATGCCAGGGATCGAGCTCAACTAGTGGTCATTGCCTACGAGGCGGGTTTGGTCACACCCCGATGAGGAGCCGTTGCCGGTTCGCCGGCCGCGGTGTCGTGGTCAGTGGCGTCGTGGTCCTCGGGTCGTTGGTCGGGCTGATCGGCCCGGCGGGCACCGCGGCCGCCACCGGCAGTGCCACCACGGTCACCACCACCACGGCCAGCAGTGCCAGCGGTGGGTCTACCCCGGGAGCCGACGCCTCGGGCACGGTGTGGCTGTGCCGTCCCGGGTTGGCCAGCAACCCCTGCATCTCGAATCTCACCACCACGGTGGTCGGACCCAACGGAGCGAACTCCGTCCAGCGGACCCCGGTGGCCAAGAACGCCCCGATCGACTGCTTCTACGTGTACCCGACGGTGAGCCAGCAAACGACGGTGAATGCCAACCTCACCATCGACCCCCAAGAGATCGCCGTCGCCTATGCCCAGGCCTCCCGGTTCTCGTCCGTTTGCCGGGTCTATGCGCCCATGTACCCCCAGCTCACCGTGGACGCACTCGGCGGCGGAGCGACAACAGCCAACCTGCTCATTGCCTACAACGGCGTACTCGCCGCCTGGAAGGACTATCTCGCCCACTACAACAAGGGCCGGGGTGTCGTGTTCATCGGCCACTCCCAGGGTGCGAGCATGCTCATTCGCCTGTTGAAGAGCCAGGTCGACCCCAAGCCGGCCATCCGCACCCGCATGGTGTCGGCCTTGCTCATGGGGGGCAACGTGACCGTTCCCATCGGGAAGACCGTCGGCGGCGACTTCAAGAAGATCCCGGCGTGCCGCTCCACCGGGCAGACCGGGTGTGTGGTGGCCTACTCGACCTTCCTCGATCCGCCCCCGGCCAACTCCCTCTTCGGTCGGGTGGGAGCGGGCGTCAGCCTGCTCACCGGCGACGGTCCCAATCCCAAGCTCCAGGTGTTGTGCGTCAATCCGTCATCGTTGTCGGGTGGGAAGGGCACCATGCAGCCCTACGCGCCCAGGGGAACGATCCTGGGCTCGATCGGGGCGGGGAGCACGACTCCCTGGGTCGAGTCCCTGGACCAGTACAGCGCCCACTGCCAGTACACCGGGGGCATCAGCTGGTTGCAGGTCAACGTGATTCCCCACCAGGGCGACACGCGCCCGGTCGTCACCCAGAGCCTCGGTCCGACGTGGGGCCTCCATCTGGACGACGTCAATCTGTCCCTGGGAAACCTGGTCTCGCTGGTGGGCTCCCAGGCCAAGACATACGCGTCGAGCCACCGAGGCTGATTGCGGGCCGAGGCGGTCCGTGTGCGCTGAGGTACCTACCATGGACGCGATGATGGACGTCAGGACGCGGTTACTCAGCTCCCCCAACGAGCCCCGCAGCCACCGGGGGGACTGAGTGGCTCATGGCAGTCACCATCTACGGCGTCATCGCCGTCACCTTCATGATGGCCATGTACGCACTGGAGTCCCGCAGCCGGCACTTCGTCGCTGCCTTCGCCCTTGGGTGTGCGTTGTCGAGCAGTTATGGGTTCCTGGCTGGGACCTGGCCGTTCGGTGTGGTCGAGGGTGTCTGGACGTTCGTGGCCCTGCGCCGGTACTGGTCCACGCGACCCCCATCTTCGGCGGGGTCGACCGGGTGATCGATGAGGGAGCCGTGGCCTTCCGAGCGGGTCGATAGCCCCGACCAGGCCGTCTCCCTCGAGACTCGGTCCTCCTCCTGCCGGCGGTGATTCCCCTGGTGGAGGGTGCTTCCGCGGCCTGCCCGCGCACCCGCAGCCCGACAGGGCGCATGGTCGACTTCGGGCTCCACCCACTTCGGGTTCTTTCAGGTTCTCAGCTAATATTCAGGTACTCCGGAGCAGACTGGGCCCAATGCGCATCCTGATGATCGAGGACGAGGAGCACCTGGCGGCGGCGGTGGCCCGAGGCCTCGAGGCCGAGGGCTTCACCGTGGACACCGCCCTGACCGGGACCGATGGCCTGTGGAGGGCCCGCGAGCACGCCTATGACGTGATCGTGCTCGACATCTTGTTGCCGGGCAGCAACGGGTTCCAGGTCTGCGCCACCCTGCGGGCCGAGGGCAATTGGGTCCCCATCTTGATGTTGACGGCGAAGACCGGCGAATTCGATGAGGCCGAGGCGCTCGACACCGGGGCGGACGACTTCTTGTCCAAGCCGTTCTCCTTCGTGGTGCTGGTGGCGCGCATTCGGGCCCTGATGCGACGGGGCCGCCGGGAGCGTCCTTCCGTCTTGGTCGCCGGCGACCTCACCCTCGATCCGGCCGAGCACCGATGCCGGCGCGGTGACACGATCATCGACCTCACCCCTCGAGAGTTCCACCTCCTCGAGTACCTCTTGCGCTTTGCCGGCGAATCGGTGTCAAAGCGGGACATCATTTCCCATGTCTGGGGAGAAGGATTTGAAGGTGATCCCAACATCGTCGAGGTCTACGTCGGGTACCTCCGGCGAAAGATCGACCGGCCGTTCGCCAAGAACGCCGTCGAGACGGTCCGAGGCATCGGCTATCGGCTCGCCGCCGACGGTGGCTGACCCCGGCACGGACGGGACCGGCGATCGCCCGACCGATCGTTCCACTGGGAGTCCCGTCACCCCATCCCCATCGGCTGGGGGTCCCGGCACTCCCTCGATCCGGCGCGTCCCGATGCTCTGGTCGATACGGGTCCGGCTCACCCTGGCCGCCCTGCTGGTCGTGGTGGTGACCCTCGCCGTGGGGGGCGCCGCACTGGTCTTGCTCTTGCATGCCTCACTGACCGACGGTCTGGTCAACTCGGCCACAGCCGAGGCGACGAACGTAGGCGGCCTGATCAGCCAGGGCCCGCTTCCCGCCGACCTGCCCGTCCGCTCCGGGACAGCTGTGCAGGTGGTGGACGCGAGCGGCCAGGTGTTGGCCTCGTCGACCGACCTCCGGGGCCGGCCCGCCGTTGCGTCGGTGCGCCCTCCCGTCGGGACCGATGTCCAGGTGCCGGCCGGGGTGCCGTTGCCCGGCAACGACCACAACGGCATCACGGTGGCCACCACCGTGGCCACATCGAAGGGGAACCTCACGATCTACGGGGTGTCCTCCCGGGACCAGGCCGAGGACTCGGTGCACGACCTGGAGCTGGCCCTAGCCATCGTCCTGCCCATCTTGGTCGTGGTCTCGGCTGTCCTGGTCTGGGTACTGGGCGGTCGCGCCCTCCGGCCGGTCGAGTCCATCCGGCGTGAGGTCTCGGACATCTCGGTCAGCGACCTGCACCGGCGGGTCCCGGTGCCTCCGGTGGACGACGAGATCGCCCGGTTGGCCACCACCATGAACGCCATGCTCTCCCGGCTCGAGACGGCCACCGATCGTCAGCGCCAGTTCGTGTCCGATGCGTCCCACGAGTTGCGCAGCCCTCTGGCCACGGTCATCACTCTGCTCGAAGTGGCGCGGGCGCGCCCGGACAGCGCCGACTGGCCGTCGGTGGCGGCAACGGCCGAGGCCGAAGCGGGTCGCCTCGGGCACATTGTCGACAACCTGTTGCTGCTGGCCCGGAGCGACGAGGGCCAACTGGTCCGTGGGCACGAGCCCGTCGATCTCGACGAGCTGGCGCTGGCCGAAGGGGAGCGCCTCAAAGCTCAGGGTCGGGTGGCCGTCGACATGCGACGGGTGGGGGCCGGCCGGGTCCTCGGGGACCACGAGCAACTCGGCCGCGTGCTCCGCAACCTGGCCGACAACGCCGAGCGCCACGCAGCCAGCACGGTGTCGTTCGAGGTGGCCCGCAGGGACGGGTACGTAGAAGTGATCGTGGCCGACGATGGCCCGGGGATACCAGTGGACGAACGGGAGCGGGTCTTCGAGCGCTTCACTCGGGCCGACCAGGCTCGAGACCGTCCCGCCGGGGGCGCCGGGCTCGGGTTGGCCATCGTGGGCGAGGTGGTCTCCGTCCACGATGGTTCGGTGGTGGTGGCCGACAGCGCGGTTGGCGCACGAATCGTGGTGCGGCTTGCGGCCGCGGAGCCCGACGTGGACTGACCCGCGGGCGGTATTCTCCTCATTCTCTCAGGAGCAATCTCGCCTGATGTCCTGAAGTAATCCCAGCGTATGGGCGGTGAATCGCTACACCCCATG
>DATMMO010000324.1:0-11295 GCA_035569695.1 Acidimicrobiales bacterium | reverse complement strand
CCGCCGGTGACCCGATACTGCGACCCTCGACAATGGAGATGCCACAGTGCTCGCAGGCATCGATGGTATCGACGGCCAGTCGCACGATCCTTCGCAGGGTGGCATGGGCGTCTTCCTCGGCCACGAGCGTGCGGGCGATGTCGCCGAAGCTGGTGGCCAGATCGATTTCATCATGGCCGGCCATGTACCCGACGGTAGCCACCTCGTGCCCACGGTGCGAACGGGCTGTCCCAGCTGATTGATTTCGCCCGGGCCGGGACGGATAACCTCGGTTGGCTAGCGCGGTCGAGGGGTAGGAAGGTACTGGTGGCCGAGTTCGTCCTCCCTCTTCCTCGTAGCTCGGATTCGGTGGGTCGCGCTCGATCGGCGATCCGGAAGGCGTTCGTGGGGTTACCCGGCGATGTCGCCGAAGTCTCGGCCCTCCTGGCCAACGAGCTGGTGGCCAACGCCATTGCCCACGGCGAGGGATCGATCTTCCTGTCGATGGAGATCAGTAGTGACTGCGTGCGGGTCGCCGTGACCGATGAGGGAGCGGGGTTGCCGGCGTATCGAGAGTCGAGCCCCACGGCCGAGAGCGGACGTGGGCTGTCGATTGTCGACGCCCTCGCCACCCGCTGGGGGGTCGACCCGGCGGGGCCCGGCAAGTCAGTGTGGTTCGAGCTCATCATGCACCGGTAGACCATCGTTGGTCACCGGTCCAAGTGGCGCGCGTCGTCCACCGGCCCGGGCCCGTGGACGACGCTAACGCCGAGCCCCTTGATCGGAACATCGGCGCTGAATTGCAGGTTAGGCTTTCTCTTTTCCTGAGTTGGCCCAACCTCCTTCGACCCGTGTGGGATGCGACTGGCTTCACTCATTTGAGCCAGGAGCGGCCTGTGGCCGAGCTATCAGGCATGGCTGGCGACGGCTTCGGCGCGCTGTCGCAGTTCTTTGTCAACGACGGGACCCTGGGTGACACCCTGGTGCGAGTGTCCAAGTTGGCCTGTGAGGTGCTCACTGCCGACTTCGCCGGGATCACCCTGCTGGTCGATGGCAAACCGTCAACCGGCGTGTTCACCGATCCCGAGGCCCCCGAGATCGACGAAGCCCAGTACACGAGTGGGCAGGGACCGTGCCTCGACGCCTTCCACCATCAACGGGTCAACCGGATCGACTCCACGGTTGACGATCAACGGTGGCCTGACTTCGCCAAGTTGGCCCTCGCCCATGGCATCCTGGCCACACTGTCGGTGCCGGTGACCGCTCGGGGCGAGAGCCTCGGTGCTTTGAACCTGTACTCCCATACGGCCAGTGCCTTCGATGACCACAGCGTCGACCGAGTTGAGACCTTTGCCCGCCAGGCCGCCATTGTCCTGGCCAACTCCCAGGTCTACTGGGACGCTCGCCAGTTGAATGAGAATCTGCAACAGGCGATGGCCACCCGGGCCACCATCGATTACGCCATAGGGATCGTCATGGCCGGTGGCGGCCGCAACCCCGATGAGGCATTTCAGGTCCTGGTGCGAGCTTCCCAGCGGGAGAACCGCAAGCTCCGAACCATCGCCGAGGAAATCGTCAGGGGCGCACAGCAGCGAGAGCAGCCCGCCCGAGAGAGCTAGCCCGGCGCTCGGCTGTCACCGTTCGATACCGAGGACCCCGTGCAACTCCATGAGGTCGACCAGGAGGAGCACTGGTCGGCTCGGGCGGCGCAGGACCAACTGCTCTCCTTCGGAGTGGGCCAGGTTTGCCGCCCCCATCAGCACCCCGATGCCCGAGGCATCGATGAAGGAAACAGCCGAGAGGTCGACCACCGTCTCGGGCCCCCTCGCATGCAGCGCCTCGACCAGTGCCTGTCTCAGTCGAGGGGCGGTGGAGAAGTCGATCTCACCGGCCACGGTCACGATGTTGGCGTCGCTGGTCACGGTTCCACCGTCGTCGGTGGTGGTGGTGACGGCAAGTCCGGCAAAGTCGGCCATAGTCCAGCATTTCGATCCAACGATGACAGGCCTGACTGTCCAAGCCGACGAGGCAAAATTTACCAGTGTGGAGGGACAGGGTCATCTTTGCCGGTCAGAGGGGATCCAACCGGCGAGGATGGCCCGTCGCCTCACCGGGGAAGCGGGCTCCCCGACCGGGGGAACGCCGTGATCGCTTGGTCAGGTGAGCAGGTTCACGGTGGGGCCGGTCCGGATCTGGGCCAGAACCTCTTGGACGTCCCGGTAGACGCGTACGGCCCCCGCCTCGGCGAGCTCGTGTTGGCTGAAGCCACCCGATTCGACGGCGATGCAACCGATCCCGGCCGCCCGAGCCGCCTGGATGTCCCAGACGCTGTCGCCCACGGCCAACGCCCGTTCGGGGTCGATGGATCCGATGGTCATTGCCCGGAGAAAGACCTCGGGGTCCGGCTTGGACGATGCGACATCGTCGACGGTCGTGGTGGCGTCGATGGCCTCGTCGGCATCGAGGAGCTCGAGGAGCGGGCGGAGCTCCTGGTCGGGCGCGGATGTCGCGATCACCACGCCCAGCCCCTGGTGGTGGAGGCGCCACAGGAGATCGTGTGCTCCCGGGAAGACCCTGGCGTCACCCATCAGCTCTTTGTACCGGCACGGCCGGGCCTTCGTCGCCGTTTCGCTCTCGTGGCCGAGCAAGGTGGGGACAAGCCGGTCACCTCCCATACCGATGAGGCGGTGGATGGCGTTCATCGGCGCCCATTCATCCCCGTCGTGCAGGGCCCTGGACCAGGCCAGTGTATGGAGGTAGTTGGTGTCGGCCAGAGTCCCGTCCACGTCGAAGAGGACCCCGGGCCGGAGCCGATCGGTCACGCCGGCGGGTCGTTCTCTCGGTTGACGGCTGCCTGTTCCTCGCCGGTGCGGTCGCGTCGAGCCGGAGCGGAACCCCGGTCACCGCTTCCCGCCCCATCCCCCGTTTCGGGATCATCGCCCGAAGGCGTTCCTGTGGGGCTTGGCTCTCGGTCGGCCATCCTCATCCCTCCCTGCGCGCCACCAAGTGACGAGCGAGATGTTCTGGCCGGAGCGCGGGCTCCGGCCTCCCCGCGGTTAACGACTGGCTTTGGCCTTCTTGAGGGTCCCGAGCGCCCGGTCCACCGCTCCGGCGCCGGCATCGGCCAGCCGGTTGAGCGGGGGTTCGTCGGGTAGGCGAGGACGAGGCTTGACTGGCGCCCCCTTCTTGGCCGCGGCCAAGGCATCGCCCATGGCCGCCAGTGCCGGCCGGCCGAATGCCTTGCGAACGGCAGGGAAGAGGCTTCGCTCCTCTTCTTTCACATGGTGGCGCACGCTCTCGATCAGCACGGTGACCTTGGCCTCAAACCGCTCAGCCGACGGATCCAGCCCGTCGAGCTCAGAGAGGAGCCACTTGGCGACATGGTGCTCTTCCAGGGCTTCGAGTACGTCGGCCTCGAGGTCCTGGGCATCCTGGCGAACCCTCGGGTAGAAGATCTGCTCTTCGATCGAGGCGTGCACGGTCAGGTCTCGAACGATCCCCTCGACCAACCGGGCCTTGGTCTTCAGCGCCTTGGGTCCCGCCTGTTCGAACGACTTGAAGAGCTTCTCCACCGATCGATGGTCGTCTTTGAGCAAGGTGATGGCGTCAGCCATGGGAGGTCTCCTACTTTCGACTTGAGCTACCCGACGTCGGTACCCGCGTGTCGCGGTTCCGAAACTCGAGCCGATGGTGCGCACCCTTGGATGGCGAAACTTTTCGATCGGCTTGACCCGACCGACCGGCGACCTGAGGCGGCTCTGGTCTAGAGTGCTCGGCGAAGGGGAGTAGCTCCCAATCGGTGATCGACATACCGGCTCCTCGGAGCCCGGTCACCGGACCTGCCTGCAGGTGGGCGAGACCTTCGTTCTTGTCAGGTTGTCCATGGCCGGAACGGAGGCGAACCCCTTCGGTCCGGCGGGAGAGGTTGTTGTGAATTTCGCCATCGCCGCGGCAGTGTTCCCCATCATCTTCATCGGGGAACTGCCGGACAAGACCATGTTCGCTTCGCTCGTCTTGGCGACGCGTGGGAGACCACTTGCCGTGTGGTTGGGAGCGGCCGGAGCCTTCATGGTCCACGTGGTCATCGCCACCACCATCGGGGTCGCCCTGTTCCATCTGGTGCCCCACCGCCTGCTGGACGGCATCGTCGCCCTCCTCTTCCTGGCCGGTGCCGGGTTGGCCATCCGAGAGGCCACCAAGACGGGAGAAGAGGAGGCGATCATCGAGAAGGAGGTTGCCTCAGGGCGACGGGTGGTGACCACCGCGTTCATCGTCATCTTCTTGGCCGAATGGGGTGACCTGACCCAGATCCTGACGGCCAACCTGGCGGCCCACTACCACTCGCCGGTCTCGGTTGGCGTCGGTGCCGTCCTGGCTCTGTGGGCCGTGGCCGGGCTGGCCGTGATCGGGGGACAGAGCATTCTCCGATTCGTCAATATCAAGACGCTGCGAATCATCACCGCCGTGGCCCTGATCGCCCTGGCCGGTTGGAGCGGCTGGCAAGCCCTGCGATAGTCCCCGGGTCACCGGGCGAAGAAATGCCATCCCAGCCACATCCAGATCACCAGGACGATGGCCCCGCTCAGACGACTCCTCATGAGTAGCCGCCCGAAGTCCCCGATCGTGGCCAACCGGCCATTCGACAGCGCGGCGGTGAGCCCCACACCGACCAGGAGCAGGGCCGTGAATGCCCACACGCCGAGTGAGACGTCGTGCCAGGTCAAGATCGGACTCTGCCATAGGCGCGCACGATGGCCCAGCCCAGTGCCAACCACCCCAAGAACAGAGCAGCCTTGAGGGGTTGGGTGCGGCTGGCGCTGTCGTAGAGCGAGCTGAATGTGGGGTGGTCGAAGCGGGGCAGCCGGAGATAGCAGAACAGCTCCCATGCTCCGATCACGCCGAGGCTCACCCACCAGGGCCACAGGCTCCGACCCGTCGGCCGGGGCGCCGAGCGCTCGCTCCGATGACCTCGTGCGATGTGACCGAACCACACCGCAGCCAGCAGGGCAGCGATCAGGGGTATTCCCGTCATCACGTTGGCCCGAAAGGTGAACGGCGTGGTTCGGGCGGCAAACCAGGAGTACAGGGCAGCAGCACCGACGGCGACCCAGAAAGCGGCCCGATGGACGGACCGCCTGGAGCCCTCCCGTGTGGGTGCGAGACCCTTCGGCTGTCGGCCACCGGTCGGGCCCCGCCCTCGAGATTGGCTCACCTCGGCGCGAATGATCTGGGCAAGGGCGAGCTCACGGGCCCTGGGGTTCCAGCTGGATCGGAGAGTCGCCGTCGGCCAGCGAGGGCTCCACCGCGGCGAGGGACTGGTCTTGGAGCAACGCCCAGGTGACCGCGTCGCAGATCTGCCGATGGCCGATGGGATCGAAGGCGTGACCCATGGATTGCACCAGTGCAACCGATCGACCCGGGCCGTCCCTGATCACCCTGGCCAGGCCGGCTCCAGGGGGAATGATGGCGTCTCGTCGACCGTGCACGACGGCCAGGGGAACGCTGATCCGCTTGACGAGCGACCGTGGGCTCTCCGGGGCGGTCCAGGGGGCAATGCGGACGTTCATACGCCGGCGAGCGAACTCGCGACCGGTCCGGGTTCGGGCCAGGCTGGCGGTGATCATGGATCGGATGCGAAGCGGCAACCGCCACTCGCCCGGACTGGAAACCGTCACCACGCCGATCACGTCGGTGGCCGTTGTCGCGTAGGACAGCACGCCCACTGCTCCCATGGAGGCACCGACCAGCACGACGCGCCGGTTTCGGGTTCTGGCCCATTCCACCACCGCGGCGACGTCGTGCCGTTCGAGATCGCCCAGGGTGCATTGTCCCCCGGACTGGCCGTGACCACGAGAGTCGTAGGCGATGACATCGAAGCCCTGCCCGTGGAGCTCCGAGGCAAGCGACACCACGTGGGGTTCGTCCTTGTTGGCGGTCAGCCCGTGGGCCAGGACCACGATCGCTCGGGCTCCCTCGGCGGCCGGCCATATCCGGGTGGCCAGCTCGACCCCGTCGCTGGTCTCCAACCGGGGCCCGGCCGTCCCCGAGCCGCTCGTCTCGGCTCCCTCGACCGGTCGGATCGGTGTTGCCCGCGCCCGGGCCGGGGGCGACGTTCGGAAGCTCACCTGCCCGCTGATCGTCATGTCTGTCTAGGTGCTTCCGATCGACACCATCCCGCTCTACCCATTTCGGTGCCCGGCTACGCATGGAAGAGCATCTTTTCTGGGCCCGAACAGCCGGCAGCGCGGTCGCACGCCACTGGTTGCGGCAGAACCTCACGTACAGTGAGCGATTGGCGTTCGGGGCCGAGCCATGGTGCCTGGTATCTGTCGGGACCACCTCAGGACACCTGAGGGGCCGGAACGGCCACCCCCGACCCGAACTGGCGGGCGGTGCGGGCCCGATCGATCTGGCGGTCGAGCATGTCGCGTGCTTCGGCGGCGTCCCGGTGGGCGGCCCGGGTCTTCACCGGTCCGGGAGTGGAGTCGAGATGCACCGAGGCCAGGCCCAGGGCCCGCTGCCAGGGGCCGGCGGCGAGCCGGAGACTCTGGGTGCGCTGGTGGGGAACGACATCGATGGTCCTCGACAACAGGCCGTGGCGGACCATGAACACCCGCTCGTCGGCGCCGGCCCATTCGCCCCGCCACCACAGCGGAGCCCGAAAGGCGGCCCGCCTCGGTGGCCGGGTCAGCGGGATGTCGCGCAGGTCGACACCGCCGAGCACCCAGCCCACCAGGCTCTCGGCGAAGGCCCTGTCGGTCACCGGGATCAGCGTGCTCCGCTTGGAGGAGTCGGCCCGGCCATAGCCGGCCACGTTCATCCGGACCTGAACCCATCCGAAGGGGCGCCACGACATGGGTTGATGGATCAGGATGGCCTGCACCTTGCCCGGCGGCACCGTCTGGCGGGTGGTGGAGAGGAGTCCGTGGCGCACCCGGAGCCCATCGGGGGACTCGGTCACCGTGAACTCCCACAGCGAGTTGACCCGCTGCCAGATGGCGTGAAGGATCAGGACGCCGAACCAGATGAAGATGGCGATGCCGATGCCCGTGGTGGCCTTGTGTCCGTTCTGCTGGCCGATCACGGTGAGGGCCGGCCCCAGGGCCAACAAGAGCAAGCGCCACGAGATCATCTGCAAGAGAACCGATCCCACCAGGCGGCCGTGGGGCACCGTGATCAGGGGGCGCTCCGGGGCCTCGACCGCACCTTCGCCCGCGCCGGTGGATCGTCCCAGCAGGTCGGCCCGCAGGGACTGGGCCACGGGCAGGGTCAGGTACCGGAGTCGGACCGCGGCCCGTTCGCTCCCCGCCGTCGTGACCTTCACTTCAGCCAGTCCGAAGATACGGGCCGAGAGCGGCTCGAGGACGTCGACGCTCTGGACCCGATCGAGACGGATCCGCTTGGACTGTTTCTGCAGCAGTCCGCTGTCGATGCGGAGCTCGCCCCCCAATAAGTGGTAGCTGGTCACGGCCACGGTGATGATCCCTCGTACCACCACCAACGCGGCCAGGCCCCCGAAGATGGCCACTTGGATCCAGTTCGGGCTGGCCTGACCGGATCGTTCGGCGAACCCGAGCGCGGTGATGACGATGAGGACACCGAGGATCCGCCCCCCCAGGGCGATCGGGGTCAGCGGGTGGAGCCGGAAGGTCTCCTCGGGCAGGGCCGGGGAGGCGTCGCCGGCCACCCGGTCAGAGGCCGGCGGCATGGGCCTCGCCCAGGGCGGTCAACCGGTCGCGCAGCGCTCCCGCTTCGTCAGGGGTGAGCCCTCGAACCTGCGCGTCGCTGGTGGCTGCAGCCGTGTGTAGCTTGACGCTCACCAGTCCGAAGGAGCGGGCGATGGGTCCGGCCTTCACGTCGACCAACTGCATCCGACCGTAGGGGACGACCGTCAGTCTCTTGAACATGGCCCCGTGCGTCACCAGCATGTCGTCGGCCCGCTCGATGTACCCCCACGAGCGAAAGTTGCGCCCGACGGCGAACCACCCCCACACCAGGGCAATGGCCCCGATGAGGCCGACGACGGGCCCGGCCGGTTCCCAGGCGAACGACAACCCCACGGCGGCGCCGGCGACGACGGGAATCCCGAGGGAAAGGACCACGGTTCGCCGCATGCGGGCCAGCAGTGGCGAGACACGGGTCCACGTCTGATCAGGCGGTGGGGCGAAGGCAACGACCATGTCCTCGAATCTACGGCCCGTCGGCCGCGGCGTCCATGTTCGGAACTGCCGGCTGAGGGGCCGATGACCCCTCGACTGCCCAGTGTCGAACTAGCTAGATCGTCTCGAGGGCTTGGCCGTCGAACAGCGGGATCACCCCAACATCCCGTAGGTCCGAGTCAAGCTGATCCTCGGTCGGGCGAGGCTGGGAGGGGGCGTCGGAGGCCGCCTGCAGAATCGAGGGCAACAGCCGGGCGTCGCTGGAGGAATTGACGAACAGCTGACCGTCAACCGCACCGCCGCCCAGCACCCACTGCACCGAGCGGGCCAGCGCTCGTCCCTCAGGCAGGGGTTCGTACCAGCTGAAGTGGGACGAGGTGTCGTCGGGGGCCCACCGCCGACGGGCGGCGGACTTGATCGTCTGCACCGCCACTCGCCGTTCGGCGCACGTGGCCAGCAGGGCCTGGCAGGCCTGCTGGTAGCCCTCGTCACCGAGCAGCGCATAGTTATACGGCAGCAGCACCGAGTCGTAGTCGAATCGTTCCAAGCTGCGACGGTGCATGGCCGCGATACGCAGCCCATGGCCGGTGACCCCGATGAACCGGGTCAGGCCCTCGTCACGGGCTTGGATCAATGCTTCGAGCGCACCATGGGGCCCGTGGGCCGTCTGCCACTCGTCCTCCTCAACCAGATTGTGGAGCTGGATGAGATCGACGCGGTCAACGCCCAGTCGGTTCAACGAGCGTTCCAGGCTGGCCCGGGCCGAGTCAGCGGTCCGGTCGCCGGTCTTGGTGGCCAGAAAGAACCGATCCCGGTGCTTCGCCAGCCACGGGGCCAGCCGGAGCTCGGAGTCGCCATACCCGGCCGCCGTGTCGAGGTGGTTGACGCCGAATGCATCCAACGACTCGAGCACTTGATCGGCCCGATCCTGATGCATGGTGCCCAGCGCCGCCGCCCCGAAGATGACTCGGCTACTGCGATGGCCCGTCCGCCCGAACTCCACACGATCGATCATGCATCCGACTTTACGGCGAGTGGGGAGTCGGGGCTTGGCCCTCGATGGAGCCGCCGCGCTCCGTGGCGACCTGGCCCGCAATGGTGCCAGTTTTACCCGTCCGATTGGTACGGTGATCGTCCATGACCGAACGGGGCGGAAACGGGCGCGCCGCCGGCGGCCCACCAGGGGCACCGCGCCGCCCGCCGTCGACAGGGAACGGAATGGAAGCGGTCGGCCGAACTGCACCGGGACCCGGCGCTGGCGCTGACGGGGACAACCAGCGGAGGGTGGCCAACGAAGCGGGGCTGATGGCCCTGGCCGAGGAGATGCATCGGCCCCGAGGCGGTCGGGCCGGCCCCCGTGGCACCGCGGCCACGACCCGTCGCCGTCGCCGGGTCAAGCGCGGGGTGCTCATCGGTCTGGCCGTCTTGGTCGTGCTGGTCGGGGGCGGTGCTGGGTATGTCTATTACCTGGCCCACGATCTGCATCGGGAGGAGGTGAAGGGGTTGCACGGGGCCCTGACCACGGGGGCCGAAGCGGGATCGGAGAACATCCTCATGGTCGGTTCGACGTCGCGCTGTGCCCTGAAGGTGCAGAACCCGAACTATGGGCTGTGCCAGGGATCGGCCAACTCGCCAGCGGTGAACGGAGTCAACAGCGACGTGATCATGATCCTCCATGCCGACCCGGCCCATCATCGACTGGCCCTGCTGTCCATCCCTCGGGATCTGTTCATCCCCAACGCCCGGAGCGACGGCGCCAACAAGATCGACGCCGGGCTCTTCGAGGGCATCAGCCAAGTGGTGGCGGCCATCGAGGAGGACTTCGGGATCCCCATCCAGCGTGCCGTCTCCCTCAACTTCGACCAGTTTGCCAACATCGTGGATGCCCTGGGTGGGATCAACATGTCCTTTCCCCTGTCGGTCTTCGACTGGGGCGGAGCCCCACCGCCCAACGGCACCGGGAGCTCGGGGCTGAACGTGCAGGCGGCGACGTGCGTGCACCTGAACGGCACCCAGGCGCTCCAGGTGGTCAGGGCGAGAGAGCTTCGCTACAAGGCGCCGGGGGACGGGTCCGACCCCTATTACTGGACGGCCGAGAACCAGAGCGACCTGGCCCGGATCCGCCGCGACCACGAATTCCTCCGGGTGTTGGCCACCGCGGTGTCCAAGCAGGGACTGGGCAACCCCATCACCGACCTCAACCTGATCAACTCGGTCAAGGGCGACCTCACCTTCGATCAGTCGTGGCCGGTCAGCGACATGGTCAACCTGGTCACCACGTTCCACTCCGTCAGCATCAACTCGGTTCCCCAGCTCACCCTGCCCGTGGCCGTGGCCACGTTCGGCAACTACCACTACAAGGGGAGCATCGCCGGCTACGGCGACGTCGAATTCCCGGTGGAGGCCGACGGCCAGTCCGCCATCGACCAGGTACTGGGCATCGGTGCCACCACCGACTCCATGACCGGCAAACCGCTACCGCCGGCCTCGTCGGTGACCGTGTCGGTGGTGAACGGCAGTGGCGTCACCAATCAGGCCACGGACACCTCGGCCGCCCTCGGCGCCCTTGGGTTCAAGATGGTCGGCCTGGGAGATGCCACACCGGTCGCGCCCTTCGCCGAGACCGTCGTCTATTACGGCTCTCGGTCGCCCGCCGTCGAGGCTGCGGCGGAGAAGGTGGCCCGCTCCATGACCGGCCAGGTCATCCTGGGCTACGACGCGACCCAGATGCTCGACGGAGCCAAGGTCACGGTGGTGACCGGCACCCAATTCGCAGTCAATGCTCCCCCCACCAGTTCGACGCCGACAACGGCGGTCACCGGCAGCGGGGGAGCGTCGACCACGACCACGACGACGACGACAGGAGCAGGTGCCTCGTTCACGTCGCCCTCCCCGACCACGCAAAAGCTTCAGCCCTGGGACCCCCGAGCGTGCCCGGCGGGGTCGACGCCCACCGCCCCGGTGGCCAACCCACTACCGGGCTGAACCACCGCCACGATGTGGTGGCGCTCGCCTCAGAGCCGTCGAGTTAGGCCAAGTGGGTGTCGAACCAGGCCAGGGTGCGCTGCCAGGCGTCGGCCGCAGCCGTGGGGTTGAACACCGAGGGGCGGTCGTTGCAGTTGAACCCGTGGTCGGCGTGGGCATAGCGGACGATCTC
>DATMMO010000323.1:0-6727 GCA_035569695.1 Acidimicrobiales bacterium | reverse complement strand
CCTGTACCTGCTGGGCGATCCGGTCCCGATCGAACGGGCGGCCCAGGGCAGTACCCGCTTGATCGGTGACACCCTTCCCCTCGGGACTGTTCCCACCGAGAGCAGGCTCATGTGGTTGGACGAGCTGGTTGCGCAGGGGGTGATCGAGAGCCGCCCGACGGTGCCGCTGTGGGTGGTGGCCAGCGGCCCACGCACCATCAAGCTGGCGGCTCGGCTGTGCGATCGGGTAACGCTGGCGGTGGGAGCAGACCCCGACCGGGTGCGCTGGGCCATCGAGATGGCGCGAGCGGCCAATCCGGATGTGGCCATCGGCGCCTACGTCACCGTGGTGGTGGACGACGACCCCGATCGTGCCCTGGCCCTGAGCAAGGGCGGCATCGCCACCTTCGTCCGCTTCTCCGCTATGCACGGACAGGTTCACGGATCGGTGAGCGAGGACGACCACCGGATCATGCTGGAGGTGCCACGGCGGTACGACATGTACCAGCACGCCCGCACCGGGCCCCAAGCCGACGTGATCACCCGCGAGTTCGCCGAGCGCTTCGCCATCATCGGGCCCGCAGGGTTCTGCATCGAGCGTCTGCAGGAGCTGGCTGCGCTCGGGATCGACCGCTTCCACGTCACGGGCGCCAGCCGCGGGCAGGATGAGCACGATGCCGACGACGCCAACCACCGGTTCGTGGTGGAGGTACTGGAGGATCTGGCCCGCTAGGTCAGAGGCAGTGGAACCGGACTAGGGATGGGCAAGTACAGACCTTCAGCTGATCCAGCTGAGCTTGTACGGCATCGAGGATTAGTCCGGCTCCAATTAGTCAGCAGCACCCGAGTCAGGAGTGGCTTCGACGAGCTCAAGCAATGTGACGTTTGGTGTGAAAGTATCGATCCCACCAGGGCGGCGTCGCCTCGGCAACCTGCCGGTGGGCGGACGAGGGGGATTCATGAGTGAGGCATCGCAGCGCGGCCATCTTCGCTTCGGGCTGAAGAAAGCGGCGCTACTCGCAACAATTGCCTTTAGCGGAGCGGCACTACTCGCTCCTGTGAGTTCGGCAGCGGGTGCATCAACTCCCGCCAAGACTGTCTGCAAGAACGCCATAGCCAGTCACAAGACCCTCACTGCCAACCAGATCAAGGCTTGCAAGGCAGCCAAGATCGCGGTACCGACGAATCCCACTACCACTACCAGCACTACAACGGCTGGTCGGCAGGTGAAGGGAACCCAGGTGACCCTCGGCGCGGGAACCTTTGCGGGAGGTCAAGACGTGGCCGTGGGGCTCTATGACGTGACACCTGCCGCTGGCGAGAGTGGAAACTTCTCCACAACTGGACCTGACTCGTACAACGAGATCCTGGGTGGGGACAGCTCCTTAGGCGGGGTGCCCTCGGTTCGGGTCATGATTTCAAAGGGCGATCAGATCTCGATTTCAGGCCTGAGTGGGGTGACCTTCACACCAGTGACGGCGCCGCTCTCGACTTCGCATAGCACTACCACCCTCTCTGCAGGAACTTGGACCGTCGGCCAGGACATCGGTGCAGGCAGGTATGTGGCGACTCCCGGAGCCGGACAGAGCGGGAACTTCAGCACATCGGGAAATAGTGATTACAACGAAATCCTCGGTGGAGACAGCTCCTCGGGCGGGGTGCCCTCGGTAACGGTCAGCCTCTCCAAGGGAGATGTGATCTCCATATCCGGTCTGAGCCAGGTTGTAATGACGGCCGAGTAGGGGCGACCTTGTTCAGGCGCTGACGCTGGCACCTAATGGTCACTCTCCTCCTTCACACTCCTCAGTTGGCGTCGGACATGTTGAGCGATTTCGTGAGGGCCGGCGAAAGCGGTCATTGATCGCCCGAGGGCTCAGGCGGATATCCGCACCTCGGCCACGGTCACGGCATGGCCCCCGAGCACCACGCGGTCGCCGTTGCGTCGCATGTGGACGATCCCGCCCCGAGCCGAGGCCTGCTCGCCGACCAGCTGGTCCTGGCCGGTGCGCTCACCCCAGAAGACGGCCAGGGCGCAGTGAGCCGATCCGGTAACCGGGTCCTCGGGTATTCCGACATTGGGCCCGAACACGCGACTGACGCAGTCGGTCCCGGGCCGGTCTCCGGGCGCCGTGACGATCACGGCCTGGGACCCGAGGGCGGCCAGCATGGGCAGGTCGGGTCGGAAGGAGCGGACCGCGATGGCATCCTCCAGCTCGATGAGGACGCTGAACCCGGCCCGTCCGTACCAGCGGATGCCGGCGACGTCGAGCGCCGGGGGGATGTCGGCCCGGGAGGGCGGGTCGGCGGGGAAGTCCATCTCGATCCGCCCCGCAGCCCCGGGGCTGCAGGTCAGTACCCCACTCCGGGTATGGAAGCGGGCCACGCCGCCGAGAACGTGGGCCGAGGCCAGCGTGGCATGGCCGCACATGGGGACCTCGACCGTTGGCGTGAACCACCGGAGGTCGTAGTCACCATCGTCCCGCCCGGCGACGAAGGCCGTCTCGGCCAGGTTCATCTCCATGGCAACGGCCTGCATCTCGTGGTCGCCCGGAAAGGACTCCACCACGGTGACCGCAGCCGGATTGCCGGTGAATGGCCGATCGGTGAAGGCGTCGACCACGGTCAGATCGAGTCTCATCGTGAGCGACCGACCAGGAGGGCGAACGCGCGCCAGCGCCACAGGCAATCGACCTGCTCGAGCCCGGCCTCGCACATCCATCCCATCTGGGTCTCCACGCCGACCAGTCGATCTTCGGGATCATCGCCCGTCCGCCCGCTGGCAGTGAGGAACTCGGCGTGCAGTTCCGGGGTGGCCGAGGCCACGACCTCGAGGCCGTCGGGTCGGAGATCGAGCACCGTTTCCGGAGCACGGGGGAGCACCTCCCGGAGCACGTCCTCACCGGCGATGCGAGGTGGGAGTCCCTCGATCCGGTCCAAATACCAGTCCACCTGGTCGGGATCGTCCCAGCCTGCCGTCGGGACGCGATTCTGGCTCTGGGCCGAGGTCACGTCCCCAGTATGACCGTGGGGCCCCGAAGGGGAACGGAGCGATCGCACCGCCGGGTGGGCAAGACTGCGGGCATGGCATTCGGTCAACCATTGGGGCCGCCGGCGTCGGCCAAGCAGGTAGCAGAGCTCCTGACCCTCCTGCACGATGCCGGTCACACCGACTTCCGCGATGCCCGGGGCCCGATGGGGTTCACCCAACGTCAGGCGGCCGGCAAGTTCACCCGTGACGAGGTCGGTGCGTTCATCGAACGGCTGCAGGACGAGGAGATGGCCGAGAGCGCCCCCGTTGCCACCCGGGCCAGGCCACGCCTGTCGGCGGCCGAGCAGGCGTTGGCCCGCATGCCGGCAGACCAGCTGGCCGCCGAACTCGAGCGTCGCGGCTGGACGGTGACCAAGCCGACGAGGTGACCAAGCCGGAGAACGGTCTGGGCATAGCATCGGTTGGTGACCGGGACCGGGCAGCGCCTGCATGACCGCCGATGGCACCATCGGTGTCTCCGGGGCCTGTTCGTGGTCCTGGTGGCGACGGCAGCGACCACGCTGGTCCTTGGTCCCGGAGGGGCCGGCGCGGCAACGGGCACGGCGGCCCAGGTGCTGGCCTCCTCGGGCGCAGCGGCGAAGGGTGAACCGTCCTTCCACTACGTCGGCACCGATTCGCAGTCCGGACTGTCGGTCACCATTGCCGGCGACGTGTCCAAGACCCAGGGCATACAGACCATCACGGCCAAGATGAACGGCCAGGTCGGTCACGTCACCGTGACCCTGATCGATGGCTCGGCCTATTTTCGGGGCGACGCCAACGGGCTGCACAACTTCATGCAATTGTCGGCCCCCCTGGCCGCGGAATACGCCAACCAATGGATCTCGCTGAGCCAGAACGACCCCGGATTCGCGGCGATCGCGGCCGGGTTGACGACGTCTTCCGCCCTCAGGCAGGTCGGAATTGGAAAGCCCCTCACCCTTCGAGGGGTGGCCAAGAAGATGGGCCAACAGGTCCTCACCATCGGCGGCACGAACCGGGGGACCCCCAGCGGAGCGACCAAGCCGGTCACCATCCCGGTCCGGTTGTACGTCAAAGCGTCGGGAACACCATTGCCGGTCCTCTATTCGGCGACCTGGGGCGCGGGCAAGAAGGCCGAGGTCCAATCCGTGTCCTTCAGCCGCTGGAAGGAGCCGGTACATGTGACCGCGCCGGCCGACGCGGTGCCCATGAGCTCCCTGGGAGGGAAGCCGGTAGAGGCCTGATCTCGGGGCTCCGGTCCGGGCCTCTCACGAGCGGGTGTTTTCGCACATCCCTACGATGGGGTGGGCCATGAGCCTGCGCTCGGATCCATCTCTCGACAAGGGCGCCACCGCAGTGGCCCCCGATGGCCAGCGCCGGTGGCGCTCGATGATCTTCGCCACGCTCGGGGACGGCCAACGGCGCCGGCGGGGGACCGACGGTATGCGGCTCGGCGTGGCCGCGGTAGCCCTCCTCTGTTGCATCTTGGCCATCAGAAACGGCTCCCATGTCGACCGCACGATCGTGCATGTCCTCTACCCGGTGCCCCACAGCCTCAGCTGGCTGGTGACCTTCGTGTACAACGCCGGTTCGTTCGGAGTGACGGCATTGCTGGTGGCGGCTGCCCTTCTGACCCGGCGCTGGGTCATCGCCCGGGATCTCGCCCTCAGTGCCGTCGGCACCGTGGCGGTGAGCGGACTGCTCATAGTGGCCCTCGGAAGTGACGGGGGCCGCAGGCACGGCATCGTCATCGAGGGGGTGTACCTCCACTTCCCGGTCATCCAGGTCGCCGTGTTCATGGCCGTGGCCACCGCCGTGCTGCCCTATCTGGCTCGGGGACTCCAACGAGCCATCGAGGTATTCGTGGTCGGGTTGGCCATCGTCACCGTGGCGGCGGGAAACGGCCTGCCGCTCAACGTGGTCGGCAGTCTGGCCATCGGCTGGGGCGTCACCGCCATCGTCCGCCTCTGGTTCGGCTCACCTCTGGGCCTCCCATCGGCCGACGATGCCACCTCGCTCCTGCACGAGGTCGGGGTGCCGGCAACTCGCGTCGAGCCCTTGCCCTATCAGGCCTGGGGGGTGGCCAACTACCGGGCCACCGAGCCCGTGGGGGGAGCACTCCATGTGGGCCTGCGGGTGTCGGTCTACGGACGCGATGCTGCCGATGCCCGCCTCCTGACCAAGGCGGGACGGTTCCTGTTCTACCGGGACTCGGGCCCGACGCTCAGCTTCACCCGACTCCAGCAGGTGGAGCACGAGGCTTACCTCACGCTGCTGGCCAGCAGAGGGGGTGCCCGGGTGCCTGAGGTGATCGCCGCGGCCAAGGCGGGCGCAGCCGGTGACGCCGTCCTGGTCAGCCGCATGCCCCCGGGGATCCCGTTGGCCGGGAGCGAGGCCGGTGAGCTCACCGACGAGGTGCTCGATGATATGTACCACCAGGTACTGAAGTTGCGGTCGGTCGGCATCGCCCATGGCGGGATCAGTGGCGAGACGGTGTTGATCGACCCGCCCACCGGGTCTGCCGCCCTGGTTGATTTCCGAAATGCCACGTCAAACTCGCCCATCGAGCGACTGGATCGAGACCTGGCCGGCGCGGTGGCCGCCATGGCGCTCGTGGTGGGAGCGGAACGGGCTGCCGCGGCGGCAGGACGCTGCCTGGCCCCCGAGATCGTGACCGGGGTGCTGCAACACCTTCGCCGTGCCGGCCTCGACCCCGCGCTGGCTCGAGCCTTGCGGGGCCAGAAGGGACTGCTCGAAGACGTTCGCCAACAGATCGCCGCCACCCACGCCATCGAGGTCCCCAAGCTGGCCGAGCCCCGCCGGGTCAGCTGGGCCACGCTGGTGGTCGTCCTGGGCACGCTGATCGGCGGCTGGGCCCTCATCGGGGTCCTGTTGGACGTGTCGCAGTCGATCGACACCATCGTCGGCGCCAACTGGCTCTGGGTCGTAGCCGCCTTTGTCTGCTCGCAGCTGGCCTTCGCCGGATCGGCCGTCGAGGATCTGGGCAGCGTGTCGGGGATCCTCCCCTACGGCAGGGTGCTGGCCCTCGAGGTGGCCAACAGCTTCAGCGCCCTGGCTGGGGGAACCCGGGCCACGTTCGCCACCCGGGTGCGGTTCTTTCAGCAGGAGGGGTACGACGCCTCGGTAGCCGTGAGCTCGAGCGCGGTGGTCAGCACGGCCAGTTGGATCGTCAAGGGCGCGCTTTTTCTGATCTCGTTGCCGCTGGCCTGGAGCTCGATCCATCTCGAAACGACGCCCGAGTCCGGGGGGAACGCCAAGACGGTCTGGATCCTGCTGGCCGCGGTGGTCGGTGTCGCCCTGGTGGCCGGGCTGGTGTTGCTCGTTCCCCGGTTGCGCCGGGCGGCCTCGGACAAGCTCAGACCGAAGCTGACCGACATCTGGCTGAACGTCACAACGGTGGCGAAGTCGCCGCGAAAATTGATCCAGCTTTTCGGGGGAGCGGCGGCCAGCCAGGTGTTGGTCGCCCTGGCCTTGGGTGCTTCGCTGCGCGCCTTTGACGACCACCTCAGCCTGGCCACCTTGATCGTGGTCATCACCCTGGCCTCGATGATCGGGGGCGTCTCGCCGGTGCCGGGCGGAATGGGCGTGGTGGAAGCCGGTCTGATCCTGGGCCTGACCGCGGCCGGGATCTCCGAGTCCGATGCCACCGCCGCGGTGTTCATTCAGCGCCTCTTCACCTCGTACCTGCCTCCCATCTGGGGCTGGGGCACCCTGGTG
>DATMMO010000322.1:0-5029 GCA_035569695.1 Acidimicrobiales bacterium | reverse complement strand
CGACGATCTCACCGAGGAGATCGGAGACGACCGGCTGCGCCTGATTTTCACCTGCTGCCACCCGGCGCTGCCCTTCGAGGCGCGCGTTGCCCTCACCTTGCGCACGCTGGCCGGCCTCACCACCGCCGAGATCGCCAGAGCCTTCCTGGTTCCCCAGGCAACAATGGCCAAGCGCCTGGTGCGGGCCAAGCACAAGATCGCCAATGCGGCTATCCCCTATCGCGTCCCTCCTGCGGACCTCATGCCCGAGCGGGTGACCGGCGTCTTGGCCGTGCTCTACCTCCTGTTCAACCAGGGTTACTCGAGCTCGACAGGTACGGAGCCGCGGCGCGAGAACCTCTGCTCCGAGGCGATGCGCCTGGGCCGAGCTCTGGTGCAGCTCATGCCGGACGAGCCCGAGGCGGTTGGGCTCCTGGCCCTCATGCTCTTGCAGCACTCCCGGCGAGATGCCCGAGCTGACGCCGAGGGCGAGGTCATCACGCTGGAGGACCAGGACCGCTCTCGCTGGGACCAAGCAGAAATCGACGAGGCCGCCGGGCTCCTCGGGGAGGTCCTGCGCCGGCGTCGGGTCGGGAGCTATCAGCTGCAGGCGGCCATCGCCGCGTGCCACGCCGACGCCCTCGGGGCGGCCACGACCGACTGGGTCGAGATAGCGACCCTCTACTCGCGCCTGGCCGAGCTCATGCCCTCCCCGGTCGTGGAGCTGAACCGGGCTGTGGCCGTGGGTATGGCCGATGGTCCCGCCGCGGGGCTGGCGCTGGTGGAAACCTTGACCGCTGCTCCACGGTTGGACGACTACTACCTGTTCCACGCGACCCGTGCCGACCTGCTCCGGCGCCTCGGCCGCAGGGCCGAGGCGGCCGAGGCCTACCGGCGGGCCATGGCATTGGTGGGCTCCGATGGCGAACGCCGGTTCCTCGCCCGACGGGTCGCCGAGATGACGAGCGAAGACCGGTGATTGATGGTCGACCCCGGGGACGAACGTCGGCCCTGGTCAGCCCAGGGTGGCGATGGCCTCGTTGAACAGGGCAGACGGGCGCATGACGGCCGAAGCTCGAGAAGGATCGGGCTGGTAGTAGCCGCCGATATCGACGGGCGAGCCCTGGACGGCAAGCAGCTGATCGACGATGGCCTCTTCCTGTTCGGACAAGATGGTGGCCAGCCCGGTGAAGGCCTCGGCCAGCTCCGGGTCGTCGCTCTGTTGGGCCAGCTCTCGGGCCCAGTACAGCGACAGGTAGTAGTGGCTGCCCCGATTGTCGATGCCGCCCAGGCGTCGGGTCGGCGACTTGTCCTGGTTGAGAAAGGTGCCGGTGGCCCGGTCGAGCGTGTCGGCCAGGATCTGGGCCCGTTGGTTGCCCGTGCTCTGAGCCAGCTGCTCGAAGCTGACAGCGAGGGCCAGGAACTCGCCCAAGCTGTCCCAGCGCAGATAGTTCTCCTTGAGCAATTGCTGGACGTGCTTGGGCGCGGAGCCGCCGGCACCCGTCTCGAACAGGCCGCCCCCGCAGATCAGCGGGACCACAGACAGCATCTTGGCGCTGGTGCCAAGCTCCAGGATGGGAAAGAGGTCGGTCAGGTAGTCACGCAACACGTTCCCGGTCACCGAAATGGTGTCCTGGCCCCGACGGATGCGCTCCAGGGAGAAGGCCGTCGCCCGCTCCGGAGACAGGATCTCGATCTGCAGCCCGTCGCTGTCGCACTCGGCCAGGTACGTCCGCACCTTGGCGATGAGGATGGCATCGTGGGCCCGGCCCTCGTCCAGCCAGAACACCGCCGGGTCACCGGTGGCGCCGGCCCGCTTGACGGCAAGCTTGACCCAGTCGCGAATGGGCACGTCCTTGGTCTGGCACATCCGGAACACATCACCGGGGCCGACCGGTTGCTCGAGTACGACCGTTCCGGCCTGGTCGAGGACTCGGACCGTACCCGCAGCGGGAATCTCGAAGGTCTTGTCGTGGCTGCCGTACTCCTCGGCCGCCTGGGCCATCAGGCCGACGTTCGACACCGAGCCCATGGTGGCCGGGTCGAAGGCCCCGTTGGCCCGGCAGTCGTCGATGACGACCTGATAGACGCCGGCGTAGCTGCTGTCGGGGATCACGGCGAGGGTGTCCGCCTCTTTTCCGTCCGGGCCCCACATGTGGCCCGAGGACCGGATCATGGCCGGCATGGAGGCGTCGACAATGACGTCGCTCGGAACGTGCAGGTTGGTGATGCCGCGGTCGGAGTCGACCATGGCCAGGGCGGGCCCCGAGGCCAGTTCGGCGTCGAAGGCGGCCCTGATCTCCTCGCCCTCGGGCAAGGAGTCCAGGCCGTGGAAGATGGCACCCAGGCCGTCGTTGGGCTTGAGGCCGGCCCCGGCCAGCACTGCGCCGTACTGGTCGAACGTTCTCGGGAAGAAGGCCCGCACCACGTGGCCGAAGATGATGGGGTCGGAGATCTTCATCATGGTGGCCTTGAGGTGGACCGAGAACAGCACGCCCTCGGACTTGGCCCGGCCAATCTCGGTTTCCAGGAACTCGTCCAGCGCCGAGGCCCGCATGACCGACGCATCCACGACTTCCCCCTCGAGCACGGGCACCGACTCGCGCAGGACCACCGTGGCGCCGTCCGTGCCGGCCAGCTCGATGCGCAGGGCGCCGGCGTCGGAGATGACCGCTGACCGCTCGGTGGAGCGGAAGTCACCGGTCTCCATGTGGGCGACATTCGTCTTCGAGTCAGGAGACCACGCCCCCATCCGATGCGGATGGGCCCGGGCATAGTTCTTCACCGACGCCGGGGCCCGCCGATCCGAGTTTCCCTGACGGAGGACAGGGTTGACGGCGCTGCCCATGACCTTGTCGTACCGGGCGCGTACGTCCCGGTCCTCGTCCGTCTTCGGCTCGTCGGGGTAGTCGGGCAGCCCATAGCCGTGCTGTTGCAGCTCGGCGATCGCCGCTTTGAGCTGCGGGCTCGACGCGGAGACGTTGGGCAGCTTGATGATGTTGGCCCGAGGCGACTTGGTCAGCTCACCCAGCTCGGCCAGGGCGTCGTCGACCCGCTGGCCGGCCTCGAGGCGATCAGGGAAGCCGGCGAGGATGCGCCCGGCCAGAGAGATGTCGCGGGTCTCCACGCTGACCCCTGCTGTCGACGCATAGGCCTGGACCACGGGCAGGAATGAATAGGTAGCGAGGGCTGGCGCCTCGTCAGTGTGCGTATAGATGATGGTCGAGTCAGTCACCAGTACTCCGCTTCGAATTGAGGACGCACGAGGACCACCTCGCACAGGTCAAGGACATCATCCCGACCCCGGTAGCCGCAACCTGGACGTCGGTGGCGCTGGGAAGCCCCAGCCGTACCGATCGGCTCCCTCGAACGCCCGCCAGCCGAGGTCCGCATGAGGTGCGAGGAGGATTTCCTTTCCGCTGCACTGCGCTATCGGACCCAATCCACTGGCGACGTCGAGCACAGACTGGCCGACATGGAGTCGCGCCCGCAAGCACACGCCGCCCGCCTTTCCTCACCAGCTCACTACTACGGTGGGATCGTGAGCCCGACGGGACCGAGACCGGTGGCGGTTGCCTCGTGGCACGCGGTAGTCGATTCGGGTGATCCGGTCCGGCTCGCTGACCTCTTGGCCGAGGAAGTGGTCTTCCGCTCGCCGGCCGTCTATGCACCCCAGGAGGGAAAAGAACTGACCACCGCCTATCTGGCCGCGGCCATGGTCGTGCTCGGACCGACGCTGCACTATGTCGAGGAGTGGTACGGCGATGGCACCGCGGTGCTGGAATTCGAGGCTGAGCTCGACGGGACGTTCGTGCAGGGAATCGACCTGCTGCGATGGAACGACGAGGACCGGCTGGTCGAGTTCATCGTGATGGTCCGCCCCCTGCGGGGACTCGAGAAGCTCATCGAGCTGATGGGCAGGCAGCTCAGCCCCTAGGTCAGCGACGATGTGTGCCAGTTTGGCTCATTGGCTCTTGCTTTGGCACACTACTGATGCCATGGTGGTGCCATGGAACTGGAGCCGTACGTCGAAAGCATCCAACGGCAGCTGATGGCTGCCGCCGAGTCCGGCGGTGACGAGGCGGGCGTCCTGGCCGAACGCCTGCTGCCACCGTTGGACTCCGCGCTTCGGCTGGCACTCCAGGACGTGCTGGTCGTGGCGGCAGAGGAGATCACCACCGAGCTGGCCCCGGGCTCGGTGGAGTTGCGCCTGCGAGGACGGGACCTCGAGTTGGTGGTCACGCCTCCGCCAGTCGATACCCCCGATGACCGGCTGGCCGACGGCACCGATGAGACAGCATCGAATCAAAGGCAGGCGTTGTCACCCGGCGATGATCAGCCGGGTGGCGGCGAGGGTGAGGAGAGCGCGATGTCGCGCATCAACCTTCGTATGCCCGACCGCTTGAAGGCGCGGGTCGAGCAGGCTGCCAGCGCCGACGGACTATCAGTCAATGCCTGGCTCGTCCGAGCGGCTAGCGCCGCCCTGGAGGGGACCGGCCCCGACCCGCGACGCCAACGGAGGGCTTCGCGGGACAAGCAGCACTACACGGGTTGGGCTCGCTGAGCGACCGCCACCCCGAACTATCGCGACCTACCCCTGTCAGCAGCGGGAAGCACCCCGCTCACTCACCAAAGGACCAACGTGACTACATTCGACACCCCCTCGCCCATCACCGTCACCCTCGAGCTCGGTATCGGTGATATCCAGATCGCGGCCGGTGATCGCACCGACACCGTCGTCGATGTGCGCCCCAGCGATCCGACCAAGAAAGCCGACGTCGTCGCGGCCGAGCGCGTCCGAGTCGAGTACGAGGACGGGAGGCTGTCGGTCAAGGCAACGAAGGCCTGGAAGCAGTACAGATTCCGAGGAGGGCGCGAATCGGTGGACGTGCGGATCGACGTGCCTGCCGGCTCGCAGGTGCACGGCGAGGGAGGGATCGTGGCCCTGCGGGGCACGGGGCGCCTGGGCGAATGTCGGTACAAGACCGGCATCGGTGACATCCGGATCGAGCATGCCGGCCCAATCGAGCTCAAGACGGGCAGCGGCAAC
>DATMMO010000321.1:0-8806 GCA_035569695.1 Acidimicrobiales bacterium | reverse complement strand
AATCCAGGCGACGTCGACGTCCTCGCCGTATACGACCCGTTTACCATCCTGTCTCTCATCCAGATTGAGGACATGGGCTTTTGCGCAAAAGGGGAGGGCGGTCCGTTCGTGTCAGGGGACCGCCTGCAGTACGACGGTGGCCAGCTGCCTTACAACACCCATGGTGGCCTGCTCTCCCACTCATATGTTCTTGGCATCGCCCACGTCGTCGAGCTGGTAAAGCAGCTCCGGGGCGTAGCGGCCGCCCAGGTCCCTGGTGCCGAGGTGGCAGCCTACGGTGGCTACACGGGAGGCGACGCGGCAACCCTGGTCCTGACGAGGGGTGACTGACGTGCACCCGGACTTTCCGCTGCCCGACGTTGATGCGCCCCTGGGTCGTGGCTTTTGGGCGGCGGCCGCTCGGGGCGAGTTGGCGGTCCCCCGTTGCGACCGATGCGCCCGGTGGGTCTGGTACCCGACGCAAGACTGCCGATCGTGCAGCTCCTCCGAGCTGACCTGGACCACCACCGCCGGCCGGGGCACCTTGTTCTCGTGGACGGAGGTTCGGAGAGCGTTGCTCCCCGAATACAGCGGACTCGTCCCGTATGTGGCGGCCCTCGTCGCCCTGGACGAGGATCCGGCCGTCCGCATCGTTACCCGCATGGTCGACGTTGATCCGGACGCGCTGGTGGGTGACATGCCGGTAAAGGCCGTCTTTAGGCCTATCTGGTTCGGTGACCCGGCCACGAGCGTGGTGGCTCCGCTCTTTGTGCCTACCAGCGTCGTGGGCGCGACCGATCTGCCACCGTCTCCGGAAAGTGCCCGGGCCCGATAATGCGAGCCCTGGACAACGTGCGGGTGATCGACGCAAGCGAGGAGATCGCCGGTGCGTATTGCGCCAAACTCCTAGCCGACCTCGGAGCTGACGTGGTCAAGGTGGAGAGCATGGAGGGTGATCCACTCCGCCGCTGGACGGGTGAAGGGCCGTCGGGGGTCGGGCCCGGCGGCCTTTTCGAGTATCTCCATACCTCGCAGCGGGGTGTTGTACTCGACCTGGACGCCGACGCCGACAGTCGCCGGTTCCTCGAGATGGGGGCCAGCGCCGACCTCGTCGTCGAGAGCGCCGGGCCCCGCTCACTCTCCGATCGGGGATGCTCCTTCGACCAGCTCCAGCTCCGGAACCCCGCGCTGTCCCTGGTGTCGATCTCCCCCTTCGGCCTCGGTGGCGACGGTGCGGACGTGCCGGCGACCGAGTTCACACTGCAGGCGTACTGCGGCTCGATCATCAGGGGTCCAGACGACGAGCCACCGCTCCACGCCGGTGGCCGACTGGGGGAATGGGCCACCGGCACCTTCGCCGCCATGGCCTGTTTGGCCGCCGTACGCCAGGCCAGGCGTTCGGGCCGGGGCCAACATGTGGACCTCTCGATGCTCGAGTGCATGGCCCTGACGTTCAACCCCTACCCCAGTGTTCTGCGCAGCTTCCTCGGCACCGACCATCCGGGAGAGCGCAAGCGCGAGATCCCCTCTATCTCGCGAGCCAAAGATGGTTGGATCGGCTTCTGCACCGTGACCGGACAGCAGTGGGAGAACTTTTGCCTCCTCATTCAGCGGCCCGACCTCCTGGAGGACGACGGTTTGCGCACTTGGCTCGACCGGGTGAGGCGCTTCGACGAGGTCACCGAGATCATCGAAGCGTGGTCGGGATCGCGAACGGTCGCGGAGATACTCGAGCAGGCCGAGGCCTTCCGTGTTCCGGCCGCCCCCATCGGGACCGGGGACACCATCTGTGACATCGACCAATTCCGGGCCCGGAAGGTCTTTGTAAGGAACCCGCGAGGCAGCTTCGTTCAGCCGCGCTCACCCTTATTGCTGACGAGTTCGCCGGTTCGGCCCTTCGGTCCCGCTCCCGACCTGGGTGAGCACACCCGAGAGGTATTGTCCGAGCTTGACTCGGACCCGTCGACCCCAACTCCGGCGGCGTCTATCCTCGCGCCCACGCCCCCTCCTGAAGGGCAGGCGGCGACCGGACCGGCGCGTCCGCTCGCCGGCCTGCGGGTCATCGACTTCACTGCGTTCTGGGCCGGACCCATGGCCACTCAGTTCCTGGGGGCGATGGGAGCGGATGTCGTGAAGATCGAGTCGGTGCAGCGGCCGGACGCCATGCGCTACAACTCGGTGAGCACCCCCGAAGACCCCCTATGGTACGAGAAGTCGCCAATCTTCCACGGCGCCAACGTGGGCAAGCGCTCCGTGGCTATCGACTTGGGCGATCCCCGGGGCAAGGAGTTGGTCCTTCGGCTGATCTCGACCGCCGACGTGGTCATCGAGAACTTCAATCCGCGGGTCCTCGATCGGTTCGGCTTGGACTACGAGAACCTGCGCAAGCTGAACCCGTTGCTGGTGATGGTGCGCATGCCGGCGTTCGGCCTCGACGGCCCCTGGCGCGACCGAGGTGGTTTCGCCCAGACGATGGAGCAGGTCTCGGGCATGGGATCGGTCACAGGCAAGGAAGATGGGCCGCCGCTCATACCTTCCGGACCGTGCGACGTCTTCGCCGGGACCCATGCCGTGGTCGGCCTGCTCGCTGCCTTGCACCAGCGCGATCGCACCGGGCAGGGCCAGATGGTTGAGGTCCCCATGGTCGAGGTGGCGCTAAACGTCGCTGCGGAACCCGTCATCGAGTGGTCGCGCAACCGCGTACGCCTGGGTCGCCACGGGAACCGAGGCCCGGTGGCCGCACCGCAAGGGCTGTATGCCTGTGCCGGCGACGGGGCGTGGCTCGCCTTGGCCATCGTCGACAACAAGCAGTGGGATGCCCTCGTGACGCTACTAGGTCGTCCCGGCTGGGCCCAGGACCCATCGCTGGTCACGGTGGCCGGGCGTCGCCAGGCTCATGACCTCATTGACGGGCATCTCAAGGCCTACCTCGGTCAACAAGACCTCGACCTCATCGTGCCTGTGCTGCAACAGGCCGGCATTCCGTCGGCCCCGGTCGTCCCAGCGGGATACATCGACCGCGATCCCCGGATGCGAAACCGGAACTTTTTCGAACCGGTCGATCATCCTCTGATGGGACGCCACGAGTTGCCGGGCTGGCCGATGCGTTCGTCCTCGTGGCCCGACCACTGGTACGTGCGTCCGGCACCGCAACTCGGCGAGCACACAGTCGACGTGCTCACGGGCGACCTGGCCCTCACTGCCGAGGATATCGCCATCCTCTGGGACGACCATGTCATCGGGACCACCCCCTTGGGTTTGTGATCGCCTCGGGTCGTGTCGTCCCGACTGAGCCGCCGCTGCCGAGGATGTCGACAACGGGCCAGCGCCCGCAGGGACGTTCCCGCCGAGTCACCGTCACCGCCCAGGACAGAGTCCCGCAGGGTCAATGGTCGAGCATCTGCGCCGCCATCTCGGCCATCGAACTCACTTGCGTCCGGAACGTCTCGACGTCGGTGCCGTCATTACGGGAATCTTCCATCCGACGGGTGTAGATGCCGGCCATGATGCACGCCACCTTCCAGTAGCCGAGAGCTGTGTAGTAGTCGATGCGACTGACGTCCCGGCCCGACGCTTCGGCGTACCTGTCGAGCACCTCTCGACGCGACGCGAACCCCTCCACTTGGGTAGGGCTGCCGGCCAACGCCGTGAACTTGTCGCCGGGCTCGGACCAGTACGCCAACAGCAGGCCGACATCGGCCAGCGGATCACCAAGCGTGCACAGCTCCCAGTCCAGCACGGCGAGCACCTCGCCGGATTGGTCGAGCATGCAGTTGTCGAGCCGGTAGTCTCCGTGGACAATGGCCGCCGGTCCCTGTGGGGGCACCTGCTCGGATAGAGAGGTATGCAGATCGTGCACCAGCTGCACGTCGGAGCAGGCAGACGCCTCGAACTGCGTGTGCCAACGCTTCAACTGACGAGCGACGTACGCCTCCTTCCGGCCTAGGTCGCCCAGGCCTACTGCGTCCGGATCGATCGCGTGGATGCGCGCCAAGACGTCGACCAGCGACTGGGATGCCCGCATCCGGACGCGGGGCGCCAGTGCCCGCCCCTCCTCCGGGTCACGGATCACGGTGCCGTTGACGAACTGCATGACGTAGAAGGGTGCGCCGTTGACCGCCTTGTCGATGCACAGGCCCACCACTGGAGCCACTGGTATCTCCGTGGAGGTGAGCGCTGTGACGATGCGATGCTCGCGTTCCATATCGTGAGCCGTGGCCAGGAGATGCCCGAACGGTGGTCTGCGCAACACCCATGCCCCTCCGTGAGCATCGGTCATCCGGTATGTCACGTTCGACCTGCCCCCGGCGATGACGTCGAAGCGCAGGGGCGGGCGCAGCGTCGGGACGAGGCCTTGCATCCACGACGTGACCCCTGGAACGTGGATGCCATCAGGCATAGTTTGGTTGGTTGATATTTGATTCATATTAATACGAATGGTAGCAGAGAGAGGGAACTCATTGGTATAAATTATCCCCTCACCTCCTGTGGATATAACGCAGATAGTGTTCGCGGTATTGGTTAGAACACCTGACCCGCCATTGGAGGACCGGAGGGGTCGACGAGCGGGAGTTGGGATTATGGGCAACGAGTTGGACTAGCGGAGGAGCCGACTTTGGTACGGACATTCATCCGCCGGGTGGGAGTGCTGCACGAGATACTCGATCGGGGAAGACCCAAGCCTGCTCTGGACCTTGGCCGGGCGCTCTATCTGGGCAACGGCCACAATTGGTGCACGATCAAAAGATATGTCGGGCCGCTACCACCCGGACGTCGATGCCCCAGGGCGATCGATGCGGCTCATCCAAACAGATATACCCGGCGGATCGTCACTCCGTATGCGGCGTGGAGAAGGGGCACCCATGTGCCGAAGTGGGCAGACCGAGATATCGATGATCAAGTCGCTGAGCGACCCGGATGCGGGTGTAAGCATAATGATCGGCCGGGCTGGCTGGGTCGTCGGAGTCTGGAGGGAGGTGGCATGTGACTACGCCCTCCACAGGGTCGGGCCCGCTCGGCCGATCACGATGTTGGGGACGACCGCCTTGGGCGACAGCCGGAGAAGGGCGGTGAACAGTTCCGAGATGTCCTCGACGGAAATCATGGAGTCTTGCGGGACCTCGTCGTGCAGCCATGCAGTCAATTCGGTATCAACATAGGCGGGTGAGATGGCGGTGGCGGTAACGCCGTGGATCGAGGCTTCGAGGTTGACGGTCTCGCACAGCGAGATGAGGGCGGCCTTCGACGCGTTGTACGCCGCCATCCGGGGCTCGGCTACTACTCCAGCGATCGATGCCAGAGCAAAGATTTTGGCCCCGTGCTCGGGTGACTGGGCCGCCGCTTGGCGGAGCAGGGGAAGGCATTCGCTGACCAGCTGAAACGGCGCTCTCAGGTTCACTGCGACCTGTTTGTCCAGACGAGGAAGTGGGTATTTCTCGATCTCCCCGGCCGTGCCCACCCCCGCGCCGATCACCAGCACATCGAGGCGGTGATAGGCGTACTGGTGCCGGATGACGACTTCGTGGACCTGCTCCTCAGCGGCCATGTCGGCAGCGACTGTAATGATCGCCCTCCCACGCCTGCGCAGCTCGTCGGCGACATCCTCGAGCGCGTTCAGGTCGCGCCCGGTGATGGTCAGGTCGAATCCCTCGTCGGCCAGGCGGCCCGCGAGGGCGCGCCCTATCCCCCGCGATGCCCCCGTTACCAGGGCCGCGCCCCTGGGCTCGCTAGGCATGGAGGGCACGAAAGAGGGCGGCTGCGGCTTCGGTGACCGCCTCGCGGGCCTGCGGCAGGACGCTGCCGAAGCCGAAGAAGCCGTGGAACATGTCCTCGTAGTGGCGATGGAGCACCGGCACGGACGACTGTTCCAGGCAGCCGACGTAGGCGCGTGCTTCGTCTCTGAGGACGTCGTACTCGGCGGTGATCACCAGAGCCGGCGGCAATGCGGATAGGTCGTCGGCCAGGAGCGGTGACGCGTAGGGATCGGAGTCATTGGCCGCCAAGGGAAGGTAGTGGTTCCAATACCAGACCATGGCTGCCCTGGACAGCACGGCGACGTCGAGCCCCTCCGGATAGTCGCTGCTCTGTCTACGGCAAATAACAGGCGGGTAGACCAGGACTTGAAAGCAGAGCGCTGGGCCACCCCGGTCACGGCAGACCAGCGCCAGCGCGGCGGCAAGATTAGCGCCGGAGCTATCGCCGCCGACTGCCACGCGACCGGGGTCGATGCCGAGCTCGGCTGCCGACGAGACGACCCACTTGGCGACGGCATAGCAGTCCTCGAGCGGCGCCGGGAACGGGCATTCCGGAGCAAGCCGGTATCCGACGGAGACGACCATGCACTCGGCTTCGTTGGCCAGTCGGTCGCAGAGGGGATCGTAAATCTCGAGGTCGCCACCGAGGACCCAGCCACCACCGTGGATGTACAGGAACACGGGGAGGGGATGCTCGGTCGCCGGCCGGTAGATGCGGACCCGAACGTCACCCTCGTCCACGGGAACTGACCGCTCGGTGATTTCGGACTTCGGGGGCGTGGTCGGGAGTAGGGCGGCAAGCTTGCTCGATGCAGCGCGGGCTTCTTGCGGCTTCATGGTCTCGACGGGCGGCATCGTGGCAGCCATGGACTCGAGCAGTTGCGCGGCATTTGGATCCAGGGGCATGTCCATGCCTACTTTCTCGGAGGGGACCAGCGCGGGCCCCGGTCGTCCTATGAGATCGTCGTCCGGTTCGGCTCTACTTCTGGAAGTGCGGGATAACGTACTTGCCAACGTTCGTGATTGATTCCATGCACACGTCGTGGGGGACCGTACCCATCTGGAAGCACATCATGATCTCGTCTGCCCCCGCCTCGGCCATCAACTCAATGTGCTCGATGGCGTCGTTGACGTTGCCGTAACACTGGCTCGGGTCGTAGCCGCCCGCTGCCGTGCGGGACACGCCACCTTTGACAAGATCCTGGCCCGGCATATTCGCCGCGTGTTCGGCAATGTAGGCCAGGACCTGCTCGCCATGCTCCTTGAGGACGGCGAGGTTGTCGTCGTTCTCGATGTCTGCCTCGGGCGGTGGGCCGCCGGTATACCAGTGGTTGATTGAGTCCTGGAAGAAGCGCTGGCCGCGCACGCCGATCGCTCGTGCCTTATCCCGATCGTCGAGCACGCACGCCGGTGACAGGCCCGCCAGGTGGTTGGTAGGTACCTTCCCCACAATCCCGCTCTCGTCGCGCGCAGCTATCGCATCGTCGTAAATCTTCCGCTTCACCTTGATGTCCTCGGGGCCACCCCATCCCATAGCCAGGGCGCCGATGCCCAAGTTGGCCGCCAAGACGAGAGTCTCCTCTCGGCTGCACGCCATATAGAGAGGTGGGTGCGGGTCCTGGACCGGTTTGGGAATGATCGGCCGCCCAGGTACGTTTAGGAGCTCGCCGTTGTAGGTGAAATCCTCGTCACCCCAACAGCCCGGGATCATGCGAATGGCTTCGACCATCTGATCGAGTGTTTCGTCGATGTCGATGCCGAAGGTCGACAGCTCCTGGACGGTTGCCCCTCGGCCCACCCCAAGGTCGACGCGACCACCCGACAGGATGTCAAGGGTAGCAATCCGCTCGGCCACTCTCACGGGATGGTTGTAATTGAAGGGCACGCACACGACGCCATGGCCTACTCGTATGCGCGACGTGCGGGCGGCGACAAAGCTCAAGAAGATCTCCGGCGCGCTCATGTGGGCGTACCACTTCAAAGCATGGTGCTCCACGGCCCAGACTCTGTCGAACCCCATCTCGTCGGCCAGGATCGCCTGGTCGAGGCAGTCCAACATCAGCTGGCGCTCGTTGGCGCGGGTAGGGAAGGCCAGCTGGCCCTCGAAAATCACTCCGAACTTCATACTTGAGACCTCCTCGAGATGTCCGTCGGCGGGCCAGGGCATCGGACCGGCCCTGGGACCAACTGATCCATGAGGACGGAGGTTCGTCCTCCTGGACGCCGAGAGACCAGTGACAGGCCGCGCTTGGAACGTCGGAAATGAGTATGTACTGGCGAGCGATAGATGTCAACCGACTGATCGGTCGAATAACAAACCTCACCAGCAGTCGGTAGGTACTGCCTCGCGTGCGCGTTCCGAAACGGGGCCATCACGGCGCCGAGTTGGTGGTAGGCCAGACGGACTCAGCCCATATTGAGCCGCATAAAACGGGGCCATGGCCGGTTTTATATCGTCGATCCGATATGATTTTGAATTGACCCTGAGGTAACGCTCAATCCAAAATTCCATGGAGGCGTCTGGCGTGGTTCGGCGAACACAAATAGTGCTGGAGGACGACTTGGGCGGTGGCTCGGCCAACGAAACCGTCACGTTCGGTATCGACGGGAATTGGTACGAGATCGACCTGAATTCAAAGAACGCCGATACATTCCGACAGATGTTGGCGATGTACGTCGAGGCCGGGCGCCGCGTGAACGTATCCGGCGAGGACGGGCCTAAGGCGCGATCCACCGACAGCAACGCCAAGATCGTGCGCGACTGGGCGTCGGCTCAGGGGTTGCCCGTGCCTGCCCGCGGACGCTTGCCCCGTGCGGTGATCGAGGCGTTCGAGGCGTCGAAGCAAGCCTCGGGCTGAGTATCACAATCGCCCCTCTACCCTCGGGGTTCCTGCCACCGGCCCGGACCCATCAGCTAGCCGGCTGGCGGTTACGTTCTCCACTGCTATCGCCCCTGGTAACGCGGGGTGCGCTTCTCCACGAAGGCCTGGAGGCCCTCGTGGGCGTCGTGGGAGAGCAGGCAGTAGTAGGCGTTGCGCTCCCGCTCGAGCTGGAGACCGGCTGGAACCCCGGAG
>DATMMO010000320.1:0-15444 GCA_035569695.1 Acidimicrobiales bacterium | reverse complement strand
CAGCCGGGTCGACGGTGTCGACCGGGTCAGCCGGGCCGGACCAGAGCACCGGTCGCCAACTCCAACCGCCGGCCTCCGCCGTTCTCGACGAAGCCCACCTTGGCGATATCGAGGGCGCCCTGGGGCGGGTCTCGGTGGGGGACATCGGCGAACGCCACAGCTGGCGGAAGCGCCTTCTCACCTTCGCCGCCATTGCCGGCCCCGGGCTCATCGTCATGGTTGGCGACAACGACGCCGGCGGCGTGTCGACCTACGCCCAGGCGGGTCAGAACTACCACACCAGCCTGCTGTGGGTTCTGCTCCTGCTCATCCCCGTCCTCATCGTGAACCAGGAGATGGTGGTCCGCCTCGGTGCCGTGACCGGGGTCGGGCACGCCCGCCTCATCAACGAGCGATTCGGGAAGGGCTGGGGTTGGTTCAGCGTCGGCGACCTGTTCATCCTCAACTTCCTGACCATCGTCACCGAGTTCATCGGGATCTCGCTCGCCGCCTCCTATGCCGGGATCTCCGAATATGTGGCCGTTCCCATCGCCGCGGTGACCCTCGTGGCCATCATGGCCTCAGGAAGTTTCCAGCGATGGGAACGGGCGATGTTCGTGTTCATCGCCATCAGCCTGGTCCAGATCCCGATGTTCTTCTTGTCGAATCCGCAATGGGGGACGATCGGCCACAACTTCGTCGTGCCCGGTGTCAACGGGGGCGTCACCTCGGCCGCCGTCCTACTCATCATCGCCATCGTCGGCACCACCGTTGCCCCGTGGCAGCTGTTCTTTCAGCAGTCCAATATTGTCGACAAGCGGATCACGCCCCGGTTCATCAGCTACGAACGGGCCGACACGGTGATGGGTTCCATCGTCGTGGTGATCGGCGCCGTCTGCATCATGGTGGCCGCCAACTATGCCGCCACCGGCACTCCGGCATTCGGGCACTTCACCAACGCTGCCGGCGTAGCCCATCTCCTGGCTCACCGCAGCCAGGCACTGGGCACCCTGTTCGCCATTCTCTTGTTCGACGCCAGCGTTCTCGGCGCCGCTGCCGTCACCCTGTCGACCAGCTACGCCTTTGGCGACGTCTTCGGGATCCGCCACTCGCTCCACCGTGGGTTCAAGGAGGCCAAGCAGTTCTACCTGAGCTACATAGCCATGGTTGTGCTTGCCGCCGCCATCGTGCTGATACCGAAGGCCCCACTAGGACTGATCACCACCAGCGTCCAAGCCCTGGCCGGTCTCCTGCTCCCCTCTGCCGCCGTCTTCTTGCTGCTGTTGTGCAACGACCGCGAGGTGCTCGGCCCGTGGGTCAATCCCAAGTGGCTCAACCTCCTGGCCTCGTTCATCATCGGCGTGTTGCTGGTCCTCTCGGGCACCCTCATGGCCACCACCCTGTTCCCCGGCATCAACGTGATCGACGTCTTCATCTACATCACCGCCGCCCTGGCGGCCGGCGGCGTCATCATCTCGATCGTGCTCCGCATCCTCGCTCGGCGACCCGGTCAGGCCGCCAAGCCCGAGCCTCCGACCATGAGCCAAACCGAGAAGCTGTCGTGGCGGATGCCTCCCCTCGCCCTCCTCAAGCCGGTCAAATGGTCGCCGGGCCTCCGCGTCGGCATGCTCTCGTTGCGGGCCTACCTGGTAGTCGCCGCCGTGCTCTTGGTGGTGAAGGCTGTCCAGCTGGGCGGGGGCTGATCGAAGGGGCTGACGGCACCTTGTGCGGCTCGAACGGGGACGCCCTCGGTGCAGCCAGCATCGGGGGCCGCCCCATCACACCAGACCGGTCAGCTCTGAGCCGAGGTCAGTGACGGTGCGTGCGGACGGGAAGCTGAGCTGTGATTTCCGTTGAACGAGGAAGGACTCCCTGTTCCATCGGCCACAACTCCCTTCATCACGGTCCAGCGGGACCAATCGTCCGGTCCCCTCATGTTACCCACCTACGCCACCCGACGGCCGGCGTCGGTGGGTTGTACGCCGTTCTTGGCGGGTACTGTCCATCACATGGACCTGACCTACCCACCCGAGGCTGAGACGTTCCGATCCGAGATCCGCTCCTGGCTCGAGGACAACCTGCCCGACGGCTGGGGTACACCTGAATTCTCGATGACCAGGGACGAGAAGAAGGCCTTCAACCAGGAATGGACGAAGAAGCTGTTCGCCGGAGGCTGGATCTGCGCCTCCTGGCCCATCGAGTACGGGGGCAAGGGCCTGTCCCTGATGGAGTCGGTGGTGCTGAACGAGGAGTTCGCTCGGGTCGAGGCCCCGCTCCGCGCCGACTTCTTCGGCGACACGCTGGTAGGCCCCACGATCTTGCAATGGGGCACCGAGGAGCAGAAGAAGGAGTTCATCCCCGGGATCCTGAACGGCACCATCGCCTGGTGCCAGGGGTTCTCCGAGCCCGATGCCGGGAGCGACCTCGCCTCCTTGAAGACCCGGGCCGAGCTCGACGGCGACGAATGGGTGATCAACGGGCAGAAGGTATGGACCACCCAGGCCCAGTTCGCCGACTATGTCTTCCTCCTGGCCCGAACCGACCCGGACGTGCCCAAGCACGCCGGGATCTCCTACCTGCTCGTCCCCATGAAGCAGGACGGCATCGAGGTTCGGCCCATCGAGCAGGTGGACGGGTCGGGCGACTTCAACGAGGTGTTCTTCGACAATGCCCGATGCCCCCGGGCCAACGTGGTGGGGGGCGAGAACAACGGGTGGAAGGTGGCCATGACCACGCTCGGGTTCGAGCGGGGATCCTCGGCCACCACGGGACACCGACGGTTCGCCCGCGAGCTCAACACCATCATCAAGGAAGCCCGGAGCCATGGGCGCGATACCGACCCGCTGATCCGCCAGCGCCTGGCCACGGCATGGTCCAAGGTCAAGATCATGGAGATCAACGGCTTCCGCTCGTTGACCGATTCGCTGAACGGCACCCACGAGATGGCCGCCTTGAGCGCCTGCAACAAGATGTTCTGGTCCGAATATCACAAAGACACGATGGACCTGGCCCTCGACATCGAGGGCCCCGACGCCCAGATCCTCACCGGCGACCCCGAGGAGGACAGCGACTCGCCGTTGAAGCGGGGCCGGACCGACTACCCGGTCAGCGACCTCCAGGCCGCGTTCTTCTTTTCCCGGTCGGAGACCATCTGGGGGGGCACGGCGGAGATCCAGCGGAACATCGTGGGCGAACGGGTGCTGGGCCTCCCCAAAGAGCCCAAGCCGGCCTCGGCCGCCTGACCCCTCGCTTGGCCGCCTCAGGCCACCTCGGTGACGACCTCGCCAGCCGGCTCGACGTCGGGCGCCGACGCTACGTTGTCGGACAACCCGGCGGTGGCGGCGGCCTGTCCGGCTCGGTATCGCCAGCGGAGGACGCCCGCGGCAGCGAGGGTGGCGATCGCTCCGACGGCGATGGCTACCCGCGGGTTGGTCCATTCGCTGATGCCCCCGATGAGCGGTCCACCGATCGGGGTGCTGCCCAGGAAGGCCATGGAATACAGAGCCATGACCCGGCCTCGCATGGCCGGCTCGGCCTCGAGCTGCAGCTCGGAGTTGGCGGTGGCGATGAAGGCAATCGAGGCAGCGCCCATGAACACGATGACTACGGCGGCGAAAGCAAGGCTGGGGGCCACGGCCACCACGGCCAGGAGGGCCCCGAAGGTCAGGGCCACCCCTTGGAGGAGCCGGGGCGTGGGGCGCCCGCGGTGGGCCACGGTCAGCCCTCCGGCGATGGCCCCGACACCCATGCACGAGGTCAACACGGCGTAGGCGCCGGCTCCACCGTGGAAGGTCACGGTAGCCAGGAGGGCCAGGGTGACCTGGAAGTTGTAGGCGAAGATCCCGATGACGGCCATGGCGATCAATGTGTTGCGCAGCGAGGGAGTCCGCCAGACATAGCGGAACCCATCACGGAGCTGGCCTTTGGCCCGGACCACGGGGGCGATGGTGTGAAGCTCGCTCGTCCGCATCAGGGCCAGCGCCACCAGGACAGCCAGGAACGAAGCCGCGTTGGCCAGGAAGCACGCGCCCAGTCCGACCACGGTGATCACCACCCCGCCCACGGCCGGCCCTACCACCCGGGAGGCGTTCATCACCACCGAGTTCAGGCTGACGGCATTGGGAAGGTCCTCCTTGCCCACCATCTCGAACACGAACGTCTGGCGCGCCGGGTTGTCGAAGAGGTTGGTCACCCCGAGCAGGAATGCGAGCAGGAACACCTGCCACAGGCGAACGGCATGGGTCTCCACCAGGATGCCGAGGGCCAGGGCGATGAGGCCCCCGCCCGCCTGGGTGAAGTACAGCAGCCTTCGTTTGTTGACCCGGTCGGCCACCAGGCCGCCCCACGGCCCGAAGAGGAGCATGGGCAAGAACTGAAGCCCGGTGACGATCCCGAGGTCGAAGCCACTACCGGTCAGGTGCAGCACCAGCCAGGCCTGAGCAACCCGGTCCATCCAGGTGCCCGAATTGGAGATGAGCTGGGCCGTGAAGTACAGCCGGTAGTTCCGGACCCGGAGGGACTGAAACGTCCGTCGGGTGGCCACACCCACAGCACTCATGGTGCGTGCCGCCCGTTCATCGGGCGTCCCGCCTGCTCATAGCTCTTCCAGCTCCAAGAGGCGCTCAAGGAGCACGGTCAACTGGTCGAGCGCCACCCGCTCCCCCTCGTCGAGCTGGTGTAGCTGCCGAGCCAAAAAGGCGTTCTTCAACGACCGGTTCTGCTGGAGCACCTTTCGTCCGGAGGCCAAGAGGGTGACCCGGGCCACTCGCCGGTCGGCCGGGTCCACCACCCGCTTCACATAGCCGGCCGCTTCCAGGTTGCCCACGATCCTGGTCATCGATGGCGGCTGGATGGACTCGGTCACGGCCAGCTCGCCCAACGTGGGCGCACCCAAGCGGTTGATGGAGGCCAGGGCAGATGCCTGGGACGGCGTGAGGCCCCCCACGTTGTGCTGGCGCAGTCGCCGGTGGAGCCGGGTGACGCTGAGGCGGAGCCGGGAAGCCAGCTCGGCCTCCGATTGATCGATACCGACGGGCAGGCTTTCGCCGGGGGCAGCCTCAGCGGAGCCGGCATCGGTTGCCGCTCCACCGACGGCTGCGGTGTCGTCGGTGGCTGCTCGGTCGGCTGCTCTTGTCGTGGTGGTCACGTCTCCATAATAGTTAGTTCGGCTAACTAATGCAACGGGCGACCGACGGCCCAGAGGAACCGAGCAGGCATACGATCGACCACATGCTTCCCGACTACGCCGAACTCGATCAGGCCATCGGAAACGATTGGTATCAACTCGACCCCAACCTGTCCCTCCTGCTGGATCGGTATCTCCCCGATCCCGACGACCGCTCGTTCGCCGAGGAACACGTCTCCCGCTACGGCGACCTGGTGGGGCGCACCCTGGCCGCCCGGGCCGAGGTCACCGACGCCCATGGACCGGTGCTCAACCGGTACGACCGCTGGGGCTTCGACGTGGGCGAGGTCGTCCACCACCCGTCGTGGCTGGCCAACAAGGCCGACCTCATCCGCAACGGGTTCGTCGGCCTCCCCGCCCACGCCGGGCGGCCGGTGCCCGCCGTGATCACCGCCTCGCTCTCCTACCTGGTCAGCCAAGCCGAAACCGCCGTGTACTGCGGTCTGGGCATGACCGGCGGCGCCGCCGACATCGTCGAGCGCTACGCCCCGGCCGCGGTCCGCGACGACGTGCTGGCCAAGCTCACCTCCCTCGACCCCGAGGTGGCCTGGGAGGGCGGGATGTTCCTGACGGAGCGCCAGGGCGGCTCCGACGTCGGGGCCAACACCACCCGGGCCGTCCAGGACGGCGACGAGTGGGTCCTGGTCGGAGACAAGCATTTCTGCTCCAACGTCGACGCCGACGTGTTCATCGTGTTGGCCCGGCCCGAAGGCGCCCCCGAGGGCAGCCGGGGGCTGGCCACCTTCATCGTGCCCAGCCGGCTGCCCGACGGATCGCCCAACGGGTTCGTCATCAAGCGGCTGAAGCCCAAACTGGGAACGGTCGGCGTGCCCACCGGCGAGGTCACCCTTGACGGGGCGCGAGCCTGGCTGGCCGGCAGTGAGCCCGGTGGCTCGGGCGCCCCGGGCGCAGCCGGCGGCTCCGGCGTGGTGGCGCCCGACGCGGCCCGGGACGGTCGGGGCATCAACCGCATGATGGAGATGGTCAACGGCAGCCGCTTCGGCGTGTCGCTCATGGGTCTGGGCATCCACCGCCGGTCGTTCCTGGAGGCGGCCATCTACGCGGCCCAGCGCAAGCAGTGGGGCAACCGGATCGACAGCTACCCCCTGGTGCGGGAGACCCTGGTCGACATGCTGGTCGACCTGGAGGCGGGCATGGCCATCAGCTACGAGTGTGCGGGCTCCAGCCGGACCGCGGTCGACCCGGAGGAGGGCCGGTTGTTGCGCCGCATCCTCATCCCCCTGGCCAAGATGCGCTGCACCCGGGTGGCCCTGTGGGCGGCCAGCAACGCCCTGGAGGTGTTCGGGGGCAACGGCTACATGGAGGACTGGCCCATGGCCCGACAGCTCCGCGACGCCCAGTGCCACACCATCTGGGAAGGGACCGAGAACATCCTGTGCATCGACGTCCGCCGGGCCGTGCGGGGCGAGAACGCCCACGAGGCCCTGTTTGCCCGGGTCGAGCGGGCCATCGACCACGGCGCTTCCCACCCGGTGCTGGCCCCGGCGGTCGACGGCGTGGCCGCCGCCTTGAACGACGCCACCGAGGCGGTGAAGGTGCTGGCCGGCCTGGACGACGACCTGGCTCTGCTCCACTCCCGCCGCTTCGCCGAACTCCTGGCCGACACGGCCGAGGGCGCGCTCGTGGTGGAGGAGGCGGCCTGGTCCCTCGACCGGGACGGCGATGCCCGCAAGGCGGCCGTGGCCCGGCGGTTCTGCAGCCGGCGCCTGGGCACTGCCCCGCTCCGGGGGATCGGCGACAGCGACCGCACCGTGCTCGACCAGTTCGAGCCGCTGGTCCGATACGGACCGATTGCAGTGGAGGACCTGGCCGGCTGATCGGGGGCGACCGGGGCTGGGTGACCGGCGGTCAGGAGGCGCCTGCACCACACCCCTGACTTCGTGCCCCGAATGCCGGCTACCGGCCCCGGAGCTTGCGGGGGTCGGTCTCCACGGTGAGGTCGTCGAGGGGAACGACCATGTCGGGAGCAAGCGTGCGGTGCTCGTCGGCCACCAGCCGCACGGCGGTGCCGATGGCCAGGAACTCGATGACGTGGCTCCCCCACACGTGCGTCTCCTCCTGGATGCGCACGCCGACGATGCCATCGGCCCCGAGGGCATGCGACTCCTCTTGCATGCGCTCCATGGCCAGCTCGCGGGAGTCGTACAGGGCAGTGGTGATGAGCTCGAGCTCGATGTTGGCGTTCTGGGTCTTGAGCCAGTCGCCGAACTGCCGCCGGGCCACGTGGTACACGCACACCCCCATCACCATGCCGGCGGGCACGTACCCGGCTCGGGCCAGAAGGGCGAAGTCCCGACCGCTCAGGTCGCTGGTGAACACCTCGCCCCGAGGCGGCGGCAAACCGTCGGAGGGGGGGTCATTGGCCCGCACCGTGGCGTGCCGGGTGGCCCGGATGGCGGTGCCGATGGCGTTGAACCGGTAGTCCCGGCCCTTTCCCTCTGCCCCCTCGAACTCGAGCCTCACCCCGACCACGCCATCGGCGTGCAGTGCCGCCGCGTCGGCCCGGAGCCGACCCATGGCGATGGTGCGGGCGGCGTGCAGGCTGTTCGACAGGTCGGCCAGCTCGCGGTTCTCCCGCATGGCCACCCCGTACCGCCCCCAGAACGGCGGACGGTAGATGGCCGACCCGGTGACCAGGCCCAGGGGCTCATGTCCCGTTCCCTCGACCAGGATCGCCTCGTCCACACTGAAGTCGGTGGACACGGCGCGATGGTGGCCTGAGCTCGACGCCCGGTTCCCTCCTCCCGATCCTCCCGGCGGCCGGCGCAGGGCATCGAGGGCCAGGTCGGCCATGTGGGCCTCGGATGGCTGGGCTGGCTGGGCTGGCGGGGAAGGGCTCGGTGCTTTCGGTGGCTCTGGCCGCTGCCGTTCCCCGCTCATCAGGTCACGGCGCCGGACCGGGTCACGTCGGCCAATCCCACCGTCACCCGCGCCGGGTGGGAATCGCGGATGTGGCCGAACCGACGGACGGCCGTGCCCAGCATGACGTTCTCCACCAGCATGGTGTCCTCCATGGTGCTGTGGAATTGCGCGGCCACGTCCACCCCGACCACCCGCTCCCCGTAGCCGGTGGCGTGGGTCTCCAACCGGTCGACGGCGAATCGCCGACAGTGCTGGATGGCGTCGGATCGCTGACGGAACTCCCCCGACTGGTATTGGCCGAAGGCCCCGGCACTGGATGCGGTCCCGTCGCCCACCACGCAACCGCCATAGGAACGGATGGCCCCGACTCCCACGACCATTGCTCCAGGGACCCAACCGGTGTCCATGAGCTTGGCGAACTGCTGGCCCGAGAGATGGGAGGTGAACGGCTCGGACAGCAGGGGCGAGCCCTGCCGCCGGATGGCCGTCCCCACCATGCGGATCTCGATGACCGGAGCGGACGTGGTCAGCGGCAGGCGGCGGGATTCGTAGCGCACGCCGACCACCCCGTGGGCCTCGAGGAGGGCGGCCTCTTCCCGCAGTCGATCGATGGCGAGGGTGTACGCCTCGGTCAGGCCCTGCTCGTACCAGAGGTCCTCGTAGTTGTACCCGGGCAGGTGGCCGTACATGCCATGTTGGCAGATATAGGCCTTCTGGTAGCCGCCGGCCCACGCCGGGGTCATGTACAGGCTCCCCATGGACGATCCGCCCATGGCCCCCGAAGACCGGTACAACCCATAGCCCTGCAGCCCGAACTGGTAGACGGTCATGCCCACCACCATGCCGGCGGGGGTGAAGCCGCAGCGCTCCACGGCCGAGAGCTCGGAGACGGACAGGTCACTGGTCCACGTGCCCCCGGGTGCAGCCCCTTCGGCCAGGCGGGTGAGGGCGGCCTCGGGCAGGTCGCCGGCGGGTGCCGCTCCCACCGGGCCCTCGACGCTCGGGGGTGGGGGTGGTGGTCCGTTCACGTGTCGAGTGTGACGATCATCTGTGGTTGGGCGATCACGTGGTCGGAGCGAAGGGGCCGGACCGCAGTGCCGATGGCCAGGAACTCGATGACGTGGCTTCCCCAGAAGTGGGACTTCTCGACCAGCTGGACGCCGACGATGCCCTCGGCGCCCAGGGCGCGGGCTTCCTCTTGCATGCGGCTCATGGCCAGTTCCCGGGCCTCGTAGAGCGCCTGCGTGAAGTGGGGCAGCTCGGCGTTGCGCATGCTGGTGGACATCACCGCCCCGACTCCCCGGTAGCCGACGTGGTAGACGCAGGTCCCCATGACCAGGCCCAGAGGGGCATAGCCGGCCTGCACCAACGTCCAAAAATCCTGGCCGCTCAAGTCGCTGGTGAACGGCTTCCCCGCCGACGTCCTCCAGTGGGTGTCGGACTCGTCGGCCGACACCGCGGTGCCGATGGCGATGAACTCGGCCGAGTGCTTGCCCCAGTCGTAGAAGTTGACCGACAGGCGTACCCCCACCACCCCGTCGGACCCGAGCACATCGGCCTCGGTCTCCATCCGGGCCATGGCCAGCTCCCGAGCGGTGTACATGGCCTGGGTCAAGGCCCCGAGCTCCCGGTTCTTCCGCATGCCCCGGCGCTGGAAGCCAATGTGGTAGATCGAGCTGCCGAACACCAGGCCTCGGGGATGGAAGCCGGCCTCTTTGACCAGCAGGAACTCGTTGACCGACAGGTCGCTGGTGAACAGCCCCCGCCGCCCGTCGCTGTCCTCGGACTCCTGGAGGCGACGCATCGCATCGGGGGGCAGGCCTTGGGTGGAATCGGTGGCGGTCAAGGGCTCCTCGTCAGGTCAGAAGGGATTGGAGGGCCAGACGGGTGGCGGCGCTGTGGTTGGCCTCGTCGCCCAAGCTGGCCACCAGGGTGGCGGTCCAGGTGGCCACGTCCACCTCGGTGTCGCTGATGACGATGCCCCGCACCGTCTTGCGCACGTGACACGACAAGCCACGCTTTTCCCGAGCGACCTCCAAGCGGGGACCGACCGGGTCGAAGTCGACGGCGATCCGACCGATAGGGCGGTCCTTCTTGAAGCGGGAACCGATGCGCTCGACCTCCACCCGATCGCCCAGGATCTCAAGGAGCTTTCCCCCCAGAACCTCGAAGAACAGGTCGACGTCGGCAGTATCGGCCCGCAGGGCGGCGGCCAGCAGGTCCAGGTCGACCGGGTCAGAACCGCCCGCGCCGCCGTCTCCACTGTTGGCCAAGGTCATCCGCGTCGATGCTAGTGCGCCCGATCCCGATGATCCCCGTCGCCCCGGGCAGTCCGAGGGGCTCCTACAGGCTGGGTACGTACCCGCCGCGGCCCATGGCCTGGCTCTCGAAGATGTCCTCGGACTCGTCGACGCCGCCGATGACCTCGGTCACCCAGTCCAGGCGGTCATGGAGGATGCGCTCCACCCCACCCTGCAGGGTCGACGAGCTGATGGCGCACGAGCTGCACGAGCCCTGGAGCTGCACCTCGACCACCCCGGTCTCCACGTCGGCGTGAAGGAGGGCCAGGTCACCACCGTCGGACTGCACGGCCGGCCGCATCAGCTCGATGATGGCGTTGAGCTCTCCGAGCCGCTTCGCCCGCTCATCATCGGTCAACACCTGTTCATCGGTCGACACGGAGGACCTCCAGTTCGCGTCACCCAGCCGGGGTTGGCGGTGCCGTACCCCCATTCTGTCGTGCCCAGCGACTTCTTCGAACATATCCTGCGACGTGGTCCGGTTTTCTCGGTCCGGAGGGCCCTGGTTACCGGTTGGTAAGAACTCGCTGAGCCAGGAACGCGCCTTGGGGCTGCGGCCGGTTACGATGGTGTGTGCCCATGGTACGACCAGCCACCCCGCTCGGGCCGGTCGGACTCATTCTCCCGACCTTTCCCCAAACCATTCAGCCCTCGTGGTCTGCGGTTTCTCCTACTGGTCGTACCGCTGGTAGCACCGTCCCACCGGGAACGCCGAGGCCCGGGGCTGCCTACGATCCCCTGGTCGAATTTGCTGAGACCTGCCGGGCGGCCGAGGCGCTGGGGGTCGATGCGCTGTGGGCGACCGACCATCTCTTCTGGCACGGGCCGGTCCTCGAGTGCATGACCGCGCTCACAGTGGCGGCCACCGCGACCCGCCGGACCATGCTCGGCACGTGCGTCGTCCAGCTGCCGTTGCGACAGGCACCAGCGGTGGCCAAACAGGCTGCATCCCTCCAAACACTGACCCAGGGGCGCATGGTGCTCGGGGTAGGGGTGGGGAGCCACGCCGGCGAGTACGAGGTGTCGGGAATCGACTATGCGACACGCGGGCGCCAGCTCGACGAGGGAATCGCACAGGTTCGCCGGGCCTGGGCGTCCGGATCCGGCGAGGGCGGCGCCGACATTGCCGGTGGTGACATTGCCGGTGCCAACTTCGACCGATACCGCCAGCTGCCTGCCCCTCCACCCGTTCCCCTGTGGGTGGGCGGCTCCTCGGAGGTGGCGCTCCGGCGGGCGGCGTCGTCGGCCGACGGCTGGATCCCCATGCTGCTCACCCCCGAGGAGTACAGCGCCGCCCTGGCCCGGCTGGCCAAAGAGATCGATCGGGCCGACCGACCCGACGATGCCGTGACCCGTTCGGTCGTCCTGTTCGCCTCCATTGACGACGACACCGACCAGGGTCTCAGCCGAGGAACGGAATGGATGTCCTCGCTCTACGGGATCCCGGCCAAGGCCTTCCGACGTCACCTGGTCGTGGGCAGCGCCGAGTCCGTGGCCCGCACCGTGACCGACTACCAGGCAGCAGGGGCCGAGCACGTCGCCTTGTACATCACCGACGACCAACCACTACCGCAGGTCGGCCGCCTCATGGCAGCCCTATCCCTATCCACCGCCTGACCGCATCCACCGCCTGACCGCGGCACGACCGAGTTCACCCCGACAGAAGGACAGCCATGGATCGTTTCGCACACATCGCCGGCATGGCCATCACGCCAATGAACCGGCGGGACCGGACCATCGAAGACATGTCCCACCAGGTCGTGGCCGATGCCGTCGCTGACGCCGGCGTAGACCCTGCCTCCATCAACCTGGTGGTATTCGGCAATGCCACCGCAGGCCGGCTCCTCGACCAGGGCTGCATCCGCGGGCAGTCGTTCCTCAAGCGGGCCGGGCTGCGCAATGCCGGCGTCATCAACGTCGACAACTCCTGCGCCGGCGGCGCGTCAGCCCTGCATATGGCCACCCTGGCCGCTCGGGCCGACGGCGGCCTGGTGCTGGCGGTCGGCGTTGAAAAGATGTGGACGGGGAATCGGGCCGAGACCATCGCCGGGATCGAGGACGGGGTTCCGCTCCCGGACCGGATCCAGATGCACGAGCGGCTCGAGAACCCGTCGGGGTCCGTCCTCATGGGGCTCAACGCCACCTGGACGGTCATTCAGATGGAGGAGCGCGACGCCACCCCCGAGCAGTTCGCCGCCACCGCGGTGAAGGCCAGGCACCATGGGTCCCTGAACCCGAATGCCCAGTTCCAAACGGCGGTCACTGTTGAGGAGGTCCTGGCCTCGACGCCCATCGCCGGTCCTCTGACCCGGTTCATGTGCTCGTCGTTCACCGATGGCGCGGCTGCTGTCCTGTTGACCACCGACCCCGCGCCGGGAAGGCCGAGGATCGTCTCGAGCACCGTGCGTTCAGGCAACGGAGACCTCGACTACCACGAGCGCTTGGCCGAGACGGCAGCGGCGGCGTGGGATACCGCCGGCATGGGACCCGAGGACATGGACGTCATCGAGCTGCACGATGCCACCAGCGCCGAGGAGCTGTACGCCCTCGAATCGCTGGGTTTCTTCAAGCCGGGCGATGCCGGTCCGGCCACCGTGGCCGGAGACACGACGGTGGGCGGACGCGGGGTGACCGTCAACCCCTCTGGAGGCCTGGTCTCTCGTGGCCACCCCTTGGGAGCCACCGGGCTGGCCCAGGTGGTGGAGCTGGCCACTCAGCTCAAGGGGGGTGCTGGCCCCCGTCAGGTTGCCGGGGCCCGGGTTGCCTGCGCGGCCAATACTGGTGGCATCATCGGGACCGATGCGGCATTCATCGGAATCCACGTACTCGAGGCGGGCTGAATGACTGTTCCAGGTCGTGGCGGGATCATCACCGGTTGGGGAATCGCTGTCCCCGACAAAGTCGTCACCAACGAGGACCTGTCCGCCACCCTCGATACCAATGACGCCTGGATCGTCGAACGCACCGGTATCCGGGAGCGCCGGATCGGCGGCACCACCTCCGGGCTGGCCATCGAGGCCGGGCTGGCCGCCCTGAAGAAGGCGGGCCGGCGTCCGGACGAGATCGACTCGGTGATCCTGGCCACCACCACGCCCGACGGCATCGTGCCCGGCACCTCGGCCACGGTACAGGACGGCCTCGGTATCCCCGGTGGCGCCTTCGACGTGAACGCGGCGTGCTCGGGGTTCGTCTACGGCCTGGCCGTCGCCCACGGGATGTTGGCCATCGGGGCCGAGCGACTGTTGCTCATCGGGTCCGAGACCCTGAGCCGCATCACCGACTGGGACGACCGGTCGGTTGCCGTGCTGGTGGGCGACGGAGCAGGGGCAGTCGTCCTCGAGGCGACCGATGGCCCCGGTCAGCTGCTGTCCTGGAACCTCAACGCCGACGGTTCCCTGCGCCACCTGCTCAAGTGCGACCACGGCGGCTACCTGTACATGGACGGCAAGGAGATCTTCCGCAAGGCCGTACGGGCCGTGGTCGAGTCGTCGGAGCGGGCCATCGCCGATGCTGGGCTGACCACCGACGACATCGATCTGGTCGTCCCCCACCAGGCCAACCTCCGCATCATTCAGGCCGTCTGCCAGCGAATGGGCATCCCCGACGAGAAGGCGGTGATGGTGATCGACCGCTATGGCAACACCTCGTCGGCGTCGATCCCGCTGGCGCTGGTCGACGCCATCGAAGCCGGCCGGCTGAACAAGGGGGACCGGGTACTGCTCAGCGGGTTCGGCGGCGGGATGACCTGGGCCAGCGCCGTGCTGCGCTGGGGCGGGTGACCGCGTCGGTGGCTCCGGTGCTGGTGGTGTTGGCCGCGGGGGCCGCACGGCGCTACGGAGGGTGCAAGCCGTTGGCGCCGGTCGGGCCTTCGGGTGAGGCCGTCATCGATCTCGTGGCCAGCGACGCCGTCGCTTCTGGGTTCGGCGCCATTGTCCTGGTCATCCACCCCGAGACAGGACCGGCCATCCGCTACCACGTGGAGCGGTGCTGGCCCTCGTCGGTCAACGTCAGCTTCGCCGAGCAACGGGTCCCGCTCGGAACCACCCACGCCACCCTGGCCGCTCGATCGCTGGTCGGCACGGAGCACCCTTTTGCCGTGGCCAACGCCGACGACGTGTACGGGCGCGAGGCCTTCGACTTGTTGAGCCACCAGTTGACGGCCAACCACGGCGAGCATGCCCTGGTCGGATTCGAGCTCGCCAACAGCGTGGTGACCGACGACCCGGTGACCCGGGGGATCTGCGAAGTAGACGCCAGCGGGCATCTGGTGGCTATGACCGAACGGCGCCAGGTCTCCCGGCTGGCGGGTGGTCGGGACTTCTCGAGCCTGGACGGCCGGCAGCCAGACAAGCTTCCTGGTGACGCAACGGTATCGGTGAACCTGTGGGGCTTCCGCCCCGAGATCTGGGAAGTCTTCGATGCCGCCATGGACGCGTCCGGCCTCGACGAGCAAGTCATCCTCGACCAGATCGCGGGCGGCGTCGAGGTGCCCAAGGCCGAGGTGCTGCTGCCCGAGGTCGTCGGGGCCGCCATCGAATCCGGGGCCGGGCTCCCGGTGCGGGTGCTCCGCACCGATACCAGGTGCGTCGGGGTCACCCACGCCGACGACCTGCCCGTTGTCCAAGGAGAGCTGGCTCGCCAGGTGGCTTGGGGAATCCGTCCGAGCCGGCTGTGGGGGAACCTGAGCTGATCGGCTGAGCTCGGCGGGCTCGTTGGGCGGCCGGCTCGTTGGCCGGCGGGGCGACCTCGCTGGCGGGCTGGACGACTCGTTGGCGGGCGGGCGACTCGTCGCCTGTCAGGGAGCCGACTTCGGAGCCGCTTTCGAGCTGCTTCTGAGGCGGCTTGCAGGCACTTCGGAGCCGCCCGACCTGGGGGTCGGGCTCATCCTCCCGGTAGTATGAGGCGAAGAGAACCATGACCCGCACCCGACGACTCACGTACAGCCTGGGCCTCAATGTCGTCTTGGTGGCGGTCCAAGTGGTGTTCGGGTTGACCTCTCATTCCCTGGGCCTGCTGGCCGATGCCGGGCACAATCTCACCGACGTCGCCGCCCTGGTCCTGTCCCTCGTCGCCGTGCGCTATGCGCTGCGACCGCGC
>DATMMO010000319.1:0-18156 GCA_035569695.1 Acidimicrobiales bacterium | reverse complement strand
GGGCGTCCCGGCGTCCCCGGGTGGTGAGGGGCCGGTCGTAGTCGTTGCCCCCGCGGCGACCGTGGGCGGTGGCCTTGGCGTGGCGCAGGAGCCAGAGGTACTTGGCCGAATGGGTACCAGACGACGCGGCCATGGCTCAGGCGTCCACTTCCCGGCGTCCCTCGAGGGCGCGCCCGAGGGTCAACTCGTCGGCGTACTCCAGGTCACCGCCCACCGGCAATCCGCTGGCGATGCGGGTCACCTTCAGCCCCATGGGCTTCAACAGCCGGGCCAGGTACATAGCCGTAGTCTCGCCCTCGAGGTTGGGGTTGGTGCACAGGATCACCTCGGTGATCCCCTCCTCTTCCACCCGGCCCAGCAGCTCGCGGACACGGAGCTGATCCGGTCCGATTCCCTCGATCGGATTCAACGCCCCTTGCAAGACGTGGTACCGACCGCTGAACTCACTGGTCCTCTCCACCGACACGATGTCCCTCGGGTCCTCCACCACGCAGATCGCCGTGGTGTCCCGACGATCGTCGGTGCAGATGGAGCACAGGCCGCCCTCGGCCACGTTGAAGCACCGCGTGCACAAGGTGATCTTCTCTTTGACGGCAATGATCGACGAGGCCAGCCGGTTGGCATCCTCGGGTGCCACCTTCAGCAGGTGGAAGGCGATCCGCTGGGCCGATTTGGGCCCCACCCCCGGCAACCGGCCCAGCTCGTCGATCAATGATTGCAGCGGCCCCGAAAAGATGGCCACTCAGTTCACCTCTTCGGCGCCGGGAAAGGCTTGGAGGACCCGGGCGGCGGGCGAGTTGTCCACGTCGGCCACCTCCCCCAGCTCTGATTCGTCGAAGGCCGAGAAGTCCTGGTCGTCGTCGTCCTGCACCGGGGCGGACCGGTCAGACGGGGCGGACCGGTCAGACGGGGCGGACGGGTCGAACGAGGCGGACCGGTCGAACGAGGCGGACGGTGGCCGCGAGCCCGATGCCGCCGCAGCCGCGCCCGCCCCGGGCCGCGACACGGGAGCTCCCGACGGAGATGACGAGCCGGAGGGAGCGGCCGCCGGCATGGACGGGGATGGCTCCGATGGACCCGATGACCCCGATGACCCCGACGACGGCGCGAACGAGTCCGGGCCCTCCGGACCGGGCCGGCCCGTCGAGGCCGTCTGTCCGCCGGAGCTGTCATCGACCACCAACATCAGGGAGACCCGCCGGCCGAAGTGCTCGGACAGGACGGCCTCGACGTCGGCCCGGACTTCCTCGCATCGCTTCCGGTGGGTCTCGTTGGGCAACCCGAACTTCGCCTGCTCCCCCTCCACGCTGACGAACCGGCCGGCCTGGAACAGCGCTTTGGCCTTGGGCCGCAAACGGCCGAGCACGTGGTCGCCCCATGCCTCCACCAACTCGTCACGGGACGGCATGGGCGCCGATCGCTGCGGGTCGTCGGTCGGCGGGAACGACGGATCGGGCGATCCAGCCGAGCGCGGTCCCCCCGATAAAACGGGATCTGCCGAATCCGACACACCAGACTCTGTTCCTCTGGGACCCGATGCGCCAGCAGGACCCGATGCGCCAGCAGGACCCGATGCGGCGGCCGGTCCAGATGCGGCAGCAGGGTCCGGGGATGCCGATCCTCCGGCCTCGCGGCGGATGGCCCCCAGCGTCTTGCGCCCTCCGGACGACCCGGTCGGGGCGGCCGATGCCGCTGGATCGACCGGTGGCTCCGGAATCGACAACCGCGGCACCGAGGATGGGGCGTTCGCTTGGGACTCCGAGCGGGGCGACCCCACCGATGGCGTCTCCGTGATCGGGCGGGCAGCTGCAGCACTGGGCGGGGCGGTGGCGCCCGACGGGACTGCGGCGGAAGCCGGTGTGGCGGCGGCGGCCGGCGGTGTGGCGGCAACCGGCGGGGCGGTGACGGCATCGCTGCCCGACGGCAAGGGAGTGCTGCCCCCTCGCTCCAGTCGCTCGATGCGAGCCACCAGCGCCTCGGGGGATACGTCCACGTCGGGATGGGCCAACCGGACGAGGGCGACCTCCAGGTTGACCCGGGGATCCGGCGCTTCCCGCATGGCCACCTGGGCCAGCCCCAGCACCTCCATCCCCCGCACCACGGCGGCCAGGCCCAGGCCTTCGCCCAAGGCGGTGATCTCGGCCCGTTCGGTGTCACCCACCGACACCAGCTCGGGGGCGACCATGGTCAAGAAGGCCTGGCGCAGGTGCTCGACGAGGTCGCCGGCCAGCTGTTGGGGGCTCCAGCCCGCCGAGGTCAGGTGGGCCACGGCCACCAGGGCCCGTGACGTGTCCCGTTCGGCCAGCGCCTCGGCGATCTCGCTCAGCGCGGGAAGATCGTCGTCCATGGAGTCCGACGCGGCCACCTGGTCGAGCACTGATAGGGCGTCGCGGGCCGACCCCTTGCCCCGGCGGAGGGCGACATCCAGCCCCTCGTCGGTCACGTCGAGCTGCGCATCGTTTCGAACCTGGGTGAGCAGGGCACCGAGGGTGTCAGCGTCGAGCAGCCGGAACTCGAAGTGCTGGGTACGACTGCGGATGGTGGGCAGTACTTTCTGCGGGTCGGTGGTGGCCAGCACGAACACCACGTGGGCGGGGGGCTCCTCCAACGTCTTCAGCAGCGCGTTGGAGGCCGCGGTGGACAGCATGTGGACCTCGTCGACGATGTAGACCTTCTGTCGCCCCGGAGTCCCCAGCGCGGCCCGGGAGACCAGGTCGCGCATGGCCTCCACCCCGTTGTTGGAGGCGGCGTCGAGCTCGTGGACGTCGAGCGAGGTGCCCTTGGCGATCTCGACGCATGAGGAACACACCCCGCAGGGTTCGCCGTCGGTGAGGTTGGTGCAGTTCAACGCCTTGGCCAGAATGCGGGCGGTCGAGGTCTTGCCCGTCCCGCGTGGCCCGCTGAACAGGTAGGCGTGCGCCACCCGGTCATCACGAACGGCGTTGCGGAGGGCGAGGACCACGTGATCCTGGCCCCGGACCTCCTCGAACCGGGCGGGACGGTATCGCCGGTAAAGAGACTGGTATGGGGCGTCGTCCCCGGCTGCGCTGCTGGCGGCAGGGTCTGGGGAGGGTTCGGGGGGTACGTCGGACACTGTCTCGTGAGCCTACAAGCCGCCGGGCGCGATCGGCCCCGGCGTTCGGTGCGATGGCCAGGTTGGCTGCGGCACACAAACTGACCTGCTGAGAGCTGCTGCCTTCCGACCCTGACTCGATTCACAGGAGCCCGTTGCGCAGGACCCAGCCACCGCACGAAACGCCGGGGCGAGGGACAGGATAGTGGCCCTCGTCGGAGCTCGGGCTTCGGGACGGCGACTAGCCTGTCGGGGCTGCACGCGCCCTTTGGGGCGCTACCGGCTCGGAGGAGTGCGAGAGCGGCCGAATCGGCACGATTGGAAATCGTGTGTGGGGAAACTCACCATGGGTTCAAATCCCATCTCCTCCGCCACATGGGTATCGACGCGCCAATCGGGGCAGGGACCGGAGCAGGGGGACCGCCCGCGCCCGGGAGCTCGGCGGCCAACCACGCGGCCATGGGGGCCGCACTGGCCGAGGCGGAGCTGGCCTTGGCCCACGATGACGTCCCGGTGGGTGCCGTCGCCCTGGTGGATGGCGAGATCGTGGCCTCGAGGCACAACGAGCGCGAGCTGCGGGGCGACCCCACCGCTCATGCCGAGTTGCTGGTCGTGGCCGATGCCGCCGCCGCCCTGGGCACCCGGCGGCTGGATGCCGTGACCCTGGTCGTCACCCTGGAACCGTGCACCATGTGCGCCGGGGCGCTGGTCGCGGCCCGGGTGGGCTGGCTGGTGTTCGGCGCCGCCGACCTCAAGGCCGGCGCCTGTGGATCGCTCTACAACCTGTGTGCCGATCCCCGCCTCAACCACGAGGTGGCCATCACCGTCGGGGTGAGGGCCGAAGAGGCATCGGCACTACTCACCCAATTCTTCAGCGCTCGCCGGGGCGGCTAGCCTCTCGTCCGGAGGGATGCGAGAGTGGCCGAATCGGACGGTCTCGAAAACCGTTGTGTCGCAAGGCACCGTGGGTTCGAATCCCACTCCCTCCGCCAAATTGCGGCTGACCCTTTTGGGTGGGCCGCAGGAAACTTTGACGTCTCATAGGAAGCGTCTCGATCTTTGATGCTCGGGCATATCCAAAGCCCGGTTGGTCATCACGGCCGTGTCCGCGCCTGACTCGCCGTACTCAACGGCCGTCGGCTGAGCCTCGTGGATCGAGACTAGAGGGAGCTGGCTTCAGCCGCGGCATCAGCGAGCTTTGCCACGTCTCCCGGGTGCGAGACCATCGCGAGGTGGCTCGACGGGACTTCGACGACGGTTGCACCCATGCGCTTGGCGAACAGCCGCTCGGCGTCGGGTGGAAGGGCCTCATCGTCAACGGCAACCATGTACCACGAGGGCAGAGACTTCCAGGCCGGAACACCCATTACCTCATTGAATGCTGCGGCGGCCAACGGCTGTTGGACGGCGTAGAGGACTCTCGCCTTCACCGGATCTACGTCAGCCGCGAAATGGTTCACAAAGTCGTCCTCGGATAGCCAGACGAAGCCCCTCTCGTCGACGAACTGGTGAACCAGTGCCGGCGTCACCGGACCCTGCGACAGGAGTGCACCGAGCGACTCTCCTTCATCAAGCCCGAAGGCGGCGATGTAGACCAGACCGACGACGTTCGGGGCGTCCGGACCGAGTGCCGTCATGATCTGACCACCGTACGAGTGCCCAACGAGGACAGTCGGGCCATCCTGGAGGGCCAGCACTTGGCGGAGCCGAGCGACGTCATCGGCCAACGACGTCATCGGGAATTGCGGAGCGGTGACCTTGTGGCCCTCAGCCTGTAGTTGCTCTATGACGGCACTCCAGCTCGAGCCATCGGCCCACGCACCGTGGATGAGGACGACAGACACCTGGGATTTGTTTGATTCCATCTTGGTATTCCTTTCTATGTGGACCTGACGGCCCGATGTGTTGACCGAGGACTGATGCCACTGGCTGCAGCCAAAGCCAGGTTGGTTGCGTGATGGCGGTGTCTTGCCGGAGCGGTGTCGGTGTTCTCGTGTTCCGACACCGCCCCGGACACGACACTTACGAAGTGGACCGCGCGGGTGGTTGATGATCGAGGTAGGCGGCGAGGGCGTCGCCGAGTCGTCGGCTGGCAGCCCCCTGTCGCAGTTCCGAACCCGACAGGAAGCTTGTTCTCTGACGACTGGCTCGGCTGTCTGCGGATGTCCATGTCGATTGAATAGGTTCCAAACTCAATCGATACCGTGAGTGGACCTATCCGGCGCAGAGCTCGGAGAATGAACGGGTCGTCGCCCAGCACATCAGCGTGCACACTGGCCACACCTCTGGCCCGGGCGCTGTCAAGCAACGATTCAACCAGCTGGGTTCCGATGCCTCGGCGCTGCCATGCGTCCTCTACCAGGACAGCCAGATCGATGTTGCCCGTGGCACCGACACCAAGACTGGCCACTCCCACACAGGTTGAGCCCTGCCACGCGAGAAGCGTCGGGTCGACCGTTCGATTCCTAAGCAGGGCGTCGTAGTAGGCCACACCATCGGTGGGGCCATGAAACCGGTGGTACAGGGTGCTACGCGAACAGCGGGCCACCATGGCCAGCACAGCCTGGAGGTCTGACCCAGTTGGCCCGAGAACCGCCACCTCTTTCACGGAACGGTGAGGTGCCCCTCGCGTTTGATCCACTATGACAGTCGTCATATACTAGAAGTATGAATCATGACAGGTGTCATAGTCAAGGCCCAATGTCGGTCCGCTGTGAGCGGGGGCTCTCGTGACGGAGGCCAGCGCGTCTCACGTTCGCGAACGTCCGCCGCGGGAGCGGATGGTGCGTAGTGCGGCACAGCTCATTCGGCGCAAGGGCGTGTCGGGGACCGGTATGCGAGAGATCGTGACTGACGCGGATGCCGCCCGAGGATCGCTACAGCACTACTTCCCTGGCGGGAAAGAGGAACTGGTCTCCGAGGCCCTGCTCTGGGCGGGCGACGTGGCGGCGCGTCGGATTCGAAGAAGTCTCAGCGAGCTGAGGACAAGAACACCGGGCGCTCTGTTGGCTTCCGTCGTCGACGGCTGGCGGCGTGATCTCACCAACGAGCAGTTCTCGGTTGGGTGCCCCCTGGTTGCGGCCGCAGCGGACACAGCGGCCACCAGCGAGCAGCTTCGCCAAGTGTTGCGGCGAGGATTCGACGGTTGGCTCGAACCACTTTCCGAGAGTCTGGTCGAGCTCGGCGTGCCCCCCGAGCGGTCTGACAATCTCGCCATCGTTGTCATCGCCGCCCTTGAGGGGGCCATCGTGCTGGCCCGGATACGACACGACCTGACCCCATTCGACGCGGTCGTCCTCGAGCTTGGGCCTCTACTCGATGCCGTCGCCCGTCCTGCCGCTCCAGGATCAACGGCATGAATTCCACCAACGTCTGTGTTCAGTTCCCGCCGGCCACCGAATCGTCGCGGCCGATCTAGGCGACCCCGCCGAACTCGCCGACTTTGTAGGTCGGCTCAGTAGACATTCTGGTTTAAGAACGCCGGGTCCAGTTGGTTCGGTCCGATGTCGGATCTTGACGTGGCGACCTTCGATCAGCTCTTCGCTGCCAACCTCCGTGCGCCGTACTTGTGACCGTGACCCGTCCGTACTGCGCCCCGGTGCCCGTGGCTCACCGCGACCCCTTCGTCGTGGGGCCTCTACCCGTGACCCCACGCGAAATACACCTGGGGGGCAAAGTGACCGTAAAGTAGGCCCGGATTTATCGACGAGGAACGGGAGTCATGATGTTCGCGGAATTCGGGGATGGGCAGCTGGTTTACGGCTTCTTGTGGTTCTTTCTGTTCTTCATCGAGATCTGGCTGATGATCTCGGTGTTCATCGACATCTTCCGGAGCCATGACATGAAGGGCTGGGTCAAGGCGGTATGGATCCTCTTCGTTCTGGTCATTCCGCTCATCGGCATCCTCGTCTACTTCATTGCCCGTGGCGACAAGATGCGGGCCCACTCGATCGACGCGGCCAAGGAGCAGCAAGAGGCCTTCCAGCACTATGTCCAGCAGGCGGCGGGCACGACCGGCACCGGCCGCGCTGATGAGTTGGCCAAGCTGGCCGATCTCAAGGACAAGGGCAACATCACCGAAGAGGAGTACCTCCGTCTGAAGAACGAGGTCATCAACACGCCGTCGGGCACCAGCGCCCCATAGGTAGCGCCGAGACGCCGGCCCTTCGGCGCCACTAGCTCGAGCCTTCGGCGCTACTGGCTCGACCCTTCGGCGCTACTGGCTCGAAGGCGACTGGCGGGTGGTGAGCCAGCGATGGAAACCGGCGGCGTTGGAATGCACGCCGCTCAGCACCTCGTGCTTCTCGCGGTGCTCGGGGGCGACGTCAATCATCGCCGGGTCGAAGGCGGCAGACAGAGCATCGGCGATGTCCTCGCCCTGCCCGAACGCGGTCTCGGCCACCTCGGCCCACCGGCGAAGGGTGCCGTTGGCCTCTTCCAGGAGCTCCTGGGGGTCGCCCAGCAGCCCGTAATGGGCCAACGCGATCCCCGACGGCTGCCGTTCGGCGAATCGGTCCAGGGAGTGCAGGGCCAGATCGAGGTCGAAGTCCGGCGGTGGCGTCGCTGGGCGCAGCACGCCCACGTCGGGCAGCCGCACGCCCACGGCATCGCCGGCGAACAGGATGCCGCTGGCCGAGTCGTGGAGGGCGACATGGTGCTTGGCATGCCCGGGTGAGTCGACCGCGATCAGCGAACGGTCCGGTCCCACCGGGATGGCCTCGCCGTCCTCGAGCACATGGATCCGCTCCTGCGGGGTGGGATCGAGCCGCCCATAGAGCGAATCGAGGAGGGGTCCGTAGACCCGGGAGGCTGAATCCACCAGCTTGGTCGGATCGACCAGATGACGGGCACCCTTCTCGTGCACGTACACGGTGGCCTTGGGGAAGGCGCGGGCCACATCGCCCACCCCGCCGGCGTGGTCGAGGTGGATGTGGGTGACCACCACCCCGGCCAGGTCTTCGGCCCCCAGGCCCAGCCGCTCCAACTGGGCCAGGAGCACGGGCACCGAGCTCTGGCTGCCCGTCTCCACCAACACTGGGGCCGAGCCCTCGATGAGATAGCCCGCTGTCACGCGCTCCCATCCGCCCAACAACGTGTCGAGCTCGATGACCCCGGGGGCGATGCGGGTCCCCACCTCGCCATCGCCCACCGGCGCGGCATCGGCGCCGTGGGCGTGGTCCTGTAGGTGGGGATGGGAACCGCTCACGAGGGGGTGACCTCGATCACCACCTTGACGTCGTCGGGCTTGCGATCCAGCGCGTCTTGCCAGGAGTCGAGGGGCACGCGCCGGCTGACCAGCCGAGCCAGCCACTTGTCGTCCGCTTTGGCCAGCGCCTCGGCCGCGGCCTCGTAGTGGCGGCGGTTGGCATTGACCGAGCCCACGATGGCCTCGTTCTCGAGCACCATGTTCCGGTTGAGGGTGCCTCCGTCGATGGAGATGGAGTGGCCGCCTGACGACACACCGGTCAGGCAGACCACACCGCCGATGCCCACGTGCTGCATGGCATCGAGCACCAGGCTGTCCACGCCGGTGCACTCCATGACCACGTCCGGGCCCCCCTCCACCGCATCAGCGATCGACCCGGTGTGGTAGGTCGCACCGATGGCCGCCACCAGGTCGGGCTTCAACCCCGAGGTCATGCGGTCGATCACGTGCACGTCGATACCCCTCTGCACGCCGAGCAAGGCAGCCAACAGCCCGATAGGACCGGCGCCGGTGATCACGGCGGTCTTGGGGTCCCAATGGGCACGACCACCGATGCGGTCGACCTCTTCCCAGGCCTTGGCTACCACGCTGGTCGGCTCCAACAGCACGCCGAGCAACCCGAGGTCGGGATCCACTTTGACCACGAACTTGGGTTGGATGCGGTAACGCTCCGACAGGTAGCCGTCGTGCTCCTTGATGCCCCGTTCGGTGTAGAGGCCGTTCCGGCAGAAGTCCCATTCGTCCACGGCGCAGTTGGCGCAGGGGACCGGGTCGGGCCGTCGCACGATGCCCACCACCAGATCGTCTTTTGCCACGCCACAACCGTCGGGGGCCTCGAGCACCTTCCCGATCGACTCATGGCCCAAGATGAGCCGGTCCCGCCCGGGCGGCGCCCAGCCGTAGCCGCCGGACAGGATCTCGATGTCCGTGCCGCAGATGCCCACGGCCAGTGTCTGGACCAGGACTGGTCCATCCGACTCGGGGGGCTCGGCCACCTCGTCGAGTCGGGCCGAATCCTTGGTCAGGGGTACGACCGTGAGTGCCTTCATGTGCCTTCTCCTCTGTGCGGGCCGATTATGTCGAACGGACTGTCGTCGGACGGACTGTCGTCGTGCGGATTACGTCGTGCGGACTGTTGTGAAGGGGACTGTGGTCGAGCGGATTACGTCGTGCGGACTGTTGTGAAGGGGACTGCGGTCGGGCGGACGGCGGGAGGGCGGACTGGGCGGACTGGGCGGATGGCGGGAGGGCGGACTGCAGCCGGGCTCGGATTAGCCGATCCCGGCGTCGTTTGCCGCGGACGTACCTGTCGCTCCCCGTGCTCCGCTGGACGGATCCTTGCTAGCTGCCTTATCGGAAGGGAGGGACGGCGTGCCGGCCGCACCGCGCCGCGCCTTGTGATGCGATGTCTGGCCCAAGCGATGCAGGCGTCCCGACCCGGTCCGGGAGCGCCCCATGCCCCGACGCGTCTGGGTCAGCATTGCCGGGTCCATGGACGGCTTGGATTCCCCGTTCAGCTTCGACGCCGTATTGACCAGAGAGACGTGGGAGAAGGCCTGGGGGAAGTTGCCCACCAGCCGCCCGGCCACCGGGTCGTACTCCTCGGACAGCAGACCCAGGTCGTTACGCAACTCGAGCAGGCGATCGAAGAGGGTTCGGGCATCCTCATTTCGCCCGATCATCGAGAGGCAGTCGGCAAACCAGAACGAACAGGCCAGGAAGGCACCCTCTCGGCCAGACAGCCCGTCGACATCGCCGGCGGTTGCTGCCTGGTATCGCAGGACGAACCCACCATCGAGCAGCTCGCGCTCCACGGCCTCGATGGTCCCCTTGACGCGGGGGTCGGTGGCCGGCAGGAAGCCCACCAACGGGATCATCAACAAGCTGGCGTCGAGCGCGTCGGAGCCGTAGTACTGGGTGAACGAGCCCTTGGAGGCGTTGAAGCCCTGCGTGGTGACCTGGGTGTGGATCTCCTGGCGGAGGGCACGCCACCTGTCGACCGGACCCTCGGACCGACAGTTCTCCACCGTCTTAATGGCCCGGTCCACCGCCACCCAGGCCATGACCTTGGAGTGGGTGAAGTGACGCTGGGGACCCCGAACCTCCCAGATGCCATCGTCGGGCTTGCGCCAACCCGTCTCCAAGAAGTCCATCAGGGCGCACTGGAGGTCCCAGGCCGGGTCGCGGAAGCGGTCCCCGGCCAGCGTGGCCTCGTAGAGGGCCGACATCACTTCGCCGTAGACATCCAGCTGGAACTGGCCCGACGCCGCGTTACCGATGCGGACCGGGCCGGAGCCCTCGTACCCGGGCAGCCAATCGACCTCCCACTCGTCGAGGCGACGCTCGCCGCCGGCGCCGTACATGATCTGCAACTGCGAGGGATCACCGGCCACGGTCCGCAGCAGCCAGTCGCGCCAGGCCATGGCTTCCTCGTAGAACCCGCCCCGCATCAGGGACTCGAGGGTGAGGGTGGCGTCCCGGAGCCAGCAGAACCGGTAGTCCCAGTTGCGCGAGCCGCCCAAGGCTTCGGGAAGCGACGTAGTGGCGGCGGCGACGATGCCCCCGGTGGGTTCGTAGGTCAGCGCCTTCAGCGTGATGAGCGACCGCACCACGGCCTCCCGGTCACGACCGGTGTAGGTGCACTGGGACACCCAGTCGTGCCACCAGGTCTCGGTGTCCTCGATGGCGTAGAGGGCGTCGACCGGGCGAGGAGGCTCCTCGCTGGCCGGGAACCACGCCAGCGTGAACGGGATCTGCTGTCCCTCGGACACGGTGAATTCGGCCACGGTGGAGAAGTCCTCGCCGCGGGTGTGCACCGGTGTCCACAACGAGAGCCCGTCGGGCCCGGCGATGGCGACGAGGGTGCCGTCGAGGCGGCGGACCCAGGGGACGATCTGGCCGTACCCGAATCGGATGGTCAGGTCCATCCTCATCGATACCCGGCCCCGGACCCCCTCGACCAGGCGGACCACCTCGGGGTGTTCCTGTCGGATGGGCATGCAGTCGACCACCCGAACCGTTCCCTCCGGCGTGACGAACTCCGACTCCAGGACGAGCGAGTCGCCCCGGTAGCGCCGATGGTTGGCCCGATGGGCTCCCTTGGGCGCGATCTTCCATTGTCCATGCTCCTCGCTTCCCAAGAGGTTGGAGAAGCACGCCGCCGAATCGAAGCGGGGCAGGCAGAGCCAGTCGATGGAACCATCGCGGCCGACCACCCCTGCGGTGTGCAAGTCGCCGATGATGCCGTAGTCCTCGATCGGGAGCGTCACGGGCACATGTTTAGCCCGAGGAGGCCGCGCCCGTCGTTCGACCTGGCTGCCGCGGCACCAACTGCGGTGTCAACTGCGGCGGTGGCCCACGGTCGCCACCGGGCCCACCAAGGGGCCGTTCATGGGCTCAACCGTTGGTGCAGCCCCCGGTGCCCACCGCGCTGGTGACCGATTCCGCCTGATGCACCCTGGACATCACCCCTGGTGAGGTCAGGGCGTACCCGATGGTGCCGTTGGTGGTGGACCTCGAGAACACCACGCCGATCACCTCTCCGTTGGGCAGTACCAATGGTCCTCCCGAGTTCCCGGGGCGGACAACGGCCTGGATCTCGTAAACGTCCCGAACGGTCAGGCCCTGGCCGTAGATGTCCCGACCCTGGGCCTGGAACTCGGCCATCACGCCTGCGGCAACGTCCGTGAAGGGGCCGCCCTCCGGATAGCCGAGCACGGCGCCTTGAGTGGAACGGGGCACGGTCTGCGGATCGAGGGTCAACGCCGGCTCGGTCACGTTCGTGCGCAACACGGCGAGGTCGAACGACGGATCGAAGTAGACGACGGTGGTGTCGTGGGTCCCGGCGCCGTCCTCGACGGTGGGGTGAGCGACCCCAGCCACCACGTGGGCGTTGGTCACCACCAGCCCGGGCGCAGCCACGAAGCCCGAGCCTTCCTGTATCTGTCCACAGCCCTCCCCTACAATTTTGACCGTCGAGGGACCGGCGGCCTCCGCCGCGGCGCGCAAGACGGCATTGTCAGGCAACGCCACGGGGCCGGCGGAGGCCGGCGCCAGCTGAGCGAAGACGGGCGGGAATCCCTCTTGGGAGAGAAAGGCCTGGACCCGGGAGAACACCGAAGGGGGGGCGGGGAGCACGCCGTCCAGGGAACGGATGATGGTGGAATTGGCGATCACCGAGTTGAGGCTGGGATACGAGCTATTGACCAGGGTGCTCGCGACCAGCCACACGGCGAGGAGGGAGGCCACCACCGCCACGACCACGCCCAGGACCGAATCCACCGAGCCGAGCCGCCCCCGATGGACTGCCTGGAACGATCGGCCGCCCAGGATGCGTCCTGCTGTTCCGAGCACGACGGCACTCCCGACCATGGTGATCAGGGCCACCGCCGTGCGGGAGGGTTGGGTGTGCACCCAGTGCACGGTCTGGGAGGCCAGGATGGCGCCAAGGTACATACCCAGCCAGAATCCGACGAACGAGAGGGTCAGCAGCACTGCCCCGAGGCGAAGGCCCTCAATGGCGGCGACGGCGACGACGACGAGCAACAGCACATCGAGGATGTTCACGGCGAGGGGTCGCCCGTGTACCGGGCGCGTTGTGTCGCCGAGAGTTGTTTCACCGCCGGGTAACGGTAGACGGGTCTCCCGATCGATACGGCGAAATTCACCAAAATTCTCACTTGACGTGTCAAGATCGCGGGTGGAGCAGGCCAGGGGTCGGCCCCACGAGTCCTCGTGCCGATCGACAGAAAGAGCGGGGCAACGCCAATGAGCGATCCGACACCCCCTACGCCGGGCGAAGAGCCAACGCCGGGCGCGGCACCACCTCCACCGGCGCCACCTTCACCGGCAGCGCCACCACCGGCACCCCCGGCAGCGCGTCCCGCACCGCCGCCGTCACCTCCAGCAGCAACACCGGCCGCACCTCCGTCAGCCCCACCTGCTGCACCGCCGTCCTCCGCTCCGGCCCCGCCCCCGGCCTACGGTCAGCGGCCACCCCCGGCCGCACCCCCGCCGACGTACGGGGGACAGCCCAGCTACGTTCCCCCGCCCTACGGTCAACCTCCGGGAGGAGCGGCACCCTACGGCTACGTGTCCGGTCCGGTGGACGTCCAGGGCCGTCCACTGGCCGAGTGGTGGCAGCGTCTGGTGGCCATCCTCATCGATCTCGTCATCTTGGCCGTCGTCAGCGGCTTCATCAGATACGGCATCGTTCCCCGCCGCAACGGGTCGAACGGGTTCTTCAGCACCAATCTGGATGGACGGCACGTGATCGCCGGCCTCGTCACCTTTGTCATCGAAATGGGCTACTTCGCGCTGCTCAACGGCAGTGAGAAGGGACAGACCGTGGGCATGATGGCCCTCGGGATAACGGTGCGGGACGAGAGCACGGGTGGGCGCATCGACCCGCAGCGGGCCGGTATCCGCATCTTCATCCTGTACCCGGGCATCCTGATCGGCTGGATACCAGTCCTCGCTCAAATCAGCGGGCTGTACACGATCGTCGTTGCCCTCTCGCCCCTGTGGGACAAAAAGCGCGAAGGATGGCACGACAAGGTGGCCAAGACGACGGTGATCAAAGTCCGCTGATCCGGTGTCACGTCGGCGTCCCGCTCGGGGCGCGGCCGCGGCCACCGCGGTTCTGGTCATGGTCACCATCGGTGGTTCGGTGCTGGCCTCCATCCTGACCACAGGCCTGACCGCCGGGGCGGCAACGTCAAGCTCGCCGTGGACCGGAACTTTCTCCGCGGTAGCGGTACCGGCCCGGGTCGATCAGATGAAGAGCACCAGCTGCGCCGATGCGGACCATTGCTGGGCCGTGGGCGAGGCGGTCGGTCCGGGTGCGACCGAGAGCCCGGCCGCCATCATCGCCACGACGAACGGCGGACGGAGCTGGGCTCCACAGGCGGTCCCATCCGGGACCGGCGCCCTCGGCAACGTCTCGTGCGCCGATCAGCACTACTGCGTCACGGTGGGCCAGTCCGACCAGACACGGCTCGGCGGCAGTGCCGTACTCGTCACCACCAACGGCGGCGCCACCTGGACTGCCAGTCCCGCTCTGGTCGGCGTGTTCGACATGACCACGGTGTCCTGTCGGGCCGACCGGCGCTGCTTGGCCATCGGCACCGTGGCTGCCGGCGGAGCCGTCTTTGCCTCGTCGCCCGGGCACCCGGCATGGACAAATATCGGAAGCCTTCCACCCGGGGTGAACGGGGCCAGCGCCCTCTCGTGCTCCGACAATCGCCACTGCTGGGCAACCGGGTACACGAGCGCCGACCCGCTGCACGTGAGCGGCGTGGTAGCGGCCACGTCAAACGGCGGCACCACGTGGACGGCATTGCCCGTTCCGGCTGGGACCGGCTATCTCAATGGCATCGCATGCATGCAGGACGGATCGGCTTCGAGCACCACCACCCACACGCAGCGTGGGACGGGCTCGCCGGCCGTGGCCGGTGCCAGTTGTGTGGCCGTCGGAACATCCGCCGTTGCCCAGGGCCAGACGCGGACCGGTCATGGCCTGATCCTCACCACCGGAAATGGGGGTGCTTCGTGGACCTCGGAACCGGTCCCCTCCTCCGTGGCCACCCTGTTCGCCGTCTCGTGTCCGTCGATCGGCTCCTGCGTCGCGGTCGGGAGTACCCCGGCGGCGTCGACGCAAGCCGGGGTGACCGTGCTCACCGGCGCCAGCCAGACGCCTTGGCAGCGCCCGACGATCGTCACCATGCCCCTGGCCGTTTCCGGAGTGTCGTGCCCGTCGACCTCCAACTGTGCGGTGGTCGGGGGCGCGTACACGGCGTACCTGCGGTCGTAGGGCCTGTCAGAGGCGGGCGTGGCGATCTATCGGTCGGCCCGTGCGCACGCTGGGTGGTCTGTCGAACGGCCATGGAGACTATGCCGGGTGAACGGCAGGTAACATTTACGGCGCGGCAAACGTTCTAGTGGAGCTGACGTGGCATTGAGACGACGGTCCCGGCAAAGGGAAGACGAGTCATTCCCCGGCTTCACCGACGTTGTGAGGATCGGGGCCGGAGGGTTCTCCACCGTCTTCTCGGCACGCGAGATCGAGGCCAACCGGTCCGTGGCCCTGAAGATCCTGAACGTGCACGACGTGTCGGAGCACGCCATCGGTTCCTTTCAGCGGGAGACCTTTGCCCTTGGGACGCTGAGCGCCCATCCCCACATCGTGACCCTCTACCGGACGCTGGCCACCGCGGACGATCGCCCGGTCCTCGTCCTTGAACTGTGTCACGGTTCCGTCTGGGAACGGATACGGGACCAGGGGCCGATGGCGCCCTGGGATTCGGTGGCCATCGCGGTGAAGATCGCCGGTGCGCTGGAGACAGCGCACCGGGCGGGAATGCTGCACCGGGACGTCAAGCCGGAGAACGTGCTGATCACCCAATACGGGGAGCCGGCACTGGCCGACTTCGGGGTGGCCCGCCTCCAATCCACGTCGCAGGCCACCGCCGGTGTGTTCGGGTTCACGACCATCCACGCCGCCCCCGAGTTGCTGGAGGGACGGGACCTCTCGGCCGCCACCGACGTCTACGGGCTGGCGTCGACGCTCTATCAGCTCATCGCCGGCAAGGCCGCCTTCCGCTCCTTCGAGGACGAGGGACCGGCTTCGGTCATCCTTCGGATCCTCCGGGACCCCGTACAACCACTCGTGGCCGAGGGCGTTCCTGTGGCGCTGTCCGACCTGTTGGTCAGCTCCATGTCGAAGAATCCCTACGATCGCCCGGCCTCGGCCTTGGAACTGGCCGACGAGTTGCGGTCGATCGAAGCCGCCACCAACTGGCCGGACACCGCGTACGCCATCGAGGAAACGGTCGCCGTCGAGCAACGAGCGCCTACTCGACCAGGTCGATTCCAAGTCCGGGGGGTCGACGCGCCCTGGCCGGAATCCGAGGGCGTGGAGGCCGAACGACCCGCTCCGCCGCTGATCCTGACCGAACCGGCAGCCCGACCCGATGCGCTGGCCCCCTTCTCCGAACCGGCAGCCCGACCCGATGCGCCCGCCGCCTCCACTGAAACGGCTGTACCGGGAACCCAATCCGACGCGCCGACCGCCCCCTCTGCACCTGCCGTACCGCCAGGCCCGGGCGCGAACCGGCCCGTGCCGGCCCGGGCCGCGTCTCTCGATCCGGTCGAGCCGCCCGAAAGCCTGCATGAACCGGACCCAGCGTCGGAGACCGTCTTCATGCGATCGGGCCCCGGACGAGTCGAGGTGCCGCGCCAGGAGCGCCGGGTCCTCGCTCCTCAGGGCCGCCCCGCACCGGCCCCTCCGGTGCCCATTCGGCCTGCACCCCGACCCGCGGCCCCGCCGCCGCCCGGTGCTTACCCGCCACCGCCCCCGCCACCGGTCGTACCTGAATCGGAACGAATCGAGGTCGTCTTCCCGCTCGCTCCGGACCCGGTTCCTATCCAAGCGGATCCGGTGTTCAGCGAAGAGCCGATGCCGACTGCATCCGAAGCGAAGGCAGTCATCGAAGTAGAGGAGGCAGTACTCGAAGCCGAGCCCGACCCGGCGCCCGACCCGGAGCCAGAACGCCAGTCCGAGCCCGAACCCCGCGTCATGCAATCTGAGCCGGCCGCCGCCGAGACCGGCCCCGTCTGGATCGAGAAAACTCCCATCGAGCCCATCAGGATCGAGCCGGCTCCCATCGAGCCCATCCGGATCGAGCCGGCTCCCATCGAGCCCATCCGGATCGAGACGACCCCCATCGAGCCCATCAAGCCGGAGCCGCAGCCGGAGCCCAGCAATCCGAGAACGCGTCCCCACGAGCCGGCCGAAGTACCCGCAGCTCGAGACGAGCCGGCCGAAGTACCCGCATCCAGGCTTGCCCCAACCCCCCGGTTCGATCACCTGTTCGACGAGGGCGAAGAGCGGGCCGCCATCACTATTCGCCCCCCAACTCCTCCCATCGGAACAGGTACGGGCCAGACCCCGGCCACCTGGGCGCGCCCGCGCTTTTTGTCCCAGTCGTTCTCCTTGGATCTGGACGACGATTCCAACGAGCGTCGGACCCGGCCCACCCCGGTGGTGAAGCGCACCGAAGCACCGCCAGTCCCGCTGCGAACGAGCTCGAAATCGACCGCGCACACAGCTCGGGACGAGGAGCATTGGACCGGCCCCCCGACGGCCCGGGGTGCCGTGCGGGACATCACCGCCAGCAGCGCCCACGATGCCCGAGACACCGACGCGAACGACGGTGCCGACGGGGCCCAACACGACATCCGGGACGACGACCGCTCACGAAAGAGCAAACGGAAGCAGAAGCGGCGCTAGCGGTTGGGGAACAGGCCAACCGGAACTAGGGCCGCCGGCGCCTCGGTGCTGTTCGCAGTGCCATCCGAATCCGAGACCTGAGCCGGAGGGCTTCGTGCATGGACCGCCGCAGGGCATCGTGTTCGCTCCACGTGTCATCGGCCACCGCCGTGTCGATCGACGACCCCGAAGAGAAGAGGGCGACGTTGGCCGCCGCCCCCACCCTGGTGGCGTGGGCGGCCACCGGCTCGCCGAAGTGTTGACGCACCGACCGTCCCACTTCGTCGCTGGTCATGGCGGCCAGATCGGACAGGTCCGCCTCAGTCAGGGTGTCGAGCGTCTCGTGCCAGGCGCCCACCACACGGTCGATGGGGTTATCGCCGTCCCGGCGTCGCTTCCGGCGCCTCCGCTTGCCCATCATGATCCACCCGAACACCAGTCCGGCCATGACGACCAATCCGGCGACGACGGCCACCGCGATCAGCAACCCGGTGTTGGAATGACGACCAACGACGTTCACCCGTGGGGCCAAGGCATGACCGTTGTTTCCCGCATTGGTCTTGGCGTTGGTCGGCGGAGGGGCGGTCGTGGACGTGGTCGACGAGGACA
>DATMMO010000318.1:0-4262 GCA_035569695.1 Acidimicrobiales bacterium | reverse complement strand
CGATCACGTTGGTGATCATGTGCCGGGTGTGTGGAGTCCCGTTGTCCGGGTAGCGCCGGGTGAACTGCTCGTACATATGACGGGCCTCGTCCCGACCGCGTACCACCCGGTCCGGGCTCTCCTCGAAGGTGATGATGGCGTCGGCGAACAGGTCTCCCAGGCCCTGGAAGTCGCCGTCATCGATCCGCTCCGCATAGGTGTACAAGACCTTGGCCACTGCCTGTTCATCGCAGCATCGACAGGTCGAAGGTCCACCGTCTCGTTCCGTCATGGTCGTCTCCTCTGATCGCACCATCGTGTCGCCTGCTCAGCTTCGCACTCTCCCACCCCGACCCAGGTGTTCGCCGCCCGTCCGCTTCATCGGCGCGGACGACATCGGGCGCCGTTGGCGATCACCGAGCCCAGGTCGAGCACCCGAAGACGAGCTGGCGCTGGAAGGTCAGGCAGATCCTTGTCGGCCACCAGGGGGCGTCGCCGGACAGCAGCGCCGCCACTGTTGGCACTTCGGTTACCAGCGTGCAGGTATTCCTTTTACCGTTTTCCAGTGGGGTCGGCGGGTCGTCATCGACCGGCGAACCCGGCGGGAAGGACGCCGGAGACCACGGTTCCGTCCTTGATGACCGTGAGGGCCGTGGCATCGACTAGGAGGCTCACGGTGGAGCACGTCGTTTGATCCGTCAGTCTCGATAGGACGAAGCAACTTCCTCGATGAAGCGATCGAGCCAGTCCGTCTCACCACCGGGGGGAAGCGTCCAGTCCGGTACCACCAGCTCATCCAATCCGACCTGTTGATAGGCACCCACCGTTTCGGCCAGCTCGGCCGGGGTCCCGACGATGGTGGGCATTCTCTGGGGCTCGGACCGACGGGCAGACAGCCACTGGGTATCGTCACCCATGAGCACGATGGCCTGGGCCGAACGCCTGATGGTCGAGGGGTCGCGGTCGAGAGCCACGCAGTGCTGGCCGAGCACATCGCTCTTGTGGGCGACGATGTCCGGAGTACCCCAGGTGTTCCACTCGTCGGCAAACCGGGCGGCGATGCGCAACGTGCGTCGCTCACCACCGCCGCCAATGAGCAGGGGCAGCGGGGACTGCACCGGCTTCGGCTGCATGGGGGCGTCGTGGAGCTGGTAGTAGCGCCCGGCGTAGGTCGTCCGTTCGGTGGTGGTCAGGGACCGGATGACGTGGCATGCCTCGTCCAGGCGATCGAGGCGCCCGCCGACATCTGAGAATTCGATGCCGTACTGCTCATGCTCGTTGCGCTGCCATCCCGCGCCGATTCCGAGCACCACCCGACCGCCGGAGATGCGATCGACAGCGGTAGCCACGTTGGCCAGCACGGCCGGGTGCCGGTACATATTGCCGCTGACCAGGGACCCGATCCGAAGGCGCGGCACGGCCACGGCCAGGGCGGCCAGCACCGACCAGCACTCGAGCAGGTCGCCGGCTCCATCCCGGCCGGTGCCCATGAAATGGTCGGGGAACCAGATCCCATCCCAGCCCGTCCGCTCCGCATGCCCGGCCAGGACCACCAGCTCGTCCCACGAATGCCCGGGAGAGAGCCACAGACTGAAGCGCATGGAGGCACGGTACCCCGGCGTCCTGGCCCCTCTCCAGCTGCGTCTGTCAGGTGTCCGTCTCGGGGGCCGTCGCCAGCTCGTCCCAAAGCCCGGCTCGCTCGAACTGACGGACGACGTGGGACCCTACGTCGCGGACGTAGCGGTTCATCGATTCTCGGGCCTTGGTTGGATCGCGATCAACCAGTGCCTGCATCACCGAACCATGGCCATCGAGAATCGTCGAGCGCAGCTCATCGATCGATGTGTACCCGTGCGGTGAGTAGGGAACGATGGTGCTGACCAACCAGGACAGCCGGGGGGATTTGGCTGCATCGTGCACCAGCCAATAGAAACGGAAATTGGCATCGTCGGCCGCGTCGTAGTCGGCAGTGGCAATGAAGTGCTGGAGCTCCTCGTACACCTTGCGCAATTCGATGAGGCGCTCGTCGGTCACCCGCTCAGCCGCTCGAGCGGCCAGCTCGGATGCGATGTATGCCTCCACCATGAAGACGTCGGCAATGTCCTGACGAGAAAAATGAGAAACCCGATAGCCGCGGCGAGGCTCGAGCCGAACGAATCCTTCCCGTTCGAGCGCAGCCATGGCTTCTCGGACCGGCGTTGCGCTGATGTCCAGCTCTGTGGCCAGCCGCTCCAGACGCAGAAAGGAACCCTGGTTCACCTCTCCTGACAGGATCAGTGCTCGGACGTACTGCGCGACCTCGTCGGAGAGTTGTGGTCGACGCCGACCCGGCCACGTCATCGTCGTTTTCGGAGTGGTGGAAGCCACGGTCTGGTAATCGTACGCTCAATTGGGTACTCGGAAGGGGCGACCGGAGCGGGCCGGCAGTAACGTGACCACGACAGCCACCCGGGCAAAGGAGCATCACGAGTCTCGAATGGTTTCTCACTCCGACCTGTGCATCGGCTCCGTGTTCGTCAATGCTGCCCGAGCCGTGCCGGAGCGGAAAGCCGCGGTACTGGGCGACGAATCGATCACCTTCGACCCGCTCGAACCGACGGGCGAACCAGGTGGCGGCCGTGCTCACTAGCCGCGGCCTCGGCCGTGGGGACCCGTTGGTCAGATGGTCGGCCACCGCGCTGGAACTCGTTCCCCTCTTCGCCGCCGCGGCCAAGCTCGGGGTGGCGTTCGCACCCACAAATGCCTCCTTGGGCATGGACGAGGCGGCGGGCCGTCACCGTGCCGGTCCAACCGTCCATGGTGGTGAGCGACGAGCGGCTCGCCGATGGGGTCAAGCTAACCGAGCGGCTGGTTGGTCGCCGCGCGCCGCCGCACGGGGTCGCCTGAAAGAAGGCGCTCTACCCCTGGACATGTTGAGCACGACGATGGGGATCCGGGCCAGGACTCTTGCATGAGTCGGGACTTCTTAGCCATGTGCTCGAGCACCTCCGTGAACTGGGTCATCGGGTACCCAGCGAAGAAACGGCATTCCGCAGGCACCATGGCCTCGGAGCCTTGCATGAGGGCCCTAGTCATGTCCCCTGGGGACCGCCTCGCTCGCCGACGCCATCGGGGGAGTCGTCGACCAGTCGAACCAGGGGGCTGTCGTACTTGTAGACCTGGAACACGAAGTCCGGGCAGACCTGTGAGCACGCCTGGCACCCGGTGCAGCCGGGCATCAGCTCCGGATAGCGATAGCCACGCGTGTTGACCTCGTGCGTCGTCATGACCAGGACGTTGGGCGGGCAGGCATCTATGCATAGATCGCAGCCCTTACAGGACTCGACGTCGATGACCAGCGTTCCCCTGCTCACTACTTCCCGCACGGTCATGCGTGCACTCCCGATCCGGTTGGCATGAGGACCTCAGTCTAGATTCGCCCCGAACGTCCGTTGTCCAGCGGTCACGGCTCGAGAATCAGTAGGCGTCAGGGGACTGCTGGACGGCCTCGGGAACCGGGTGGCGATAGAGAAGGGATGCGTTCTCCCAGGTCATCTTCTTGATGTCCTCAGTCGGAAGCCCTCCGATCTCCTCGTCGACCACCCGCTGCGTGTTCGGCCAGGTGGAGTCGCAATGGGGGTAATCGGACTCCAGGAGGATGTGGTCCACTCCGATTCGGTCCCGCAGAGCGAACGTCGACTGATCCTCGACGGCACAGAACCAGAAATTGCGCTGCAGTACCTCCGAGGGAGTCAGCTCGGAATGCCACGTCCCGTACATCTGGCTGTAGGTGTCCATGTGGTCGAGACGGTCGAGCAAGGCGGGCACCCACCCGATGCCTCCCTCCGAGAGACAGATCTTCAGGTCCGGGTACCGCAGCGGGGCCAACGAGAAGAGCCAGTCCACTGCGGCAGAGATGGCATAGGCGAAGAACAGGACGCCGGCGACGTCGGGTGGTGCGTCGGCGGTGGTGGCCGGGGACGAGCCCGACGAGCCGACGTGGAGGTTGATCACCGTTCCCGTCTCCTCGCAGGCGTGCAGGAACGGGTCCCAATACCCCGAGTGGATGGTCGGGAAGCCCAAACGGCTCGGCTCCTCGCTGAAGGAGACTGCCCTGAACCCACGATCGGCGTTCTCACGGATCATCTCCGCGCCGACGTCGGCGTCGAGCAGCCAGGGGAGCTGGCAGGGGATGATCCGCTCCGGGTAGGAGCCGGCCCATTCCTCCAGGTGCCAGTCGTTCCAGGCCCGAACGGCGGCCATGGCCAGCTCGGGGTCGGGGGTGACCTGCTGGAGTCGCTGAC
>DATMMO010000317.1:0-7586 GCA_035569695.1 Acidimicrobiales bacterium | reverse complement strand
GCGTTCATCCAAGCGTTGCAACAGGCCGGTGTGACGGTGACCGCGTCGCCCACGGGTCCGAACCCGGAGGCCTTGCTCCCGCCGGTGGCCAGCTACCAGCCAGGCGACATGGTCGGCAAGTACGTGTCCCTGCCTTTGTCGCAGTTCATCAATCTCATCTTGAAGGTGAGCTACAACAGGGGAGCGGACCTGATGACCTGCCTGGCCGCGGTCAAGGTGGGGAGCACCGACTGCCAGCAGGGCCTGACCGCCGAGTTGGCCACCATCACGAAGCTCGGGATTCCGTCCGAGAGCGTCTTTCCCTTCGACGGAGCGGGTTCCGATGACCAAGGGCGGACCACGGCGGCGGCAATGGCAAGCTTCCTTCGACGGGCCAGGACGACCAGCTACGGCCGGTCCCTGTACGACGCCCTCCCCGTCCTCGGCCGTAGCGGCACCCTGGCGAATGTCCTCACCAAGTCGGCTGTGGCCGGACACGCCCAGCTCAAGACGGGCAACCGCGCCGTCGGCTCTCCCACAAACCAGATAATGCTGCTCGGCAACAGCCTGGGGGGATACGTCGAGACCAAGAGTGGGCGTCACGTGACGGTGATGGTCGTCGTGGGCAACGTTCCCGCTACATCGTCCTCGATAGTGCTGTTGGTCACCGATGAGCAGGCCGAGATGGTTGCGGCCATCTATAACGATCTCTGAGCTCCTCTCGGAAGTTACGATGAGGCAGTGGTAGCGACCTGGGAACGTCCAGACCAGTGAAGGCGAAGCTGCGTACCATCCACAGGACCTGGTACTGGCGCGTAACCCTGAATCCAGTCATGTTCCACGTCTTCGCCTGGCTGACCTGCAGCGTGCCCGGCTTCAGAGGACGCTTTCGTGTGCTCCTCACGCCACCGGAGTATCGAGATCGGATATGAGGGGGCGGGGTTCGGGCCCCGTCGGAGTGTCCTCGGTGGGGGACCCGTGACCTCGACCGATCTCGAGAGGTAGACCACCCAGCCGGTAATCCTGGTCGCCGTATACTCTGCGCCGCTATGCCATCGTCTGCGGCCCGCCGGGCGCCCATGCATACCTCGGGGGGATCGTGACCTTTGATCCGATACCCCTCACGGTCACCATCCGGATCGACAGTTGGCTGAGCCTACTGGTCACGATTGTCTTCGTTGTCGTCATGGCTGCGGCCAGCCGGCGAGTCCTCGGGGTCCGACCGGGCAAGATCAGCGGGATTATCTGCAGCATCCTCGGCTGGACCGTCGGTATCGCCGGGGCCGACGCCGCGGTGCGCAATGGCGACAAGGCCACGGCGTTCGCGTTGGCTGTGCTCTTCGGCCTGTTGGCCACCATGGCCTTCACCATCATCTCCGAGATCGTGGCCAATCCGAGGGCCAAGGATGGCAATAGGTCACGGCGGCGAGGCATCCTTCACCCGCTCTCTCGGATCAGGGAAGCCCTCTCGCCCATTGGCCGTTTCTGGGAGGTCTCCCGTCACGCCCGCCGCCGCGGCTTGGCCCGGCCGCGGTTCGCGTCGATCGACGGGATTGCCTCAGAAGAGTTCGGAGATCGTCTTCGCCAGACTCTCGAGGACTCAGGCGGGATGTTCGTGAAATTCGGACAGATCGCCTCGACCCGAGGTGATCTCTTGGCTCCTCCTGTGATTGAAGCGCTCTCGGAATTGCGGTCTTCGGTCCGACCCATACCGGCTGACGAGGTCCGTCCGTTGATCGAGAACGAGCTCGATCAACGGGTGGAAGAAGTGTTCGCCTCGTTCGAGTGGGAACCCTTGGCCGCCGCATCGATCGGACAGACCCACCGAGCCGTCCTCTTCAGCGGCGAGCGCGTGGTCGTCAAGGTCCAGCGCCCAGGAATGGGCGAGCTCCTCCGCCGGGACGCCACCGTCCTGCGCATGATGGCGTCCCTGGCCGAGCGAAGGGTGCCCAGCGCTCGGCGACTCGGACTCCGGGACTTGGCCGAGGAGCTCATCATCAGCATGTCTCGGGAGCTCGACTATCAGCGCGAGTCGGCCATGAGCAAACGGCTCGATACTCAGGCTGGCAACGATATGGCGGTCAGCATCCCCCGAATGCACGACTCGCTCTCGACCAGTCGTCTGTTGGTCATGGACGAGATCATGGGCCGGTCGGTCGACGACGCCCTGGCCCTGGAGACGTGCGGAGTGCCTCGAGACGTGCTGGCCAAGGGTCTCTTGGGGGCCTTCATCTCCCAAATGCTCCAGGGCGGCGCCTACCATGCCGACCCCCATCCCGGAAACGTGTTCGTCGATGGAGTCGGCCAGCTCTGGCTCCTCGACTTTGGTGCCGTGGGGCTCCTGGACACCAATGCCAGACAGTCGCTGAAGGAGATAGCCCTTGGGATGTCCATTGGCGAGCCGATGTTGATGGCCCGCGCCGTTCGGCGACTGGCTGGATCCGACAGTGTTGACCTGCGACTGCTCGAGGCAGATCTGAGCGCGCTCATGGTGGAGATAAATGCCGGAGAGCGCTTCGATCCAAAGGCCATCCCCGCCATTCTCTCCCTGATGGCCCGGCACGGACTGCGGGTCCCCCGTTCGATGACGACCTTGTCGCGGGCGCTGCTCACCCTCGATGGCACGTTGAAGATCATCGACCCCTTGTTCGAGATGTCCACCGAGGCCACCGCCCTGGTCGGCGACCTCGACGCCGGGGCAACGTCGATGACCGATGACCTGGTCAAGCACGAGTTGCTCCGCGCCCTGCCCGTATTGCGCGGCCTGCCCGACCACGTCGACGAATTGGCCACCCAACTCCGGGCTGGTCGCATGCGCGTGCAGATGGAGCGATTCGCGGGTGAAGACAGGCGGGTGGTAGACGGCTGGCTCGACAAGATCCTTATCGTGGCCATCGGGGGGTTCGGGACCTTGTCCTCAGCCGTCCTGCTGGCCGCGGCCGGTGCCGCGCATTCCCAGGCGGTCAGCGACGCCCTGCGCGGTGTGGGGTTTGTCGGCCTGGCCTTCGGGCTGATCCTGCTCATGCGATCCCTGGCCCAGATACTCCAGAATCAGAGGCGACCACCTCGTCGTGAGTGACGTGGCGATGCCGGGCATATCCTTCGGTGGGACGAGGATGGACCAGCCCGGTCGAGTGAGGAAATCACGATGGCAGACGAGGTCGAGTATCAACCGCGGGTGCGGCCCACGTACGCTCGTGACGAACGAGAGCTCTTGGATCGCTGGTTGGACTTTCATCGAGCCACGCTGCAGGCCAAATGCGAAGGGCTGACTGACCGGCAACGCAAGGATCGGCCGATCGCCCAGTCGGAGTTGTCGCTGCACGGCCTGGTGCGCCACTTGACCGAGACCGAACGAAACTGGTTCCAGCGAGTACTGCTTCACGATGCCACCCAGTCCCAGATCTGGCCCGATGGGGCTCTCGTGCCGCTCGACGAGGCCAACTGGGAAGACGATCTGGAAGTATGGCGCGCCGAATGTGATGCCAGTCGTCGGGCCGCGGAGAGTCACAGTCTGGACGACTTCGGCCTGTGGCGCGACAAGCAGATCTCACTGCGCTCGATCTACTTGCACATGATCCAGGAGTACGCCCGGCACAATGGCCACGCCGACCTCATCCGTGAGCTCGAGGATGGTGCGGTGGGGCTGTGATCTGACCGTTGGCCGCAGTAGCCTTTTGGCCATGACCGATGTCGAGGTGTACGTGGATCCCAGCTGCCCGTGGGCCTGGCTTACCTCTCGTTGGGTGCTGGAGGTGGCTCCGGCGCGAGACCTGGCCGTCTACTGGCGTTCGTACTGCCTGGAAATCCGGGACGACTACGGCGTGGCGCCGACTGTTCCCGAGGAGTTCCGGCAACGGGCCCTCGACGGCCATGCCTTTTCCCATCGCATGCTGCGGATCTTCGAGGCGGCCCGGGCCGAGGCGGGGGAGGACGCGGTGGACCGCCTGTATGCGGAGTGGGGTCGCCGGTTCTTCCTGCCCAAGCGCCTCCAGACCGAGGATCTGCTGGCCGACTGCATCGCGGCAGCGGGTCTCAATGCCCCCTTGAGCGGGGCGGCCGATGACGAGAAGTGGGATGCCCCGATCCGTGATGCCATGGAGGTGGCTTACGCCTTCGGCGGACCCAAGACCCAGACGCCGACCATCGTGGTGCGGGCCGACCCTCCGCACGGGTTCAAGGGGCCGGTCATGGCCCCCGCCCCTCAGGGGGACGCCGCGGTGCGGCTGTGGGATGCCATCCAAGTCCTGTCTGAGTACCAGGGGTTCTTCGAGATCAGCCGGCCTCGGGCCAACCCTCCCCGGGTAGACGTACCCAGCTAGCCGACCTCACCCCGAGCAGATGTCAGCCGACATCGACCAGCAGTTGGGTGAAGCCCATGTCTTTGGTTTTGCCGCAACCGTTGAAGCTCCCGGTATTGGTTCCCCCGCAGGCTGCCGTCACAGTCCCGGTCGCGCCGACGTGAAGTTCGACATCGTTCCACCCACCGGCATTTTCGATTCGCCAATGCATCTTGCTTTCCTGCAGAAAGCATTTCGTCGTGACGCCGAGGGTGATCTGAATGTTCCTGCGGTCGCCAAGGGTGTGTTCGGACCCTCTCGTGTAGTTGTCATCGACACATTGGTTCCAGTCGTCCCAGAGTGGCTTTACCGTGACCCCACACTGCCGGCCGATGTGCATGGGTGAGCAGAAAAGAGTCACTTGGATCTGTCGCCAACTGCCCTTTCCTTTGCTGGCGGCGGCTGGGCCGACAGAGCCGATGTCGACTGCGGCGACGGTCATCAGAAGCAGGGCAACCGCCAGGGCGCGGCCCCAGAAGCGGGAAAGAAGGGCAAGGGGGGACACGCCGCGATTAGACGCGCACTTTTCACTCTGTGTCTATTTGGCTAGTAGACCCGGATGCCCGACATGGGCCTGCTGTGGTCCTAAGAGGCGATCGGGTTCCCGACCGGACAGACTGGTGCGCTATGGGTGATTCAGCCACATACCGACTCGATGGCCATGTGGCCACCATTACCTACAACCGACCGGACGCCCTCAACGCCATCGACGGGGAGATGAGGCGCGACCTCAACGACGCGTTCTCCCGTTTCCGTGACGACGAGGACGCATGGGTGGCCATCGTCACCGGTTCAGGGCGGGCGTTCTGCGTCGGCGGGGACCTGCGCCACGGCGCCGGGTCGGCGGGGGAGTTCCCCGGGACGTTCTGGGAGAAACCGACGTTGAACTCCTTCGAGAGCGGATGGGAGATCTTCAAGCCGGTTATTGCTGCCGTTAATGGATACTGCCTGGGCTACGGGCTCACCCTGGCCAGCTGGTGCGATTTCGTCGTAGCCAGTGACCGGGCCGAGTTCGGTCTGCCCGAGGTGAAGCTCGGAGTCCCGGCCATCGTGGCCTCGATACGCCTGCCCCAGCGCATCAACTGGGCCGATGCCATGGAGCTGTTGCTCACTGGCGAGCGCATCGATGCCGAGCGAGCTCGCTCTATGGGTCTGGTCTGGAAGGTCGTCCCTCATGAGACTCTGCTCGATGAGGCCAATGCGCTGGCGGAACGTCTTGTCGGCGGAGCGCCGCTGGCTCAACGCGTCATGAAGGAAATGGCGATGCGGACTCGACCCATGGCGATGCTCGAGGCCATCCGCTTCGGCGAGACCATGCGACACGTCGCCGGCGGCACCGAGGATGCGGCTGAGGGTCGTCAGGCCGCCGCTGAGGGCCGCCCACCGCGCTGGACGGGACGATGAACCAGGTCGGAATGAACGAGGCCAGGTTGGTCCATCAGGAACGGGCGAAGGTCTGGACGAGGACGCCGTCGGGGCCGACCGTCCTGGTCTCGACCAAGCGGAACTTCAGCCGGTCAATGCCCTCGGGGAACAGGCGGCGCCCTCGGCCGAGCACGGTCGGGAACACCATCAGGCGGAGCTCGTCAACGAGGTCATTGGCCAACAGCGTCTCGACCAGGGTGCCGCTGCCCGCGACCAGAATCGGGCCATCGGTCTCTTCTTTCAGCCGAGCGATCTCGGCGGGGACGTTGTCGGAGATCACTGTCGTGTTCTCCCATTCGGGATCGGTCAAGGTCGACGAGACAACGTACTTTCGCCCGTGGTTGATCTTGTCGGCGAAATCACCTTCCTGGTTGGGCCAGGCCGAAGCGAACGCCTCGTAGGTAGTCCGTCCCAGCAGCTGGATCTCGGCCGTGTCCAACTCGTCGAACTTGTACTTGTCGCCGTCGGCCCCCCGGTCGTACTCGAAGGACCAACCGGCGTGCTCGTAGCCCTCAGCACCGCCGGGATCTTCGAACACCCCGTCCATCGATATGAACTCGGTCACCACTAGCTTGCCCATTGTGGACTCCTCTCGCCTTTTGCTCATACGACGATGCCACCGATAGAAACTCATCGCTTGCGTTACCCTCAATCGGGAGGGCCAATGACAGCAACCGAAGATCCTGACGCTCGAGCCGAATCATGGGGAGCGGGAACAGAGGCATGGCATCAGCGTCTCCATCACACGCCCCGGGAGGCGCTGTCTGCTGACACGGCCCAGAGCCCGGGCATGCACCGGTATGAGGCCGTGTCGGGCCGATTGACCGGCTCGCAGAAGATATGGATGGGGGAGAGCCGCGTCGCTGCCGGTATGCGTTCGTCCAACCACCATCACGGTGACTCGGAAACCGGTATCTATGTGGTCTCTGGCCACCCGGCCTTCATCTTTGCCCAAGGGCGTGAGGAAGTTCGGATCGAGGCATCTCCGGGCGACTACATCTTCGTTCCCCCCTATGTACCCCACCGCGAGGAGAATCCGTCCTCGGAGGAGGAGGCGGTGGTAGTGCTGGCTCGCAGCAGCCAGGAGTCGATTGTGGTGAATCTGTCGACTCTCTGGGACGTAAAAGGCCCGAATCCATCGGGTTGAACGGGCCCGTACGGCGTTTCTGATCCGGGCCCGGACGGCTGCGCCAAACATCCCTACAATGATGGATACAGCCCCAGGAGGAACGACATGAGCTTGACCGAAACCGCCAGCATTTCCCTGAGCGCCCCCGACCACTTCTTCGTAGGCGGCGGATGGGTGAAGCCATCGAGCCCGGCCATGATCGACGTGATCAACGCCAGCACCGAAGAGGTCATGTTCCAGGTGGCGGAAGCCAAGGCCGAGGATATGGCCGGTGCGGTCGGCGCGGCCCGGGAGGCCTTCGACCATGGCCCCTGGCCTCACCTGAGCCATGCCGAACGGGCCGACTACCTGCGGAAGATCGCCACGGCCCTCGAGGAGCGGAGCCTCGAGATCAGCGAGATCTGGTCGGGCCAGATGGGCGTCCTCCATTCCATGGCCAAGGCCGGAGGAGCAGGGTTCGGCAACCCCTTCCGGACCTACGCCAACCTGGCCGACGAGTTCGACTTCGAGGAGCGGCACCCGCCCACGAGCGGAGGAAAGGTCGGCCTCCTGGTTCGTGAGCCGGTGGGTGTCGTTGGCGCCATCATCCCGTGGAACGGACCCATCGGCCTGATCGCCCACAAGGTCGCACCCGCCCTCCTGGCCGGGTGCACCGTGATCCTCAAGGCATCCCCCGAAGCGCCGGGCGAGGCCTACGTCTTCGCCGAGATCGC
>DATMMO010000316.1:0-17997 GCA_035569695.1 Acidimicrobiales bacterium | reverse complement strand
CGGCGTCCGACCGCTGGTTCCGTGCGGGTCCTGGGGCTCGATCCGCAGCGCGACCACGCCGCCCTGGTCCGGCGCATGGGCGTGATGCTGCAAAAGGGCGGCATCTACCCCATGCTCGGCTCGGCCCAGGTGATCGACCTGTTCGCCCGCTACTACGACGATCCTGAGGACCCCGAGCAGCTCATCGACCTGGTCGGGCTGAGAGAAGTGCGCAAGACGCTATGGCGGCGGCTGTCGGGCGGCGAGCAGCAGCGGCTGTCGCTGGCCCTGGCCCTGGTGGGCAAGCCCTCGGTGGTGTTCTTGGACGAGCCCACCGCCGGGGTCGACCCCGAGGGCCGGCTGGCCGTGCGGGCGGTGATCGCCGGACTCTCCGACCGCGGCATCTCGGTCATCCTCACCACCCACGAGCTCACCGAGGCCGAGCGCCTGGCCGATCGGGTCATCATCATCGACCACGGGAAGAAGCTGGCCGAGGACACCCCGGCCCAGCTGGCCGCGGGATCGGCCGACGGCTCCATCCGCTTCACCACCGACGCCGGGCTCGACACCGGTGTCCTGGCCGCCGCCGTGGGCGAGGGCGCCACCGTCGACGAGGAGCGACCCGGCCACTACCGGCTCCGCCTGGGTCCAGACGGCACCGCCCCCGACGCCGTCGCCACCGTGGCCCGCTGGTTGGCCGAGCAATACCTGACCCTGGGCGACCTGCGCACCGGCTCCTCGTTGGAGGAGGCCTACCTGGCCATCACCGGCTCCTCGGGAACGGCTGAGCCTGAACCGGCATCCGAGACCGCGGACCGCGGCAAGCGGGGTCGGCGTGGGCGCTGGACACGAGCATGAGAGCACTGGCTGCTCAGCTCCGGGCCGAGCTCATCATGATCACCACCAACGGCGAGACCCTGTTCCTCACCTTGGGCATCCCCGTCTTGTTCCTTCTGTTCTTCTCCGGCGTGCACGTGCTCCCCACCGCCACCAAGCACCCTGTCGACTTCCTGGTCCCCGGCATCCTGGCCCTGGCCGTCATGTCCACCGCCATGGTCGCCCTCGGCATCGGCACCGGCTTCGACCGGGGCTATGGGGTGCTGAAGCGCCTGGCCGCCACGCCCCTGGGCCGGCCCCGGCTGCTGGGGGCCAAGATCATCAGCGTCATCGGGGTGGAGCTGGTCCAGGTGGTGGTGCTCGTCCTCGTGGGCTGGGCCCTGGGCTGGAGCCCCCACGGCGGCTGGAGCTGCGCCGGTGTGGCCGTGGCCGTGATGGTCCTCGGCACCGTCGCCTTCGGTGGGATCGGCCTCTTCCTGGCCGGGTCGCTCAAGCCTCTGGTCAACCTGGCCGTGGTCAACAGCCTCTTCGTGGTGCTCTTGTTGCTCGGGGGCATGCTCATCCCGCTGGCCAAGCTGCCGGGCTGGCTGGCCGACGTGGCCAAAGTGCTGCCCGCCGCCGCGTTGGCCGACGCTCTGCACAGCTCTCTGGGGTCCGGGGTGGGCGTGTCCGGTGAGGACTGGTTGGTGCTGGCCCTGTGGGCCGTGGGCGCCCCGGTGCTGGCCTCGCTCACCTTTCGATGGGAGTAATCAACCTCCGCCGGTCAAGCGCTTCATCCACTGGGCCAGTTCGGTGGCGTTGAGCGCCCCCAGCTTGGAGCCGATCACGTGCCCGGAGCCGTCGATGAAGTAGGTGTTGGGCTGCCCGTTCAGCGCGTAGAGGGCCGAGGTGACCTTCAGGGTCAGGTCGGATCCCACCGGATAGGTCACCCCGGACTGGCGCACGAAAGCCAGCGCGTTGGAGGAGGGGTCGTTCACATCGACGCCCACGAACTGGACTGGTGATCCCGCCGCCTGGGCTGCGGCAGCCGCCTTGGCCAGCATGGGTGTCTCCGCCTGGCACGGTCCGCACCACGAGGCGAAGAAGTTGAGGATGACCGGCTTGTGCCGGTTCACACCGATGGCGTCCAGGTTCACCGGCTTGCCCCCACCCAGACGGGGCAGGGTGAAGTTGGGGGCCAGGTCCCCGACGGTGACCCCCTGAGTCGAGCCGTTCACCGTGGTGGGGGTCGAGCGTCCCAGGACCAGGAAGAGAAAGACGGCCAGGAGGCCGGCGATGACCACGCCGATGATCAGCGACCGGAGCCGTCGCGGGCCCTGGGGCCGGGCGTCGGGCTGTGGCGCAATGCCGTCGCCTCCAGGGGGTGAGTCGTCGCCGCCCGGCGGTGGACTGTCCTGGCCCGGTTGTGGGGTCGCCGCCTCGGAAGGAGAAGCGTCGACCACGTCGCTCATCGGTGCTGGACGAAGACGTCCACGGCCATCACCACGAAGAGCAGGGTGAGGTAGGTGATCGAGTAGCTGAACAGCCGCATGGCCGCTCTGGGCGTCGCCCGGCGCCACAGGCCCGCCGCCATGAGCAGGAACACCGTCCCCAGCCCGACGGCGGCAACGACATAGAGCCAGCCCAGGTGGCCCACGCCGGCCAGGACCAGCGTCGTGGCCACCAACAAGACGGTGTAGAAGAAGATCTGCCGAGCGGTCCGGGTGAACGTCGTCACCACCGGAAGCATGGGCACGTTGGCCGCCTCGTAGTCGTCCTTGTACTTCACGGCCAGCGACCAGAAGTGGGGGGGAGTCCAGATAAAGATGATGGCGAACATGACCACCGGCGTCCACGACAGGCTGTTGGTCACCGCCGCCCACCCCACCAGCACGGGGACGGCGCCGGCCGCCCCGCCGATGACGATGTTCTGGCTCGAGGTCCGCTTCAGCCAGAGGGTGTACACGAACACATAGAACAAGGTGGCCGAGACGGCGAGCACGGCCGACAACAGGTTGACGGCCAGCCACAGCTCCACAAAGGCGGCCACTTCCAAGGTGAGGGCGAAGACCAGTGCGGCCCGGGGCGTCATGGCCCCGGTGACCAGGGGGCGCTTGCGGGTCCGGTGCATGACGGCGTCGATGTCCCGGTCGACCACCATGTTGATGGCGTTGGCCCCCCCGGCGGCCAGCGCCCCACCGGCCAGGGTGGCCACCATCAGCCAGATCGACGGAAAGCCGCGCTTGGCCACGATCATGGTGGGCAGCGTGGTGACCAGCAGCAATTCGATGATGCGCGGCTTGGTGAGGGCCACGTAGGAACCGATGCGAGATCCACGAGCCCGGTGAGCCGGAATGGCGAGAGCGGGCGTTGACATCGGGGTAAACACTACGGCCCAGGGCCCTCTCTCGACAATGCGGGGCCCGGGGCCCCCGGTAGGCGGGGTGACCAGCGCCACCGATACCATCGATGGGCGGTGTCCCACCTCCGTGTCAGCCCCCGGGCCTTCCGCCACCTTTGCCAGTTCACCCTGGTCATCGTCGTCTTGAACGTCGTGACCGGGGCGGCTGTCCGTCTGTCCGACTCCGGGCTGGGGTGCCCCGACTGGCCCACCTGCTCCCGACACGAGCTCACGCCCCCCCTCTCGCTCCACCCGGTGGTCGAGTTCGGGAACCGGGCGGTTGTCTTCCTCCTGGTCGTGGCCTGTGCCGCCGCCCTCATCGGGGCCTGGCGGCGGAGCCCCTTCCGGAAGGACCTGACCTGGCTGGCCGGGAGCCTGATCGTCGGGGTGATCGGTGAGGCCGTCCTGGGTGGGATCGTCGTCTATTCCAAGCTCAATCCCTACGTGGTCATGGTCCATTTCATGCTGGGCATGGCCCTGGTGGCCGTGGCCATGGTGTTGACCCTCCGGGCCGGGCACGCCGCCGGTCGGGGGCGTCCTCTGGTGGGGACGGCCTCGCTGCGCCTCACCCGGATATTCATGGCCCTGGTGGTGGTGGCCCTGGTTGCCGGCACCGCCACCACGGGGACCGGACCCCACGCCGGCGGGAAAGGGTCCAAGCGGATCCCGCTGGGCCTCTCGGACATGACCCGGATCCATGCCGAGATCGCCCTGGGCGCGGCGGCCTTCTTGTTGGTGCTGCTGTTCGTCCTTTGGCGTTCCAACGCCCCCGGGGCAAACCAGGACCGGGGCCGGATCCTGTTGTTGGTCATGGTGGCCCAGGGGATTGTGGGCTACACCCAGTACTTCACCCACCTGCCAGCCCTCCTGGTGGGCATCCACGTCTTCGGGGCCACCACGGTGTGGGCGGCAACCCTGTGGTTCCACCATGGCTTGTCCGACCATGACGCCGAGACCCCACCCCGGCCGGCGGTCGAGGACGTGGTGCCCGCCACTCCGGTCGAGGTGGCGACGTGACCGGGGACGTGCAGACCGCGCCGGTCGAGACCGAGAAGCCCGAGGGCGATACCTCGACCACCGAGGACCGTCCCTGGCTGGTCATCGTGTGGAACGATCCCATCAACCTCATGTCCTTTGTCACCTTCGTGTTCCAGAAGCTGTTCGGGTACAGCAAGGAGAAGGCGACCAAGCTCATGCTCGACGTCCATCAGAAAGGGCGCGCCGTCGTGTCCTCGGGGACCCGGGAGCGGGCCGAGCTCGATGTGTTCCGCCTCCACGAGCACGGGCTATGGGCGACCATGGAAGAGTCTGGCTGACATGTTGAACCTTTCCTGATGGGATTTCTCTCCCCCATCCGTCGTCAGCGGGACGGCCGCTACCGCCTCCGCCTCGACCCCGCTGTCCGCTCCCTGCTCAAGTCGGTACCGGCGCAGCTGTTGCCCATCCTCGGCTCCGACGATCCCATGATGCGGCGCCTCTACCCGCCGGCCTACGTCGGCGAGGACAACGCCAAGGCCGAAGCTGACTACCGCCAGCTGGTCGGTGGGGTGCTGGAGAACCACCACCGCCAGGCGCTCGAGACCCTGATCGAGACGGCCGAAGCCGAGACCCTCAGCGCCGAGGAGCTCGATGCCTGGCTGGCCGCGGTGGGGTCGGTCCGGCTGGTGCTGGGCACGCGGCTCGACGTGAGCGAGGACATGGCTGAGCCCGAGGGCGACGATCCGCGCCTTCCCGAATTCGCCCTCTATCAACTGCTGAGTGTGATCCAAGAGGCCATCATCGAGGTTCTTGCTGCCGACCTTCCCGTCGACGGTGCGCCGGAAGGGCAGCTCTGATACCTCTGCTAATCTCCGAAGACCCTGAGTATGGGTTTGAGCCCCCATCGTCTAGCGGCCTAGGACGCCGCCCTTTCAAGGCGGTAACACGGGTTCGAATCCCGTTGGGGGTGCGGTAATCCCCAGTTAAGTACTGGTTGGGGACCTGTGGTGCAGCCTGGAGTGCACGCCGGCCTGTCAAGCCGGAGGTCGCGGGTTCAAATCCCGTCAGGTCCGCTTCCTCGGCTCGCCGAGGAGGGGGTCGGGTAGCTCAGTTGGTAGAGCGCGCGCCTGAAAAGCGTGAGGTCACCGGATCGACGCCGGTCCCGACCACTGGAGAGGCGGTTCACGAGTCACCCCATTTCGGGTTCACCAGTGAGCGCCAGGTCGGCAGAGTTGCCGGCGTCTCGAGCCGATTCGCCAATTTCGACCTTCGGGTTGCGGGCTTCAATCCCGTCCGGCGGGCCGGCTGGGTAAGGCGGGAATTCGCGCGAACGCCTCAATCAGTTCTTCGAAGCACTTCCTGGCTCACTGACCCGCCGCGTTCAGACCATGACCAACCAGAACGGTCTTGGCGAGCTGCTCCAGGAAACGATGCCAGCCGGGAGCATGTTTGGATGCCTCGGCCCGAGGGAGATCGCTGTGGACGATCTCGACGCAGGTTCCACCGCCCTGAGGTCTTATGAACACCTCTACGGTGCTCGTCTCAGGGGGCAATACATCAGATCCGACGAACCCCCAGGTGAAGAGGAGTCGGTGCGGCGGCTCGAGCTCTACGTAGCGACCCCGCACTGCCGCACCGTTCACGTCGACAGAGAACTCGCCCCCGGGGACGGGGTCGAGCGAGGCGGATTGGCCCATCCAGAGCACCATCGCCTCGGCATTCGTGAAGTACTCGTACACCTCGGCCGGCTCCGCGTCGATGACCACCGACGCGGAGATTGGTTCAGCGACCACGGGGCTTTGTCGATTCGACGGTGATTTTGAGCCGCCTGAGGCTCTCGGGCCAAAGTTCCGACAAGAAGTGTTCGACCGAGGCGAGGCCCTCTGGCCTGATCGCGTAGAGGCGGCGAGGGCCATCGGGATGCACCGCCACCAAACCGGCGTCTCTCAGCACGTGGAGGTGCTGAGAGACAGCCTGTTGGCTGATGTCGAACTGCGCTGCGATCTCGTTGACCGAGCGAGGCTGATCACGCACGAGCATGAGCATGGCCCGGCGCCTGGGTTCAGCCAGTGCTGCGAGGGCGGCTTCAGCGGTCACGGCACCAGCCTACCAAGGCCTGGCTTGTACAAGTGATAGCTTGTATGATCACCCTTCGGAGACCGGAACGAGATAGATAAGGGGTGACCCATGGCAACAGCCGAGACGCTGAGAGTCGTCGATGCGTACCACCAGGCCTGGACGACCAAGCGATTTGACGAGGCAGTTGCCCAGCTGGCGCCTTCGCTCAAAGTCGAGGTGCCGATCAACGACTACGCCACGCCTGAGGCCTTTGCCGAGGCTCTGGTCCGATTCGGCAGCCAGGTCACGTCTGTCGAAGTCCTGTCCGAGTTGGCCGACGGCGACGATGCGATGATCCTCTATGACATGGACGTGCGAGGCCTTGGAGCGATTCGAGTCGTTGAGCACTTCACCATCGCCGACGGCAAGATCGTCCGCCTTCGCCAGATCCACGACACTGCTCCGATCCGAGCGGCCGGCCTCGATCAAGCAGCGAGCGATAACCGCGAACACGGGGTGACTGACATGTCACCGGGCGACGGATATGAAGCCGAGATTGCCATTCACGCGCCTGGCCGTCGGGTCTTCGAAGCGCTTACAACCCTCGAGGGCCTGGTTGGATGGTGGGCATCGAGCGCGACAGGATCCGGCACACCGGGTGCGAAGTTCGAGCTCGGTTTCGCTGGCCTAGACGAGACGATCACGTGGCGAGTCGACACCGTTGTTGCGCCATCCTCGGCAATGTGGACCTGCCTCAGGCACACTGGCTTGCCGGACTGGGACGGCACGAAGATCGTCTTCGAGCTCCGTCAGCACGACGCCTCATTGACGGTCCTGACATTCCGGCACATCGGACTGGTGCCAGAGCTCGACTGCTATGAGCAATGCCACGCAGGCTGGGAACACTTCTTGCCAAGCCTTCGGGCCTATGCCGAACGGGGGCACGGAACTCCGTTCACCGGCCAACATCACTGACGAAGTGCGAGATTCGGATCGCGGATCCGAAAACCATCGCATTCGTCAGCTTCGAGACTTGAGAAGCGCTTTGCGGCACATGGCGGGCAGTGTGCCGGTCGGCGCTAGAGGCCGAAATGAGGCTACGGGGAGGCTTCTGCCGGACCGAGAAGGTCCTCGAGACTGATTCGGCGGTAGAACTCACGGCGAACCAGGTCGCCCACTCGGTTGACCGTCTCAGCTCCGTCGTCGGCGGGGTCGATGTGGATTCGGAAGGGGCGGCTGCCCTTCGGCATGTCGACAACACGAGCGATGGTTCGGGCCACCTCGCTCGGATCGGCATCGGGTGGCGCCAGATCAGCCAGCTTCTTGGACACTTGGTCCATGAGGCCGGCGTAGAGGGACTCGTACTCATCCGCGACTTCTGCCTCCGCGGCGTGGCCGCGCCCAATCATGTCAGCGTGGCCTGGGACAGCTCTCGGCGTAGTCCGCTCATTAGCGAGTTCGTCTCCATCGCCATGTCCGAACTCCTCGACCGCCCCGGAGGCGACAACCAGGTCTGACAGGGCCTCTACCAGTCCTGAGCCGATTCATGACCTGGCAATTTCGCAAGCCTGCGGTTCGCACCACGTTGTCCCTTCTGGTTCGCACCACGCACTTCAGCGCACCACGTTTTCCACAGGTTGAGCGGCAGCCCAGAGGAAAGATTGGGGGATCGGCGTGTCCCACGACACCCAGAAGACAAAGAGCTCCAGAGCAGGTCGCATCGCACGAGCAGTTGTGATCACGATCAGCGCCGGTCTTGTCCTCAGCTCGCTGACCGCGGCCACGAGCACCGCCACCAGCAGTGCGGCGTCAGCTCCAAGCTTCAGTGCGACAGGCAGCGCCGAGCAGGTGTACGCCAGCGGCCTCGCACCGTCCGCTCAAGCATCGCTCATCACACCTCAGGGCCAGACCCTCTCGACGCAGGCGGCGGACTCGCTCGGTGGCCTGGTCTTTCGCAACGTCCCGCCGGGCAGCGGGTACCGCGTGGTCCAGAATTCAGACGGGACAGAGTCGGTTCCGCTCACGGTGCACTCCGGTGCGGCGGCGCCGTGGGATCCGAGTATCTACAACCAATCCATCTCCGACAACGGCTATTCGTACCTCACCACCCGCGACGGCACCAAGCTGGCGATCGACGTGCATCTGCCGACCAGCCCTGCCGGTGAGCCCGGACTTCCGGCTGGCACGCCACTCCCGAAGGGCCCCGACTACCTTCCGCCGTACCCCACGCTGATCGAATATTCGGGATACGGGTACGCCGATCCAGCCGGACCACAAAACGGAATCGCGGCCATCGCCAATCTCATGGGCTTCGCCGTCGTCGACGTCAATATGCGTGGAACCGGCTGCTCCGGAGGGTCCTTCGACTACTTCGAGGCACTCCAGGCCCTCGACGGGTACGACGTCATCGAGACGATCGCCCACCAACCATGGGTCCTGAACCACAAGGTCGGGATGATGGGAATCTCGTACGGAGCGATCAGCCAGCTGTTCGTGGGGCAGCTCAATCCACCCGACCTCGAGGCGATCTCGCCACTCTCGACCATCGATGCCACGGCGACGACGCTGTATCCCGGTGGCATTCTCAACACCGGCTTCGCCGTCGCCTGGGCCCAGCAGCGACAGTCCGACGCGCAACCCGCCGGACCCAACAGTGGGCAGGCCTGGGCGTACAAGCAGATCCAAAGTGGCGATACCACCTGTCAGGCCAACCAAGTGCTGCACGGCGAAGCGCCCAATCTGATGTCCAAGATCGAGGCCAACGCGCACTACGACCCCGCGGTCGCAGATCCATTGGACCCGGTCACCTTCGTCAACAAGATCAGTGTGCCGGTCTTCATGGCTTGCCAGTGGGAAGACGAGCAGACGGGGGGACATTGCCCGGACCTGGTTCAGCACTTCACCGGGACCAGTCAGAAGTGGTTCACCTTCACCAACGGCGCCCACGTCGACTCGCTCGATCCAAACACCTTTAACCGCTGGTACGACTTTCTCGAATTGTTCGTCGCCCACAAAGCCCCTATCGAGAACGCTGCGGTCATCCACGCTGCGGCACCGGTCATCTATCAGGCGGCCCTGGGAACCCCGGCGACGGACCCCGTCACGCTGCCGGCGGATCCCATCCAGCTGATCCCGACCTACCCGGCCGCGCTCGCCGCTTTCGGCCAACTCCCGGAGATCCGGGTGCTGTTCGACAATGGCGCCGGTACATCGCCCACGGGGGCATCAACTCCAGGCGACCCCTATCCCGGGTTTGAACAGGACTTCTCGTCGTTTCCCATCCCGGGGACAACGGCGCGCACCTGGTACCTCGGACCGAATGGAACGATCTCCGACCAGCTACCGACATCCGGGATCATCAACCAATACACCTCAAACGCCGGCGCCCTCCCGCTGACCGACTTTGGGAGCAACACCAGCAGCGGCGGCTTGTGGGGCAACGCATCGCAGTGGCACTGGAACTGGGGGCAGTACCCCTCGGGCTCGGCTGTCTCCTACGTTTCGGCCCCGTTGACCACGGACACCACCGTCGTCGGCGGCGGAGCCGTCTACCTCTCGGTGCGCTCGTCGACCCCCGACGTGGACCTGCAAGCCACGATCAGCGAAGTGCGCCCGGACGGGAACGAGACGTTCGTTCAGAACGGCTGGATCCGCGCCAGCGAGCGCGCCCTCTCGAGCGGGGCCACCAACATGTTCGACCAGCCCAGCACCCTGCTCCAACCGATCCCGAGCTTTAGTGCGGCCGACGCCGCGCCCATGCCGACCGGCAGCTTCACCAACGTCACCATTCCGCTCTACTTCGAGGGCCACCTCTACCGTGCGGGATCGCGCATTCGGGTGACGATTGCAGCGCCCAACGGCACGCAGCCCGTGTGGTCCTTCGGCCAGACGGTGCCCGACGGAACAGCGACGGTCTCGATCGCCTCGTCCCCGTCCGCGCCGTCGAGCCTCGTTCTCCCCGTCGTTCCGGGCGTGAGCGCACCCACGCCCTTGCCGCCGTGCCCCAGCCTCCGCAACGAGCCCTGTCGGCCGTACCAACCGATGGTGAACGGCGTGGCCGCGCAATAGATCGGCACCGGCGCGCTGAAGTTCCCAGCCTTAACCCTTCCCCGAGACAGGCGAAGGCACGAACAGCCCCACCAGTCCGGCCAGAGCCGTGGTGATCACTGTCACCAACTTGTCGGTCTGGGCCGTTCCATTTCCGGTCCAGGCAATGAGGCCACCGACGGCAGCCAAGCTGACGAGCACCAGACCGGCGACGACGATTACCCAAAGGGTATTGGTAGTTCGCTGATCAGGCGGGCCGAGACTGGCGAGGGCCGTAGCTTGGGCCTCCGGGCCGAGGTGCTCGGTCGCGGCCATCACCCTTTCAACGGCAGCGGCACGATCAGCCGAGGTTTCTGGATTCAGTAGCTTCTTGAATGGATCGGGCATAGACCAGACGGTACTGCTCGTCCTCCCTGCATGTCATCAGCCGTTGGGCTTGAGGGGGCCGATCGGTTTCGTAGTTGTCGCCCGGACGAGGACCTGCGCCAGTTCCCCGGGACTGCTCAGGAAGGGCGAATGCGAGGCGTCGATGGTCAGGGGTTCGACACCGAGGCGACGAGCGGTCACATCGGCCAGCCAGCGCGGCTGGGCGCGGTCCTGCAAGCACACGATGAAGCTGCGTGGGAGGTCGGCATCCCAGAACTGGGGAACCGAGATCGGTGTCGTGGCCGTATCGCCGGCCTTTTCCGGGGTCAGTCGGTCGAAGGCCCACTGAATCGTCGCCTCATCGCAGTCATGGTAGAAGAGCGCCTTCGCCCCCTCGGCGTTGGCAAACTCCATCGATCCGTCGTCGTTGAATCGCAGATGCTGCAGCATCCCGGTGACGTCGTAGTCGTCCTCCGACGAGCCGTTGTCGCGGTAGACCAGTGCTTCCTGCATGAGCCTGTCTTCGAGCGGCAGTGCCGCCGCTAGGTAGACGGTGTGGCTGACCAGCTCCGGCGCGGCATCAGCCGCCAGCGTGATCTCCAACCCGCCCCCGGAGTGCCCGACGAGCACGTCGCCGGCTTGGAGCACGGCGAGCACCGAGTCGAGACGGCCGGCCATGGTCGCTTCCTCGTGGACCCGCTCACCGTGCCCTGGGATATCCATGGCGATTGCCTCGTGTCCGAGCCTCTCCAGCTCGGGGATGGTCCGACTCCAGCACCACGCGCCGTGGAATCCGCCGTGGATCAGAACGAAGCGCATACCCACAACTCCTTCATCAATCGGCGCAGGTTCGCGGCGGCCGATACAACCGGATCCCGTGCGAGGCGGACCTACGGCTCAGGAATGAATATTGACAGAGACATCAAAAATGTACCAGCGACCGGAGGTCACTCCTCGAGGCCGCTCGGATTAGCGGGAACGTCCACGGCGTGCTCTTGGAGCGCCAGGAGGGGCACGATCTCCAGCGCCGACTCGTGGGTGGAGGCCAGGACTACGAACGCCGCCGCTCCATCGTGGTGGGCGCGTAACCAGTTCACGGCGGTCACGCACCAACGATCCCCGGGGACCAGGCCGGGAAAGCCGTACTGGGGCATTGGCGTGGTGAGATCATTTCCTATCTGGCGCTGATGCTCGAGGAACTCGGATGTCACGACGGCACAGATGGTGTGGCTGCCGAGGTCCTCGGGGCCCGTGGTGCAGCACCCATCTCGGTAGAAGCCGGTCAGGGGGTCCGTACTACAGGACTCCAGCTCTCCACCCAACACGTTTCGGTCTGCCATCCCCGCAGTATCGCTTATCGGCGAGGTTGTATAGGCACGCACCAACGGTCATCAGGTCAGGGTGCTGTCCAACCAGTCGAAGGCGGCCGTCCAGAACACGACCGGCGCCAAACCCTCACAATGGCCCTCTGCCCCTTCGGCCTTGGTGAACAATCGAAACGTCTTCGGACAGGTGAGCTGATCGAAGAGGGCCTTTCCCTGTCCGGTCGAGACGTGGTCGGTCTCGTTGTCGGTCACGAAGCTGGGGCACGTGATGGCCGCAGCCGTCTCGGCGTTGGTATAGCGGAGAAGATCGCGGCAGTACTCCTGGACGCGGGTGAGGCCATGGGTGACCATGCGGGGGGCCAGGAGCGCATTGAGGGCGGGAATGGTGAGCAGCGACTCGAACTGGCTGTCTGCGGCCGGGTCGTCCACCTGGTGGCCCAGATCGCCCAGCCGACCGATCAGCGCTGCCCCTACGTCCAACTGACCGGGATCCACGATCATGGCCGCCACACGATGCTCGGCCGATGCTCCCCTCGGGGCGAGCAATCCCCCGAACGAGCGCCCGACCAGCACGATCCGGTCCGAGTCGACCTCTGGATGCTTGATCAGCGCATCGACCATCCCCGGGACCACGTTCTCCCAGTCCGGCCGCATCGGTACGTGGTGGTCGTACAGCATGGCACCCTGACCGGGGCCGTCGATCGCCGCGAACGCATAGCCGCGCTCAAGGGCCGGCGCGATCGAGGCGAACAACTCCTCGGCCGTTCCGTCGTACCCTCCGATGTGGAGGATGGTTGGTAGTGGCCCGGCCACCTCTCGGGGAGCGAACAGGTAACCGGAAAGACCGTGGGACAGGATCGTGGAGGGGTCATCCAGCAACGGGAGGGCAGTCTGGAAGGCCTTCACGCTGGCTGCGTATGCAGTTCGAAACTCATCTCCCTCCAGGTCGTTTCGGTGGAGAAAGAACGCTTGCCGGTAGTACTCGGCGGCTCGCAGCAGTGCGCTGCGAGCGCTCACCCGATGGCCGCCAGCTATGGCCTCATTGGCCTGGTCGACCAGGTTGGATGCGAAACGGGACCAGGCTCCATACCAACTGTTTCGATCGCCGACGGTGATCTGTTCGGCAATGGCGAGGCACTCGCCGACGTTGGCCATGCCCGAATCGGCTTTGGCGATGCTTCGCTGGAGCTGGCCGTCGAGGAATTCGTCGTCAAAGTACAGCTTCATGCCGCTCCCCCCTTCATCCCGGGCGTCCTCAGCCCTCGACTATTCCTGAGGATATTCAGGTGGGAGCATTGTACGGATGTGGCCCCTCTCAGGTCAGCACGCCGGCGTTGCCGCTGAGGCCTCCGCCCTGCGGCGGAGGAATCGCATCGACGTGAGGACAACGGCCAACGGCCACAGAGCCTCTCCTGCCGCGGCGAACCGCTCGGCCAGGCCGCGTTGACCGCCATGAAGCTCCAGAGCGAACCATCCCACCAGCCCGAGGAGGCCCAGTGTGGCCAGAGCTGACGCCTTCGGCGCCAGCAGCAACGGACACGGCTGTCGTCGTGCTGCACAGGCTGGCCATGCGGCAAGGGCAACGAGGGCAACAGTGGCGGCAACGGTGTGGGCCACCGAGTTTCCCTCGGCCGGCTGGGGAAAGGCGGCAACCAACACTGTCCCCACCCCTCCAACGGCGAGGACGTATCGTCCGGCTGCCCCGGCCGGTGTCAGTCCCGCCGCGGTGATGAGATAACAGGCACCCAACCCGGCCAGCGCCGACGTCATGATCCAGCGATCTGTCGCCCCGTAAGCGGCCAACGCACTGATCGTGTCCCGGACGGGGTCGTAGTTCGGCGGCTGCCGAGACTCGGCCAGCGTCCAGCCGCCGACGAGCAGAATCGGGCCTGCGGCAGCCGAGACCAACGACCACCAGGGGATCCGTGTCGCTTCCCGTTCCCCGCGCCGATTCGCGGTCACGCGTCAGCGGCCCATGGATGGGAACGAGCGGGTGCGACGATCATGACAGATGAGACCAGCCCTAGTGGCTAACTCTCCACTGTTGAAGGTGCTGCCGAGGCTATACCGCGGACCGGATCCCGGCCTGGCCCAGATGACCCTTCGGTACGGGCTGGCCGTTAGGGTGCTGTCAAGAGGCCCGTCGACAGCCGGTCGGTGGGACACGCACCGCACCGGAGTGTTGCCGACATGACCCCTGATCGACTCCTGGACCTGGTGGGCCGCCCCGGTGGGCCTCTGGCCGACGCCTCCCTCTGGCACCTCGAGGTCGTCGACGCCGGGCCGCTCACGCCCAACCTGTACCGACTGGTTCTCACCGGCCCTGGCCTCGCCGATCTCCGCTACTTGGCCGGCCAGGACCTGATGTTGCGGGTGCCCCAGGACGGCGAGCACGTCGTCAACCGCCGCTACACCATCCGACAGCTCGACACGGCCACCGCGGCCGTCACCCTGGACGTCTCCCTGCACGGAACCGGACCAGGGACCGATTGGATCCGGTCCGCCCAGCCCGGCTGCCGCATCGACGCCATCGGACCGCGGGGCAAAGTCACGGTGCGCACTGATGCCGATTGGCACCTCTTCGTCTGCGACGAGACCGGGCTGCCCGGTGCCCTGGCCATGCTCGAATCCCTCGAGCCCGCATCCGTCGCCACTGCGCTGTTCGAGATCGATTCGCCGGCCGATGAGCAGGCTCTTGGCCCTAACCAGATCGGGTCGTTGGACCTCCGCTGGCTGCACCGGCTCGGGCGCTCGGTGCCCGGCGACGCCTCGCTCCTGCTCGAGGTGCTCACTGACCTGGACCTGCCCACCGGAAGGGGTCACGTCTATGTTGCGGCCGAGAGCCGCGTCGTGCGTGCCGTCCAACAGGCGCTGGCCGAGCGAGGGCTCGATCGGGACCAGGTCTCGGCCAAGGCCTACTGGCGGCGGGGTCTACCCAACACCGAGCGCGGCGAGCCAACCAGCGGCAGCTGAGGATGGCGGGCCGAGTACCGAGCCGTCGAGTCTTCCATCCGGAGTGATCGAGCCTCCGGCGATCGCCTGTTTAATGGTGTGTGGTGGCCCTCCCGGCACTGCGAACCGTGAGACCGAAGGGCGGTTCTACGCCATGGCTGACGACGAGCACGACACCGAGCTGATGAGGCGCTGGTGGCTTCGCATGCGGAGGTCGTTCGCCATCCCCGACATCGTCACCGATGAACATGCCATCGAGGCCATCATGGGCCTCGCCGTTCCGGAGTCAATCCGCCTCGATCGTCGGGAAGAGATCGTCACCCGCATTGTCGGAGTCCTCCTCAGGCTCGCTTCCCACGGTGAGCTCGACCAGTACGTGATCGGCGATATCCCCGGGCCCTCCCGCAAGCAGAAACCGGTGCTCGAGCTCTGTCACGACGTCGTCACACGAGTGCACCAGCACCCGAGACTGGGCAACTTCGACCGGTCGGCCGACGAGGTGCTGGAGGATGCCACCATGGCCATCATCGACCGGATGACAACCAGCATTGCCGCCATGCCATTCGAGTCCGGCGACGGCAGGTACTTTCGGGCCGTGACCGAATAGGGCTCTGACCTCAGCCAGGCAGTTCGCGCCACAGCCGGTCGCCGGCGAGCCGGATACGGAGTCGATTCGCCCTGAGCCCGGGCACCATGAGTGTTTTTGTGGCTGCGGGCACGGAACTGGGTATCGATCAGGGACGGCGGCGTTGACCGGCTCGTCACCCGAACACAGTCAGGAACCCATGAACCAGATACGAAACCGACCCCAAGAAGGCGTAGAGCCCAGGGCGGCTCCTCCCCGGATCGTGCAGCGCACGGCGAACCTCCCTCGGAACAGCCGGGTTCTCTACCGGGTCGAGCACTACAGCTCGCTGCCCGGCGTGGCCCTCTCCATCGTGGTGGCCCTCATTGCGCTCGTCGCCCTCGGTGCGTCCCTCGGCTTCCCCACCGGGTGGGTGGCCGGGTTCGAGGTAGGGGCTTCGGCCATCACCCTGATGATGGTGTTCGCCATCCAGCACACCCAGGCACGCGAACAGGCGGCCACCCAACGCAAGCTGGATGAGATCCTCAAGGCCATACCCGGCGCAGGCGATCATCTGATGATGTTGGAGGAAGCACCGCGAGAAGTGATGCGCGAGGTAGAAGAGCGCCAGCGTGCGGCGCGTTCCGACTCAGTCGATGAGCCCAAGAAGGCGTGACCAGTTGACATAATTGCTCGGCGGTGCCGAGCAATTGCCAACCGCTCCAGCGGGCAAGGCGGGGTTCGACTCCGGGGTTCTCCCACCCCTGATGTCCTACGCCCGTCGGAATTTCCAAATCGTGTGATCTGGCGGACGGGAAGGACCGAAGGCTCGGGGTGCCACTGCTTACCCAGTACTCACGGTGGGTAGGAAAACCAGGTTGGGATGGCCCGACTTCAGTCCGAGATGGAGGCTGGCATGACCGAGGAACAAGCCAAATGGAACGCCGCCGAATGGCACGGGAAGATGCTCGTCGATTGCTACGGCGAGAAGATCGGCAAACTGCAGGACGTCTACGTCGATGTCGAGACCGACCAGCCCCAGTTCGCCACGGTCAAGGAGGGCGTCGTCGGTCGCCACCTGACTTTTGTCCCCCTGGGGGGCATCCGGGTCGGCCCCGATGAGTTGGTCGCGTCCGTATCCAAGGAGCAGGTCAAGGAAGCGCCCGACATCGAGCTGCACGGGGACGAGTTGTCGCAGGCGGACGAGTCGACCCTGTACCACCACTTCCAGCTGAATTACACGCCCATCGACACCGAAAGCGGCCGCCGGTTGGCTCGGCGCTGAGGTGCCTGTCGGGCATCCTGGCCAATCGCAGGGGTGACCCGACAACCCATGTCGGGGCCCAGAAATCCAGCCCATGGACTCCTGGTTATCGCGAGCCGTTCCGGGGTAACGAAGGGCCATAGATGGGGCTCACCCTCCCGATGGAAAGGAGACGACAGGGTGCAGACACACATTGAAGTGCAATTGGTGGAAACCGGGCGCTACGAGGTCACCGCCATCGAGGGATTGCTCACCACGCGCCACCGGGTCACGGCACCGGCCGACCTGCTCGACGATCTTGGGCTGTCGGCTGTCGAGCCTGCCAGCGTGGTGCGAGAGACCTTCGCCATGCTCCTGGAGCGAGAACCGGCGACGTCGGTACCTGCACACGTCAACCTCGAGGCGATCGGCAACTGCTACCCGGATTTCTGGTCGGAGCTGCGCCATCGCGTCCTCATGACCCGCTCCGGTTCCTAGCGTCTTGGGGCAAGCTCACCCAACAACGGGGCCGTGGCCGCCTCCGCCCAGCCGCGACGCTCCCGGCCCGCTCAGGTCGCCCAGCCGGGCCTTCCGACCCATTATGGTCAGAGCGAGGGCCACGGCCGGTCCCCGCACTTCGTCCCCGGTGCCGTGCGCCCAATCGACGTCGCTGGCCACGAAGTGGAAGTCCTGGACGGACTGCGACACGAAGCCTCGGCGGGCCTTGGGCATGACCAGGAAATCGAGCACGGCGACCCAGGACGCGACGGCGGTGGTGTCGTCCAGGCCCAGAGGAATCCGGATGTCCTGGCCGTGCACGAGCACCTCGGCCAGGGGGGCCTCCGATCCGAAGCCCGGCGGCTTGGTGCGGCTCTCGGCATAGCGCCGGATGTCGGCCACCAGGTCAGAAGTCGGACGTTTGGCTTGTTTGGCGGTGGCGGCCACGTTGGCCCGGCTGAAGCTGCCACCGGCAGCGACGAAGGTGACCAGGAAGGCCGGGATCGAGGTCACGTGGGGCACCACCAAGTGACCGGCTATATCGCGAACCGTCCACGCATCGCACAGGCTCTGAGTGTCCCACTGCTCCGGCGAGAACAGGTCGAGCTGATCGGCCAGGGCCAATCGCTCCGATGCAATTGTGTCCCAATGGTCCATTGATCAGAACCCCCTGTCCGAACGGGACCGTTCACTCGGTCGGTCCGGCCCGGTGCCCTCGTGCACGATGGTACCCGGGGGCATGGGCGAAGTCACCCGCGCTCAGGCCCCC
>DATMMO010000315.1:0-15017 GCA_035569695.1 Acidimicrobiales bacterium | reverse complement strand
GATCGGAGAGAGCTCAGACCCGACAACGCTGCGAGGAGATTCGATGATCGAAGCCCGTGGTCTCACCAAACGGTACGGAAAAACGACAGCGGTGAACGGCCTCACCTTCGAGGTCCGCCCGGGACAGGTAACCGGCTTCTTGGGGCCCAACGGCTCGGGCAAGTCGACCACCATGCGCATGATCATGGGGTTGGACGCCCCCGACGCGGGGAGCGCACGGATCAACGGCCGCGCCTATGGAGATCTGGCCTGGCCCCTCCGCGAGGTGGGGGCCCTGCTCGAGGCCAAGGCCTTCCACCCGGGCCGCAGCGCCGCGCACCACCTGAGTGCGCTGGCTCAGACCAACGCCATTCCCGCCGCCCGGGTGGACGCGGTGATCGAGCTGGTCGGTCTGGGAAGCGTGGCCCACCGGCGGGCCGGGAAGTTCTCCTTGGGCATGGGCCAGCGTCTGGGCATGGCCAGCGCCCTGCTCGGGGATCCCGGTGTGCTCCTGTTCGACGAGCCCATCAACGGGTTGGATCCCGAGGGGATCCGGTGGGTCCGGAACCTCCTGAAGGGGCTGGCCGGCGAGGGACGCACGGTGTTCGTATCCAGTCATCTCATGAGCGAGATGGCTCTCACCGCCGACCACCTGGTAGTGATCGGTCGAGGGGCGATGATCGCCGAGATGCCGGTGGCCACGTTCATCGCCCAGAGCTCACAGCACTTCGTTCGGGTCCGTGGTCCCCAGTTGACCGGTCTGATCCCCGTCCTCCATGGGGCGGGGGCCACGGTGGCCACCGACGACGATGGCGCGTTGTCAGTTGTCGGACTGGGGGCGAGCGCCATCGGTGACCTGGCCGGAGCGCACCAGGTCGTTCTGCACGAGCTCTCGCCCCAGTCGGCCTCGCTGGAGGAGGCATTCATGGAGCTGACCCACGACAGCGTGGAGTACCGCGGCGATGCTCCATCATCGCCGGGGGGACCGACCGGTCTCCGCCGATCCGCAGAGAAAGTGAGAAGCGCATGAGTGCCACCGTTGTCACCCCGAAGAGGCCCGAGGGGCACTACCGCGCCTCGGGCTCGTTGCGCTCGGAGTGGACCAAGCTCCACACTGTGCGCTCCACGGTGTGGACGCTGGTCACCCTGGTGGTGGCCAGCATCGGGGTGAGCATCCTCGCCTCGGCCGAGACGGCCTCCCACTGGGCCACGATTTCGGCGGCCGACAAGGTCGGCTACGACCCCACCAACCTGAGCCTGTCCGGATTCGCCCTCGGCCAGCTCGCCATCGGCGTCCTCGGCGTGCTGATCATCACGGCCGAGTACTCCACCGGCACCATACGAGCCACGCTGGCCGCCGTGCCCAATCGGCCGTTGGTGCTGGCCACCAAAGCCGCGGTGTTCGGTGGCGTCGCCTTCCTGGTCGGGGAGGCGCTCTCGTTCATCATGTTCCTGTCCGGTCAGTCGCTGCTCTCCGGTCGGGCCCCCGATGCGTCCTTGGGCCAGCCCGGGGTGCTGTGGGCGGTGGTGCTGGCCGGCGTCTATGTCGCCGGTCTCGGTCTGGTGGCCCTGGGGCTGGGTGCCATCATCCGCCACACCGCCGGGGCCATCAGCGCCCTGGTCGGCCTGCTGTTCATCCTGCCCCTGATCCTGAAGGCCCTGCCCAACTCGATCAACGACGCGGTGGGTCAGTACTTCCCCAGCGAGGTGGGCTCGGCCATGGCCAGCGTCCACCAACAGGCCCATACCCTGTCGCCGCCAGCGGCGTTGGGGGTGCTGTGCGGCTACGTGGTCGTGGCCCTGGGCGTCGGTGGGTGGTTGATGGTCCGGCGGGACGCCTGACCGGCCGGCCTACGGTTGGCCCAACTCGAGGTCCGGGTGATCGAGCAGGGCCCGGAGCAGGCGGCCCACGTCGGGCGCTCCGGTGGCCCCGGCCTGTCGGATGTCCTCGACCGTGACCCGGGGGGTCAGCCCGGCGGCCAGGTTGGAGACCAAGGACAGTCCCAGCACCTCGGCACCGAGGTGCACCGCGGCCAGGGCCTCCAGCGCCGTCGACATCCCGACGAGGTCGGCGCCCATCGAGCGCAACATCGAGATCTCGGCCGGCGTCTCGAATTGGGGTCCGAGCACCTGGGCGTAGACGCCCTCGCTGATGGTCGGATCGAGGCTGCGGACCAGCGCCCGCAGACGGGGGGACCAGATCGCCGTCTGGTCCACGAACGGGGTGGGACCTTCGCCATCGGCGGGAAACCCGACCAACGGTGACTGGCCGGTGCAGTTGATGTGGTCGGCGACGGCCACGATCGACCCCGATCCCAGGGTGGGGTCGAGGCTCCCCGAGGAGTTGGTCAGGATGACGCACCGACAGCCGGCCGCCACCGCGATGCGGACGGCGTGCACGGTCTCGGGCGCGCTCCGGCCCTCGTAGAGATGGACCCGTCCCCTGAATACCAATACGGGCCGCGGGCCGACCAGCATCGAGGCCACCTCTCCGTGGTGGCCCCTCACCGTGGGCGGGGCCAAGCCGGGCAGGCGGGCATAGCTGCAGGTGCCCACCGGTTGACCCAGTGCATCCACGGCACCGTCGAGCCCCGTCCCGAGCACGATGGCGACCCGATGGCGTGACACCCCGGTTTCCCCGGCCAGCACCGCCGCCGCCTCTTCGGCCAGGGCCAGCGGATCGAGGGCGGCGCCTCCGAGGTCGACAGGTTGGGGGCCGGGCATGGATGGCACCCTATCCAGCTCGGTCATCACCGGCCCGACCGGCGGCCCGGACCGGTTTCCTCTTACTTTCGCTTCTTTGGCTGCGTCTTCTGGCCCGTACCGGGATCCGCCAGCTCCCCATAGCGAAAACAACTGGTGAGATGGTCGTTGACCAGCCCCGCTGCTTGAAGGTGGGCGTAACAGACCGTGGGACCGACAAAACGGAACCCCCGCGAGCGGAGGTCGGCGCTGACCCGGTCGGACAGCGGCGTCGTGGCCGGCAGGTTCTCGGTCGATCGCCATCGGTTGACGATGGGCTGGCCATCGACGAAATCCCACAGGTAGTCGTCGAAGCTCCCGCACTCGTCCTGGACGGCCAGGAAGGCCCGGGCGTTTCCCACCACCGACTCGACCTTGAGCCTGTTCCGGATGATCGAGGCATCGCCGAGGAGCTTCTCCAGGCGGGCCGGGGTGAAGCGGGCCACCACCTCGGGGTCGAACCCGGCGAAGGCCTTGCGGTAGCCCTCGCGCCGCTTCAGGATGGTCAGCCAGCTGAGGCCGGCCTGGGCTCCTTCGAGGACGAGGAACTCGAAATGGGTACGGTCCTGGTGGACCGGCACTCCCCACTCCTCATCGTGGTAAGGGACGAGCCAGGGCCCCGTGGCCCAGGAGCAACGCTTCCGACCGTCGTCCTCCTCCACCGTCATGGTCGGGATGGTACTCGGATGACCGGTGATCGCACCTGGCAGACTGGCGTGGCCCCCCGGTTGAACCGGGGATCCGACCGAGGGGGCACGCCGGTGGGACGGACGTCCCCGGTGGATGACGACAGAGGAGCTGCAGTGGACGCCCAGCAGGTAAGCGAGTTCCAGTTCGCGGGCCAGGACATTCCCGGCCTCCTGGCCCACTGGGCCCGGGCCAAGCCCGACCACCCCTTCCTGATCTGGGAGCCCCGCACGGGGACGGGAAGGCGGTGGAGCTATCGGCAGTTCCACCAGGACGTGCGCGCCCTGGCCGCCGGCCTGCAGGCCCGGGGCGTGGCCAGCGGCGATCGGATCCTCATCCATGCCGAGAACTGCCCGGAGATGGTCCTGGCCTGGTACGCCTGTGCCGAGCTGGGGGCGGTGGGCGTCACCACCAACACCAGGAGCGTGGGCGCGGAGATCACCTACTTCGCCGAGCACACCGGCTGTGTGGGCGCCATCACCCAGCCCCAGTTCGCCGCGCTGGTGACCGAGAGCGCACCTGGTCTGGCCTGGATCGTGGTCACCGAGGACAACAGTGGCGACCCGGCCCCGGCCGACCAGCAGTCCCACGGTCAGGGCGCATTCGCGTCGTTGTGGGCCGACGGCGAGTCTCTTCCCCAACGCCCGGCCGAGCCCATGGCGCCGGCCGGGATCATGTTCACCTCGGGTACCACCTCCCGGCCCAAGGCCGTGGTCCACACCCATGCCAACGCCCTGTGGGCAGGCCGGGTGGGCCCGCAGACCATCGACATGGGGGGCGACGACACCTATCTGGTCTTCCTGCCCTTCTTTCACGTCAACGCCCAGAGCTGGAGCTTCTGGACCACCCTGGGCGTCGGGGGAACGGTGGTCCTCCAGCCCAAGTTCTCGGCCAGCCGCTTCTGGGACATCGTCACCATCCACGGGGTGACCCATCTGTCGCTGATCCCGTTCGTGTTCAAGGCCATTGCCGGTCAGCCCGTTCCCGACCACCGCCTGAAGGTGGGCGTGTTCGGCCTGATCGTGCCCGAGCTCGAGGCCATGCTCGGATGCCGGGTGGCCCCGGCCTACGGCATGACCGAGACCGTCATCCACGCCACCGGGGCCAGTCCCTGGCAGCACTATCCCGTCCGATCCATGGGCAAGCCGACGCCGGGATACGAGTTCATCATCGTGGACCCCGAGTCGGGGGCCCTCTGTGCCCATGGTGAGATCGGCGAGCTCTGGGTGCGCGGGACCCGAGGCATCCAGCTCTTCCTGGAGTACTACGACAATCCCGAGGCCATGGCGGCGAGCTTCACCGAAGAGGGCTGGTTCAAGACAGGCGACATGGTCAGGATCGGAGAGGAAGGCAATTTCTTCTACTGCGAACGGGACAAGGACGTGCTCAAGGTGGGGGGCGAGAACGTGTCGGCCCGGGAGATCGAGGATCTCTGCCGTCAGGTTTCCGGCGTTGCCGACATCGCCGTGGTGGGACGCTCCCACGACATGCTCGACGTGGTGCCGGTGGCCTTCGTCATCACGGGGAGCCCCGAGGTCGACCAGGGCGAACTGCAGAAACAGATCATCGAGATCTGCACGGCCAATCTGGCCGATTTCAAGGTCCCCCGAGCGGTGTACGTGGTCGACGACTTCCCCCGGGCCACGCTGGACAAGGTGGCCAAGAACCAGCTGCGGGACATGGCCGACGCCATGCCTGATGACGGCTGACGCCGGGCCTGGATCGGGTCGACATCGGCCCGATCGGAAATACACCAAGAAAGTACGGGAGATCGGACCCGGTCAGTCGTTACCCCTGTGACGATATCGACTGACAGGGGAGGGACCACCCAATGGGCCTGGTTCGACGTACGTGTTCACTCGGTGCGGCGCTGTCCCTGGGCGGGTTGGCGTGGGCCGTCGGAGCCTCTGGCGGTCCGGCCGGCGCATTGCCGACGCCGATCCCCGGAACGGCACCCACCCTGGTGCAAGGAGCCACCGACCTGGGTCCGGCAACCGGGCAGCCGCTGTCGGTGACGCTCTCGCTGCCGCTCAGGAACCAGGCCGGGCTGACCAGCCTGATCGCCGGGCTCACCAACCCGTCGAGCCCCAACTATCACCAGTTCCTGACGCCGGCCAGCTTCGCGTCACAGTTCGGCCCGACCAGCGACACCGTCAACACAGTGACGGGCTGGGCCTCCTCGGCCGGCCTGACGGTGACGTCGGTGTCGTCCAATCGCACGCTGGTCACCGTCACCGGGGCCCTGTCCCAACTGGGACAAGCCTTCGGCGTGACCTTCGACAGTTATCGGATGACCAACGGACAAACCTACGTCTCCAACGCCCAGACGGCCACCGTGCCCGCGGCGTTGGCCGGCGACGTGTCCTCCATCGTGGGCCTCTCGACGCTGGGTACGGTCCAGCTGGCCCCGACCGCTGCTCCGACCGGGACCGTGTCGTTCCCGTCGAGCTACGGTCCGAAGGACTTCTGGTCGTTCTACAACGCGCCGGCGAACCAGACCGGCGCCGGGCAGACCATCGCCGTACTGGCCGAGGGCGATCTGAGCAGCCCCCAGGCCGACCTGGCCACCTTCGAGAAGACCTACGGCCTCCCCACGGTGCCGTGGACCACCATCCCGACCGGAGCGGCGTCCACTGACACCTCGGGCAACGCCGAGTGGGACCTGGACACCCAGTACTCGACCGGTCTGGCCCAGGACGTCTCCAGCCTGCTGGTCTACGACGCGCCCTCGCTCGCGAACACCGACATCCTGGCCGAGATGAACAAGTGGGTGACCGACGACCAAGCCAAGCAGGCCAACTTCTCGGCCGGCGAGTGCGAGCTGTTGGCCAACACCAGTGGGTTCCTCACCTCCAATGACCAGGTCCTCGAGCAGGGCGTGGCCCAGGGTCAGACCTTGTTCACCGCGTCGGGTGACACCGGGGCGTTCTGCCCGCTCCTGGTCGGAGTGAACGGCGTCCCCGCCGGCTTGCCCGGGGTCAACTACCCGGCCGCCAGCCCCTATGCAGTGGGAGTGGGCGGCACCACCATTCTCGGCGGACCCAGCCCGTTGAGCGAGATCGGCTGGTACGCCGGCGGTGGGGGTCAGTCCCTCCTCGAGGCCGAGCCCAGCTATCAGGCCGGTGTGGGCGGCTCCAATCTCGGCCTGCGGCGGGGCGTCCCCGACGTGGCCTTCGATGCCGATCCCAATAGCGGCTTCAACGTCATCGTGGGGGGCCAGACCACCGTGATCGGCGGCACCAGCGGCTCCAGCCCATCATGGCTGGGAATCTGGGCCCGGACCCAGGCGGCCCACGGCGGAAACTTGGGCTTCGCCAACGCCACCATCTACGCCGAGCCCTCGACATCGTTCAACGACATCGTGATCGGTACCAACGTGCTCTATCCCGTCACCCCCGGTTACGACTACGTGACCGGTCGGGGAACCCCGAACATCACCTCGTTCATCGGCGCAGCCTAGGACCGTCATCCGGGCAGGGGCGCCGATGGCGCCTCTGCCCCGAACGGTTCCAAACGAGGGAGGCGGAGGAGCGTCCGACCGTTATCCTCGGGGGCTCACGCCGTCCCGACGGGGAACTCGACTCACCAATTCCGCCTTCTGAGGGCCTGTCCGCCAACTGTCTGGCGGTGATGGTCGGCGCCGCGCTGCCAACGTGGCGGCAATGCACCAAAGTCGGTGAGATGGACCCGGATGGTGCATACCGGGAGCGGGCAATACGTGGCCACGCGGCCAAGTTCGGTGGGCGAGCAAGTACGCTCGACCGGATGAAGGGCATCGGGATCCGACGCGGGGCTGAGCGGTGCCGTCCGTGAACGCACACTCCAGGCGCGTGGGGTCTTCGAGGGGATATCGTCCGATATGGATCGCGTCCTTGGTGGTGGTGATCCTCGTCATCGCCGCGGTGGGGACGACCCTGGCCTTGCGCAACTCGCCCTCACATCCGGCTGCCGGGGCCACGGGGACCACGGGGGGTACGTCGACGACGTCGGGAGCGCCGGCCAAGTCCTTGTCGATCGTCTCCACCACGCCGACGTCCGGAGCGGTGAACGTCCCCACCGACATCGCCATCACCGTCCACCTTTCGGCGCCGATTTCGGCCGCCAGCCCCATGCCCACCCTGAACCCGGCGGTGGCCGGCGCCTGGAAGCAGGTGGGCCCGTCCACGCTGTCCTTCGCCGCCACCGCCCCGCTCGCCCCATCCGCATCGGAGACGCTGACCGTGCCCGGCGGTACGACCGGCCTGCGCACACCGTCCGGTTCCACGCTGGCCTCTCCGCTGACCGTTTCGTTCACGGTGGCCCAGGGGAGCACCACCCGCCTCCAGCAGCTCCTGGCCCAGCTCAACTACCTGCCCGTGGCCTTCACCCCCTCGGCCCCACTCACCTCCCCCACGGAGGCGGCCAACGCCCAGCCCGGGTCCTTCGCCTGGAAGTGGTCGACCACGCCGGCCTCGCTCGCCAGCCTGTGGACGCAAGGGCAGGAGGACATCATCACCAAGGGAGCAGTGATGGCCTTCCAGAGCCAGAACGGCCTGACCGTTGACGGGCTGCCCGGTTCCCAGGTGTGGACGACCCTGTTGGCCGCGGCAGCCTCGAACAAGGTGAACGCCAACCCCTATGTGTACGTCGTGGTGTCGAAGACGGTCCCCCAGAACCTGACCTTGTACAACAACGGCGTCGCCCAGTTCACCAACATTCCCGTCAATACCGGTGCGCCCGGAGCCGACACCGCCGACGGCACCTACCCCGTCTTCGAGCACGTGCCCTCTTCGGAGATGAAGGGGACCAACCCCGACGGCAGCACGTACGACGATCCCAATGTCCCGTGGGCCAGCTATTTCAACGGGGGCGATGCCCTCCACGGTTTCCCCCGGGCCAGCTACGGCACGCCGCAGAGCAATGGTTGCGTGGAGATGGCCATCTCGGACGCAGCCCAGGTGTGGCCGCTGACCCCGATCGGCACGCTGGTCACCGTGGTGGGTCCGACGATCTAATTGCCGGCGAGCTCCCCGGGACCGGCCGGTCAAACCAAGAACGTGAACAACGGCGACCCCGGAGGTACCCGCTCGATCTGCAGGGGGCTGGCCGCCATGCGGTCGAGCAGCGCGTCGATGTCCCCGGCCCGGGCCAGCTCGATGCCCACCAGCGCCGGACCCGTCTCCCGATTGTTCTTCTTCACGTAGTCGAAGAGGGCGATGTCATCGTCGGGGCCGAGGATGCCGTCGAGAAACTGGCGCAGCGCGCCCGGCTCCTGGGGGAAGGTGACCAGGAAGTAGTGCTTGAGCCCTTCGAAGAGGAGCGAGCGCTCCACGATGTCGGCGTAGCGGCTGACATCGTTGTTGCCGCCCGAGACGATGCAGACCACCGGGCCCACCAGGCCCGGGAGGCGACGAGCTGCCGCGCTGGCCAGGGCGGCAGCCGGTTCGGCGATGATCCCGTCCGTCTGGTACAGGTCCAGCAGCTCGGTGCACACGGCCCCCTCGGGGACGGTGACCATGGCGTCGACCAGGTCCGCCACCACGGGATAGGTCAACCGGCCGACGGTGCCCACTGCGGCTCCGTCCACGAAGGAGTCGATGTGGTCGAGGGCGACCGGACCCCCGGCGGCCAGGGCTGCGGCCATGCTGGCCGCCCCGGCCGGCTCGGCTCCCACGATGCGCACGTGAGGAGCGTGCTGCTTGAGCCACACGGCGACGCCGGCGATAAGGCCACCGCCTCCCACCGGCACGATGACGGTACCCATACCCTCCCGGCACTGCTCGCCCAGCTCCACGCCCACCGTTCCCTGCCCGGCGATGGTGCGGACGTCATCGAAGGGATGCACGTAGATGGAGCCGGTGGTGGCCGCGTCGTCGAGGGCCGCCGCGCTGGCCTCGTCGTAGTTGGATCCGGCCAGCACCAGTTCGACCCAGGGCCGCCCCAGGGCGGTGATGCGCTCCCGTTTCTGGCGAGGTGTGGAGGTGGGGACGAACACCCGGCCGTGGATGCCCAGCGCCCGGCAGCTGAAGGCCACCCCTTGGGCGTGGTTCCCGGCACTGGCACAGGTCACGCCCACCCGTTGCTCGGACGGCGTCAGCGAGCTGATCACGTTGTACGCACCCCGTACCTTGTACGAGCGGCCGATCTGCAGGTCCTCTCGCTTCAGCCAGACGTCGGCGCCCAGCTCATCCGACAGGCGCTCGCTCCGTTCGACCGGCGTCTCTCGCACGACCGAGCGCAACACCGCGGCGGCGGCGTCGACGGCTGCTGGGGTGAGCTCGGCGCGTTCCGACATGCCCCGATGGTACGGCGGTCGGCCTCGGGCCATGCGCAAGGAGCGAACAGCGCCAGCCTCGTGCTCCCGTGGAGCGGGGGAGGGGGGTGCCGTCAGCGGTGGAGCGCCCGCCGCAGGACGTCCATGGTCTCGGCCGATTGGCGCACCGATGTCGCCGCCGTGAACACCAGCGCCGACCCGTGGAAGGTGCCCGGGTACTGGTGCAGCTCCACCGTGACCCCGGCCTGGAGCAGGCGGAGTCCATAGATGAGACCCTCGTCCCGCAGCGGGTCGAACTCCATGGTGGAGATGTACGTGGGGGGGAGACCCGACAGGTCGGTGGCCCGGGCCGGTGCCGCATAGGGAGACACCTCGCCGCCGCCGTCGCCCAAGTAGTACTGCCAGCTGAGCACGGCGTTGGGTCGGTTCCACATCGGCGTGTCCACGAAGGTCTGCATGCTCACCGTCTCGAGCCGATCGTCGAGCTCGGGAATTCCGAGGTACTGGAAGCACAGCGACGGGCCGCCGCGGTCCCGGGACAGGAGGGCCACGGCTGCGGCCAGCCCTCCGCCGGCGCTGTTGCCGAACACGGCCAGTCGATCCAGGTCCACCGCCAGCTGGTCGGCGGCATCCCTCATCCAGGTCAAGGTGTCGTAGCAGTCGTCCAGCCCGGCGGGGAACGGGTGCTCGGGGGCCAGCCGGTAGTCGACCGAGACCACGACGGCGCCCACCGACCGGGCCAGCAAGACGGCCCCGGCATGCTCGGTGTCGACGCTGCCCAAGGCGAACCCACCGCCGTGGATGTAGAGGACCCCCGGCAGTGGCCCCTCCCTCTCGGTGGGCGCGTACACCCGCACCGGGATGGCGTGGCCACCGGAGGCGGGAACCAGGCGGTCCTCGATGTCGACGCCACTGGTGTCGACGGCGGCACCGGCCTGAGCACTGAGCTCGTCCAGCCCGGCCCGGGCCGCGGCGAGGTCGCTGATGGTGACGGCAGGAATGGCCGGGATGACCGCGGCCAGATCGGGGTCGAAGCGGTAGGTCATGGGTCTCCTTGTCGATGCATGGTGGGGGTCAGGACGGGAACTGGCCCGGTCGCCTTCCGGCGCCGGGAGGTCCGGCGAAGGCCTGGGCGATGTCCAACCAGTGGGTGGACACGGCCCCCTGGCACACCAGGTCGGTGTCGTCCCGGTGGCGCCGTTGGGTGACCACCAGGCAGAAGTCGAGCGCCGAGCCGTGCACCTGGTTGGCTGCGTCGGCTGGACCGAAAATCCATTGGCTGCCATCGGGTCCCTCCAGCACGACGCGCACGGGGTCCTCGGGTACCTCGAGGCCGCGTGATCGATAGCTGTTGGGAAAGGATCGGTAGCCGAGGAAGCAGACATGGCGGAGGCGCTCGGAGGGCGAACGGGTCCGACCCAACCCATCGGCGACGTCCTGGCCGTGGGCCCAGGTCTCCATGATCCGGGCGGTGAGGGCCGAGGCGATGGACATGTCGGGCCCGAACCAGGGGATGCGTTCGGGGGCGCCGGCGCCCGTGGCCCCGATCATGGCGTGCCGGGCCTCGTACAGCCAAGGCACGAGGTCGGCAATCGGACGCTGGCGTGTCGCCTCGGTGGCGCCATCCACGAACCGGTCGACGTCGGCCAGAGCCTCCAGGCGCCGCTGGGCGAAGGCATCGGGGTCGGTGGCCGCCAGGGTCACCTGCTCATCGAAATAGGCCAGGTGGCCGACCTGGTCGCGGATGGACCAACCGGGCGCAGGGGTGGGCGTCTCCCACTCGGCCGGGCTGAGCGAGCTCACCAGGGCCACGAGGTCATCGGTCTCGGCCATCAGGTCGTCGCCCAGCTGTCCGATCGCAGCGGCCATTGTCCCCTCCCATCGTTTCCGTCCGGACCGTCAGTCCGGCCCCCACTGCTCTGAGCCGGGACGACCCGAAGCGGTGTCATGATGACGCCCTACGATAGGTCACCGTATACAGCAGGTACCTTCCAAGACGATGAGCAAAGGACAGTAGATGAGCGACAGAGATCGGGACTTCGCCGCGCTAGCGCTTCGATCGGCCATCGGGCCCATGTTGGTGCTCCACGGGCATAACAAGGTCTTCGGCGCCGGCGGGCTCAAGGGTACGACCGGATGGTTCGACAGCCTGGGATTGCAACCGGCCGCCGTCCACGCCCGGATGGCCGCGGCCACCGAGATGGGTGCGGGCACCCTCATCACCTTGGGCGTGGCCAGCCCCCTGCCCACCGCCGCCGTGGTCGGGTTGATGGCCACCGCCGCCGCCACCGATCACCGGGGCAAGGGGTTCTTCGTCTTCAAGGGTGGATGGGAGTACACCGCAGTGGTGGCCATTGCCGCCACCGCGCTGGCCGGATTGGGCAACGGACGCTGGTCGGTGGACCGGTTGCTTGGTCGCAAGGAACGGTCGGGGGCGCTGGTGGCCTTCGGTGCCGCCGCACTGGGCGTGGCCGCCGCCGGCGCCCTGCTGGCCACCTCCTACCGTCCGACCAAGGACGAGCCGGCAGCGGCGGAGCCCGTCGCCGAACCGGCTCCCGAGGCTGCGGACGTCGATCCGGCCTGATGGGGGCCGAAGGCCTGTTGGCCGGCCGGGTGGCCGTGGTCACCGGGGGTGGTGGGGGCATCGGGCGGGGTGTCTGCCGCCGGCTGGTGGCAGAGGGTGCGTTGGTGGTGGTCAACGACATCGACCCTGAGCTGCTGGCCGAAACCGAGGCCGAGCTGCAGGCCGACGGTGGCTTCATCCGACCGGTGCCCGGCGATATCCGAGAGCCGGCCACGGTCGAGGCGCTGGTCACCGCGGCCCGCAAGGTGGCCGACGGCCGCATCGACGTACTGGTCAACAACGTCGGCGACTTCCGCCCCAACGGCATGTTCCTCAAGTCCGGACCCGAGGACTGGGACGCGCTGTACGCCTTGAACCTCGGCCACGTCTTCGCCTGCACCAGGGCGATGGCCCCGGCCATGACCGAACGGTCCTCGGGCAGCATCGTCAACGTGTCGACGGTCGAGGCCTTTCGGGGCATCCCGGCCAACGCCGTGTACTCGGCCTTCAACGCCGGGATCAACGCCTTCACCCGCAGCTTGGCCGTGGAGCTGGGGCGCAAGGGGGTCCGGGTCAACGCCATCGCCCCCGACCTGGCCGACACCCTCCAGACGCCGGCCGAGATGATGCTGGCCGGCCGGGACGAGGCCCTCATCGGCAATTGGGTCCCCCTGGGCCGCTTCGGCCAACCCGACGATTATGGCGACGTCGTGGTCTTTCTGGCCAGCGACCTGTCCCGGTTCGTCACCGGTCACGTCATCCCCGTCGACGGTGGGACCCTGGCCGCCGGGGGCTGGTACCTGAAGCGGAACGGTCCGGGGTGGACCAACATGCCCGACTCGCCGTAGACCACTTCGGCGACGGGTCAGCCCGGCCGGGAGGGCAGCTCGGCCAGGTCGTCCGCGCTCAGCTGCCAGGCCGCCGCTTTGGCGTTGGCCTGGACCTGTTCGACCGTGGTGGCACCGGCGATGACCGAGGCCACGCCCTCGTGTGCGGCCAGCCAGGCCACGGCCAGCTCCAGCAGGGAGTGGCCCCGGGCCTGGGCGAAGGCGGCGAGCGCTTCCACGTAGTCGAAATTCTCGTCGGTGGCGATACCAGCGAAGTACGAGGCGCTGGCCAAGCGGGATCCGGGCGGGAACGGTTCGCCCTTCTGGTACTTGCCGGTGAGCATGCCCGACGCCAGCGGGAAGTAAGGAACGATGCCAAGACCGTGCTGCCGGGCGGCCGGGACGACCTTCTTCTCGACCCTCCGGACCAGCAGGCTCCACTCGATCTGCGTGGCGCAGAACGACGCCGTCTTACGCCGGTCGGACGACGTCGCCGCCTCCTCGATCTGGTCGGCGGTGACGTTGGAAGAGGCGATGTGAAGGACCTTGCCCTGGTCGACCAGCTCGCCCAGGGCGTCCAGGGCCTCCTCCACGGGGGCATCGCTGTCGGGGTAGTGCTGATAGTAGAGGTCGATCCGATCGGTCCCCAGCCGGGACAGGCTGACCTCGCAGCCCTCGAGGATCCGGCGGCGGAGGTCGCCGGGTTGGTACGGGTCGTCCTTGCCGCGAGGGACGAACTTCGAGGCGATGACCACTTCGTCTCGCCGACGTCCGAGGGCCTTGCCCAAGAACTCCTCTGACTTGCCTCCGCCGTACATCTCGGCCGTGTCGAAATGGGTGATCCCCGCGTCCAGCGCCGCATCCACGACCGCACTCGTCGTGGCCGCGTCGACCCGCATGCCGAAGTTGTTGCAACCCAGTCCCACCACTGAGACCAGGGGTCCGTCTACGCCAAGGCGGCGTGCCTCCATCTCCGTTCCTCCTGTTGTCCGGTCCATTGCCCGCCGGCCACCTGGTGGTGCGAGGGCGTAGCAGAGACCATAGGTCCTGCTCACAGAGGCCGGGTAGGGTCGAGGCGATGGGAGAGCCCAACGGGATGGCGGAGCCTCGTGCCTGAGCCCTCGGTCATCCATGTGGCCTTTCCGGCCCTGGTGTCTGTGTTCGACCACGAACGGGTCCGGGCCCTGTGCCCGGCGACCGAGGTGGTCACCGCCCCCTACGAGATCAGTCATGACCAGCGCACCCGGCGCTCCCACGAGCCCGACAACCCCGAGCTGCGCGCCCTGGAGCCCCCGCTCGATCCGCAGTTGGTGGCCGACCTGGCCCGGGCCGAGGTCCTATTCACCCTCGATGCCCCCTATGACCTCGCTCGCCTGGCCCCCCACCTCCGGTGGATCCAGGCCTTGGGCTCGGGCGTGGGCCAGTTCGCCTCGTCCGGGCTGGACGGGACGGGCATCGTGTTGACCAACGGGGCGGGGATCGGATCGGTGCCCATCGCCGAATGGGTCCTGGCCCGGGTGCTGTCTATGGCCAAGCGCCTCGATGACCATGCCGACGCACAGCGGCGTCACCAGTGGGAGCCGCGGTATGGATCCATGGTGCAGGGCCGGACCATGGTCATCGTCGGGCTCGGAGCCATCGGGCGGGAGGTGTCCCGTCGGGCCCGGGCCTTCGGCGTCCATGTCATCGGCATCCGGCGCAGCTGGACCCCGGGCCTGTCCTCACCCGATGCCGACGAGCTGATGGGGCCGGGCGCACTGCACGAGGCCCTGGGCCGAGCCGACATCATCGTGGTGGCCGCCCCCGGAAGCAGGGAGAACGACGGGCTCTTCGATGCCGCCGCCTTCGCTGCCGCCAAGCCGGGTGCGACCTTCGTCAACGTGGCCCGCGGCTCCCTGGTCGACGAGCCGGCGCTCATCGCTGCCCTGGAGTCGGGCCAGTTGCGGGCGGCGGCCATCGACGTGGC
>DATMMO010000314.1:0-2585 GCA_035569695.1 Acidimicrobiales bacterium | reverse complement strand
CCGCCGGTGGCCAGCCGCGCGAGCTCCGAGTTGGGATGGTTGGCGACGTACCAGTCCAGATCGGACTGGTGCATGCCGTCTACCGAGATCAGCAGGACGTGCTGGATGCCTTGATCGTGACCGTTACCGCTGGCGCTCGGCTGGGTCGTCGCCGCGGAGGCAACGGCAGCGCCGCCGAGCGCTGCCGCCAGGCCCGCCACCACCGCGATGGTGCGCCTCATTAGTCGGGAATGCATACGTCTCCTCCTACTGGGCGCGACTAATCGTCCACGCCCCTCGCATTCGGTTCGGGTCACATCGTTTCGGGCGAAAGTCATCCTTTGTTGACCGTGACCTGAACGGCGAGTGACGCTTCCCAACAGATTCGGAGCTGGAGCGGCGGTAAGTGGCTAGTGTGACAGAAGGGGTAGTAGTGGCACGACGATTGTGGGCGGCCGCCCCCCTCGGGGTGACCGCCCACGCTCGTGTGATCAGGCGAACGTCACGGGTAGCTGACCAGGTCGACGGGCGTTCCGATTCCGGGGTTACTGGTCGAGGTCACCGGTCCGCCGACGCCGTTGATGATCGACTTGTCACCGCCGGTGCCGCCGAGGTAGACGACCAGGAGGCTGTGGAACTGCACACCCGGCGTCTTGGGGGCCTGGAAGGCCGCGTCGGCGAACAGCGTCGCCGTGGTCTGGATGAACACGATGTAGCTGCCCATCCCGTAGCCCTGGAAGCTCTTGACGTTGCCGGTGACCAGGAAGGCGGGATAACCGTCCTGAGTCGGGCTGGCCATCCAGGCGGACTGGCTGGGCGGGTCGTAGGGCATCTCGTTCTGGAAGAAGACGTCCGTGCCGCCCTGGCCGCTCCAGATCACCTCGTTCTTCTGGTAGTGCTCCACGGCCAGGCCGTAGGCGGTGACGTTGTTTCCGGTGACGACTAGGCCGGTGTCGGCCTTGTTGACCGTCCAGCCCACCGCGTTGCCGTGGTCAGCGCGCCAAGCCCATAGGTTGTCGATGATCGAGTTGCTGGCGTTGTCCAGCAGGCTCACCGTGGCGCTCACCGGAGTGGTCTCGGCGCCGCCGATGCGGAAGAAGATGTCCTGGATCAGGTCCGGGTCGCTGGCGTTGCCCGGTCCGGGGGTCCCGACCGAGAGCAGGACGGGTGAGTTGGCCGGGCCGGCGTCGATGATCAGACCGGACAGCTTCACCCCGCTGTTCGAGACGACCATCATGGCCGCAGTGCCATGCTGCGGGACCAGAGTCGCCATCCCCAGCCCCAGCACCACTGTGTCGGGATGCGGGACCACGATGGGCTGGTTCAGGTTATAGACGCCCGGGGTCAGGATGAGGTTCAGGCCTCGAGCCATCGCGGCGGTCATGGCCGCGCCCGACGTACCCGGGTTGGCCACGAAGAACTTCGACAGCGGGATGGAGGTGCCGGCTTCGGTACCGCTGGTCCAGGCCGGCCCAGACGAATTGTGCTGGACGGCCGGGACGAAGACGTTGTAGTTGCCCTGCGAGTCGGTGTAGAGGAACGGCTCTTCCTCGGTCGCCGGGCAGGTGGCGAGCGTCGTGTACGGATTCGCCCCCGCCACACCGAACGACTGCGCGGGAGCGCCGGGGTCTCCGCAGAAGACCTGGTTCCAGACTCCGTTGCTCCACCCGTCAATGTCGCTGTTCCTCGTCACCCACTGCTGCTGGGAGCCGTTGGTGATCGATTTGCCGGTGAACTGGGAGTCGGCGATGAACCCGCCACTGGCGTAGTCAGGGGAGCCGTTGCAGTAATCCATCAGGGACAGCAGGCCATTGATGTGAACTCGGCGCATCGGTGCGGCCTGCGAGACCGCCCAGAAGTCTGTCGCCGCCTGGCAGCCGGTGCCGCCGGCCACGTTGATCGTGAGGTTCGACAGCGAGCGCCAGAAGTTGTCGAGCGCGATGCAGTTCGGGGTGGTAGCTGGCGGCGTTGCCGCGAAGCACTGGTTGTAGACGTCGATCGAGCCGTTTATGGTGACGTCGCCGGGATTGAGGCCCAGGCCCGCGACGGTGGTGTAATAGCCGACCTGGAAGGTGAGCGGGTCCGCGGTCGATCCGTAGGTGCCGGGCGCGAAGAAGATGGCGTAGCGCTGGGCGCCGAACTGGTTGGATACCTGCTGGCTGGCGATCGAGTCCAGCGTGCTCTGGATCGAAGCCTGCGACATGCTCGGGGTGAAGACGTAGACGTTCGGCCCGAGCGGGCCGCCGGTGGTCGACGGTGCCACGGCACCTGCGGTAACCGCGGCCGGAGCGGCCGGAGCGGCCGAGGCCGGGATCGCCGACCCGGCGGCGATCCAGCCGCCGACCAGCAGGGCCGCCGCAGCGGCCAGGGCCCGGCGAGCGCCCCGGCTCCTAATGATCTTGTTCATGGCGCCGCCCAGAGGCTGTCTTTGCGCATAACGGTTCCTTCCTGTCCCGCTCCCCCCTGCCTATCGGTTCTGATCGCCATTTCCCGGAGAACAATGACTGCAGACCAGTCACGGCCCATCAAGGAGAATGCATCCCGCTGTTCATGGCGTATACCGCTAGCGGTTGGCCTTTCAGGACCGTTTCTGGCCAGTATTACCA
>DATMMO010000313.1:0-11998 GCA_035569695.1 Acidimicrobiales bacterium | reverse complement strand
TATTCCTTGTGGTTCCAGCGCTACATGCACCGCTACGGGGTCACCAACGAGGACTTCGGCCGCTATTCGGTGGTGGCTCGCAAGCACGCGGCGACCAACCCGAACGCCTGGTACTTCGAACGGCCCATCACCTTGGCCGATCATCAGAGCTCGCGTTGGATCGTGGAGCCCATCTTGCGCCTACTGGATTGTTGCCAGGAGAGCGATGGCGGTGTCGCACTGGTCGTCACCAGGACGGACCGCGCCAGGGACCTGGCCCAGCCCCTGGTCCGGATCGAGGCGGCCACCCAGGGCAACCTCTTGGACGGCGACACCATGTTCAACTACTACGGCGCCGATACGGCGCGCTTCGAGGAGGCCGAGTACACGGCGAGGCAACTGTGGGAGACGACCGGCCTGGCGCCCCTCGACATCGATGTGGCCATGATCTACGAGAACTTCAGCCCGGTGGTGTTCTACCAGCTCGAGGCGTATGGCTTCTGCGGGCCGGGCGAGGCCAAGGACTTCATCGCCGAGGGCAACATCGAGATCGGGGGAGCGCTGCCCGTGAACACGAACGGGGGGCTGTTGGGCGAGGGCTATATCCACGGAGTGAACAACATCATCGAGGGCGTTCGCCAGCTGCGGGGAACGGCGGCCAACCAGGTGTCGGACGCTCAGCACGTCCTGTGCAGCGCGGGGCGGAGCGCCCTGGTGCTGGCCGGCGCCGACTGACTACGTCCGAGCCCGTCCGACGGGATGCTCGTTTCCCATCGTGGACGGGCCCAGATAGGCGGAGTGGAGCACCCCCTCCACCTCGGTGGCCGGACCGGCGTGCACGACGTGCCCACCGGCCATGACCACACCTTCGGTGGCCACGGTGAGGGCGGTCCGGGCGAACTGCTCCACGACCACGACGGTGACGCCTTCGCGGGCCAGCTGGGCCACGTGGGCGTACAGCTCGTCCACGACGATGGGGGCCAGTCCCATCGACAGCTCGTCGAGCAGCAGGAGCCGGGGGCGAGTGGCCACGGCCCGAGCCATGGCCAACATCTGCTGTTCGCCCCCGGACAGTGTCCCGGCGTGCTGGTCCTTTCGCTGGGACAGGCGGGGGAACCGCTCGTACGCCCGAGCCTCCACTTCTTTGCGGTTGGCACCGCTGTGGGTCATGACCCACAGGTTCTCCCTGACCGTCAGGTTCGGGAACACCCCTCGCCCCTCGGGGACCAGGCACAGACCTCTCCGGGCCAAGAGCGCGGCGCTCGTCCCTGTCGCCCGCTCGCCGTCGTAGCGGACATCGCCCGCCGTGGGGGCGAGGAGGCCGGCGATCACGGCCAGGAGGGTGGACTTCCCCGCTCCGTTGGCGCCGAGGACGGCCGTGACCGTGCCCGGAGCCACGGCCAGGTCGACGCCGTGGAGGGCCTCGACCCCCTCGTAGGCGGCGTGAACGTTGCGCACCTCGAGCAGGGGTGGGTCAACCATCGGGGGCTCCGCTCAGGGAACCGAGATAGGCCTGCTGGACGGCTGGGTCCTCCTGGACGGCGGCGGGGTCGCCGGTAAACAACACCCGGCCGTAGTCGAGCACGACGACCTGCTGGCAGACCCCCATGACCAGTTCCATGTCGTGCTCGACCAACAACACGGCCAACCCATCGTCAGCTAGGCCACGCAGGACCAAGGCGAACCGGGTGGTTTCCTCGGAGTCCTGGCCCGACGCCGGCTCGTCCAGCAGCAGCACCTTGGGCTTGACGGCCATGGCCCGGCCCAGCTCGACCAGGCGCCCTGTTCCGGTCGGGAGGGCATCGGCCCGGACCTCGGCCACCGAGGTCAGGCCCAGATGGTCGAGCAGGCTCTCAGCCACCGCCTGGGGATGCACGGTGTCGGTTCGGGTGAACCGTCGCTGTCCCATCGATGCGGCCACGGCGAGGTTCTCGCGGACGGTGAGGGTGCCGAACAGCTCGAGGCGTTGGAAGGTGCGCCCCAGACCCAACCGGGCTCGCCGATGGGGCGAGAGCCCTTGCAGGTCGCGCTCGCCCAGCCGAACCGTCCCGCTCGCCGCCCGCTGCATGCCCATGATGACGTTGAACAGGGTGGTCTTGCCCGCACCGTTGGGGCCGATGAGCCCGGTGATCGACCCGTCCGGTGCCTGCAGGCTGACGTCGGTCAGGGCGGCCAGCCCCCCGAAGTGGACGGAGACGTCAGTGACCTCAAGCCCCACGGGCCGGGCCTCCCGTCGGAACCACCACCGGACCGGTGGTCTCGCCGGCCGGCGCATCCACCGGCCCGCCACTGGGCTCTCCGACCACGACCAGCCGGCGATCGGGCAATCCGAAGGCCGGTGGTGCGATGCCGGCCCGGTAGTCGACGGCGTAGGCGGTCCCGGGCATGCCGATGACCGCAGCCAGGTCGATCCAGGTCATGGTCCAGTTGTCGATGACACCGCTGAGGCGCAAGGCCCAGACACCGACCACCACCACCACGAAGGCCCCGAGGAGCCACCGTCTCCTCACCACCGACCACCACACCGGGCGCAATCCCGAGGGAATGGTCCCGTTGGGGGTGGTGCCCACCCCGACTCCCGCCGCCCCGACCAGCACCGCGGTGAGCTGGCTCAGCGACGGGAAGAAGTTGGCCAGCGTCGGGCCCCCGAGGAACAGGCCGCAGGCCACCCCGGCCCCGAGCGAGCTGATGCCCACCACCACCATGACCAACAGGATGGACAACCCGGTGAAGAACTGGAAGACGTCGGGCGCCGCGCTGCCGAGGGACTCGCCGTAGAGGCCGCCGCCGATGCCGGCCAGCGCGGCCGACAGGGCGAACACGGCCAGTGTGGACACCCGTGCGTTCATGCCCAGGGTGGCACAGGCCGCCGGGCTGTCCTTGAGGGCCATGAGGCGTTGCCCGAAGCCGGAACGGCGGACGGCCACCACGATCAGGCACAGCAGGACGAACACCACCGAACCGGCAATGAACTGGGCCTCCTTGCCGGTGAGGGCGGCGCCGCCCACCCGGAAGGGGGAGAACACCAGCGAGCCCGAGCCGAAGGGCGCGAACTGGTGGCCGAAGAGGTCGAAGGGCGGCAGCGGGAACACCCAGGCGTCCATGGCCACGGCGAACGCCGCTGTGGACAGGGCGAAATAGATGCCCGAGAGGCGCAGCGCCGGGAGGGCGACGAGCAGGCCGACCACGGCGCACACGCCCGCGGCGGCCAGCAGCGACAGGGGATTTCCGTGGGCCCCGACATGCCCGACGACGGCGGCGCCGATGCCGGCGAAGGTCATTTGGCACAGCGACAGCCGGCCGGCGAAGCCGACCAGGGGGATGAGCGAGAGACCGATGATGCCGAGGCCCCAGACCCGGTTGAGGCTGAACAGATCCGAGCTCGACACCACCGTGGCCAACATCACGGTGCCGGCGACCACGCAGACGCCGAATATGGCCGTGCCCGGCCAGGAGGGCCGCAAGGCCAGCTCGCGGCTGCGAAGGAGTCGATGGCCGCGCAGCCGCGACTGGGGCAGGGCCAACAGGGCGATGAACAGCACCACGGCCGGGACGGCACCCCCGAAGCCCTGGACGTAGGGGTTCTGGGGGAGATAGGCCACCGAGTAGCTGACGGCCAGGCCGAGGATGAGGGCGCCGACGAAGGTCATGGGGATACTGCGCAACCGCCCGATGACCGAGGCGGCATAGGCGCTCACGATCAACAAGGTGAGGGCGGTGGCCGAGAGGGTCAAGGTGGGGGCGACCAGGATGCCGGCCAATGCGGCCAGCATGCAGCCGATGACCCAGGCCGCCCGGGCATTGGCCACGCTGCTCGAGCCGTTCAGGGCGGTGAGGGTCCGGTCGTCGACCGTGGCCCGCATGGTGACCCCCAGCCGGGTGCGGTAGAGGAACAGCCGCAGGCCTACCGCCACCACCAGGGCCACGATCAACACAGCGAGGTCGTTATAGGAGATGCGGACCGGTCCGAGCACCAAGGTGTGGCCGGAGAACAAGGGGGGAAGGGACCGATAGGTGGTCGGGTTCCACACCCACTGGGCGATGCCCAGGAACGAGAGGCCCAAGGCCAAGGTGACGACGAGCTTGGAGGCTTCCGAGACGCCCTCCAGCCGGCGCATCACCCCGGCCTCGATGGCCACGCCAAGCAAAGGAGCCAGGACGAACAGGCATACCAGGATGGAGGCCACGGTGGGCCAACCCCATCCCACCCGCATCTGCCAGTAGGCGAAGGCGGCGATCATGCCGATGGCCCCGTGCGACCAGTTGAAGATGCCCGTCGTCGTATAGGTCAGGGTCAGCCCGCTGGCCGTGATGGCGTAGATCCCGGCGGTGGCCAGCCCGCTGATCGTGAAGATCAGGAATTCATGCATTACCGGGGCCTACCAGGCGCAGATCCGTTATCCACCGGCACTCTTCAGATGGATCAGTCCCTTCGGATCGCAGTTCCAGATCCCACTGTTGGGCTTGGTGACCGTCTTGTCGTAGACGAACTTGTTGGGCTTCACCGTCATCAGGACGAAACAGGCACTGGGGATCGGGTTGTTGTTGGACATGGCCAGCTGGGCCACGGGAGCGGCGAGCCCACCACCGGTCCAGTTCTTCTGGGCCGCCGCGTTCTTCAGGACACACGAGACGGTCACGTTGGCCCCACAGGCGGTGGCCGACTTGGCGAAGAGGATCCAGGAGCTGAAGGAGATCTCGTCGCTCCAGTCCACCATCTGGCCCGCCGCGTACTTGTGCATGATGCCCTGGAGCTGTTGCAGCCCGGGGCTCTGCGAGGCCAGCTCGAAGGGCCAGTTCTGGATGGCGGTGTAGGTCGTCGGGAACTGGGCCTGGGCTGCGGCCTTCACCGTCGCCGCTGCATAGAACTGGGTGGTGAGGAGCATGAAGGCCGGCTTGTAACCGACCGTGTTCATGGCCTGCACGTAGGGGGTTATGTCGGAGTCGTCAGAGGGCTGCAGGGCCTGCACGCCTTTGGACTGCGCCTGCTCGACGTACGGCTTCCAGTCGGTGACCGTGAGCGGTGGCTCCTGGAAGTCAACGGTCCGGAAGCCCTGGGCCTCCGCGGCCGTCTGCCACTTCTTCTCCGGTTCGAGGATGCTCGGGTTGTTCTGGCCGCCGGTGCCGTAGAACTTGATGGCCTTGGGGTACTTCTTGGCCAGAGCGCCGTACCAGCCGGCCGAGACGATCGAGTTGTTCGTTCCCTCCGGGTTGACTTGGAGCGCGGCGTTCACTGCCGCGTCGGAGACGGTAAAGCCGGTGATCTGCCCGAGCCCGCAACCGACACGGACCGGCACCGCGGGCTGATCGAGGACCACGCCGCCCCCGACCGACATGAAGTCCTGTTGGCAAGCTTGGTTGGTGACCTGGGCGGCATTGAACAGCGCGCCGTCCCGGTTGTGCACCACGATCGTGCGCCCATTGATCCCACCGGCGGCATTGCACCACTTGGCGAAGGCCGCGGCCGCCTGGAAGAACTCGACGTTGAGGCCCGGCATGACCGTGTTGCCGGGATCGGCGAACGTGGCCACATCGATGCTCTTCGACGACACGCCCCGAACGGTCGACGCACCACCGCTTCCCGGGCCACAGATCTGGCCGACACCGGGCCATGTGCCGTTGGTCGAGACCGTCGCCCCGCTGGCGGCGGACAGGGATCCAGGGGCGACCCCACTGGAGACGACCAGCGATGCTGCCGCTACCACCAGACACACAGCTATGGTCCGCCAACCGACGATCTTCGACCTCATCAAGCCTCCCCCTCGCCGCCAGCGCAGGCGCGCTGCGGACCGTTGTCGCCCAGCCATCGGGTGCAGCACCAGCCCGGCGGCTCCCCGTATGGGCCGGGGCCCAAGCGCTTCGGGGTGTTGACAACCGGCGTCCGTGCTGCAGTTCATTGGCTGTTGCCCCGCAGAACATACAGCCCTGGGAGAAACATATCAAATATTTATTGTCCGCTACCTGGGAACCATAGGATGCACTATGGCAAACCATAGGAAGCGCTATGAACACCATAGGGATGACTATGCTGCCAAACGACCTGTTGACCGAGGAGCAGGCGAGAAAGGCACTTCGATGGCTGGCGTCAACAAGGTTCCGGTGGTGGTCGACGTAGCCGACCGAGCTCCAGCCGGGTGCCGCAGCATTGCCGCCGACCTCTTTGTTCCCGATCAGGCGACGGCGTCGGGCTTCCTGTGGTGTTGTGTGCCGGGCGGCGGCATCAGCCGGGCCTACTTCGACCTCGAGGTGCCCGAGGCCGCGGACTCCTACAGCATGGCCAGATTCGCAGCTGAGCGCGGACACGTTGTCCTCACCATCGATCCTCCCGGCGTCGGAGGGAGCGACTCACCGACCGACGGTTACGACCTCACGCCCCAGCGGGTGGCCGGAGTCCTCGACCTCGTGGTGTCGGAGATGCTCGACCGATTGTCGCGGGGCCAGGTGCCGGGCGTGTCCCCGGGCCCCCGTCTGGAGGCCATCGGGGTGGGCCACTCGGCCGGGGCCTGTCTGGTGGCCTGTCAACAGGCATGGCATCGCTCGTTTGGGGCGCTTGCCCTGCTCGGGTTCTCCAACAGCGGGCTTCCCTTCGTGCTCACCGAGGACGAAGCCGCATGTACCGACCGGCCCGAGGCGCTGGTTGCCGCCCTTCCCGATCTGGTGCGGGCCCGGTTCGGCGGGCCGCTCCCCGAGGGAACCAGCGCCGATTCGGACATGCTGCTGGTGGGGGCACACTCCAGTGAGGCCAAGGCCGCCGCCGCTCGCGCCAGTTCTCGCCTGCTGGGCCTGGTCGGGCTGACCTGCCTGGTACCGGGGTCGATCAAGCCCCAACTCGACCAAGTCGACGTTCCCACCTTTGTCGCTGTCGGCGAACACGACATCGCCGGCCCCACCAGCGCGCTCCCCGGCCAGTTGCCCGCCTGCCACGATCTGACGCTGGTGACATTGCCCGGTGTCGGTCACAACCACAACGTGACCGACTCTCGACTCGAGCTGTGGGACCGGCTCGTTCGCTGGGTGACGGCCCTGCCCCATGATCGAGCTCCGTCGGGCGCCGGAGGGTGATCGGGGCGAAGAGGGGTGGCCCTAGCTCCCGAAGTCGATGCGCCGGCGGTGACGAGCGGCTCCCATAGAGTGTCGGCGTGAGCATCGTGGCCAAGAAATCTCAGGGGGGCGTCCGGAGGCCCCAGGACCAGCCAGCGGGCGAGGGCGAAACGGCGACCAAGCGGCGGGTCATCGATGCTGCGGTGGCCTGCATCCTCGAGTGTGGGTTCTACCGGGCCAGCACCAACGAGATCGCTCGTCGGGCCGGAGTCACCTGGGGCGTGATCCAGCATTACTTCGGAACCCGAGAGGCCCTCATGCTCGCGGTCCTCCAAGACGGCTCCCGCCAATTTGCCGAGCTGGTGGAAGAGGCCCACATCGACGAGGCCACCGCGGAAGAGCGGGTCGGGCATCTGATCGACATCCTGACGTCTCACTACGGTCACCCAGAATTCCTGGCCTACCTGCAGGTGCTCCTCAACATGGACCACGATCCTCGCACCAGCGTCGAGGTCCGCAAGACGATGCGTGAGGTGGCGGCGCGTTCCCAAGATCATGTTCGGCGATTGTTGCGAGAGGCCTTGGGCCCGGCAGCCAGCACTCCCGATCTGGCCACCACGGTGTTCATCGTTCTCCGGGGTTTCGCCATCAGCCAACAGCTCCAAGGCACCATGGGTTACGACGTTTCCGCCCCCAAGGCCGATCGCGCCGCCCGCCAGCGACGAATTCTCGCCGGCATACTGGCTCCGTACCTCGAAGAGAACTGAGCCGACCTCGGCCTGATCCCGGCGGCATCCCCTGCTACGGTAGCCATACCAGGTGCTATGCAGCTTCTGGAGCACGAGCAGGGGGCCACGACGGACAAGTTGGCGGCTGGTGCGGCGCGACCGCCACGGGCCCCGACTCAGCGGAGGGACTGAATCCATGAAAAGCGTGCTCGATGGCATTCGGGTCCTCGACCTATCCTGGGGCGTCGCCGGCCCCATTACCGGCATGCTGTTGTCGGACAACGGCGCCGACGTGGTCAAGGTCGAGCCGCCCGGTGGCGATCCGCTTCGCTCCTCCCCGGGCTACGCCGCCTGGCTCCGGGGCCGCCGAAGCGCCGAGCTGGACCTGACCGACGACGCCGATCGCCACACGTTCTTGGATCTGGCCGGCAACGCCGACATCGTCCTGGAGAGCTTCGCCCCGGGGACGACGGCACGGTTGGGCATCGACGCCGACACGTTGTTGGCCCAGAACCCCTCCCTCATCTATTGCTCCATCACCGGCTATGGACCCCACCCCGGTCATCGGGCCCGGCGCTCCGCTTCGGCTGGACCCGGCCCGGCCCCCGGTCGTTCTCTGTTGCCTGCCCGGCGGTCGCTGCACGACGGACTATTTCGACCTCCAGGTCCCTGGCCATGCCGACTACAGCATGGCCGACTACCTCGCCTCACGCGGCTACGTCGTGGTGGCCTTCGACCATGTCGGCGTGGGGGCCTCCACCGAGGTGGAGGAGATCGTTCTGGTCACCCCCAGGATGGCTGCTGTCGTCAATGACCGTGCGTACCGGTTCGTCCTCGACGGGCTCGCCGCAGGAACGCTGCTGCCCGAGCTCGGCGCGCCGGCTGGGATGTCGGCGGTCGGGGTCGGTCATTCGATGGGTGGCATGCTCCTCACCGTGCAACAGGCCCGACACGGCACCTTCGATGCCGTAGCTGTCCTGGGTCACGGGGGCATCGGGCTCCCTGAGTTCCTGACCGAGGCCGAACGCAACCTGGCCGACCATCCGCCGATCCGTGAGCAAGACGTGGTCGAACTGGCCCGGGCCCGCTTTGCCGGTGTGCCCCTGGACGGAACGTCGCCGCCCGCCCCCGGTGCGTTCCTGGCCCGCGACGTGCCCAAGGCGGTCCGGGCCGCGTACGCGGCCCAACAGTCCACGCATCCGTTCTCTTGTGGCCTGACCTCGATGCTGCCCCACGCCACCGACGGGGAGAAAGCTGAGATCGTCGTACCGGTGTTCCTCGGGTTCGGTGAACATGATCTCATTCGCGACTTCCTGGGCAGCGCGGCGGCATACACCGCCAGTGGCGACATCACCCTCTTCGTGCTTCCCGGTTCGGCCCACTGCCACAACCAAGCATCATTGCGCACGGTCCTGTGGGATCGGCTGGCTCATTGGTCGGACGGCATCTCGACTGATCGCCGAGAGGACGGCGGCTAGCCATCGGCCATATCAACTACTATGGTGGCCGATAGCTACCCAGGGGGAGGCGACCGCCATGGCGCGCCGATTGATCTCAGCCGACTCTCACGTCCGAGTGCCACTCGATGTCATCCGTGACCGAGTTCCGGCCTCGCTGCACGAGGCCTTCGACGACGCCATCAGCATGCAGGCGGCCGAGGAGAAGAGGCTGAGGGGCGGCAGGGAGCTGGACATGTCCGATTGGGACATGGAGGCGTTCCGGGATCCCGGTTACTCCGACCCCGTCGCTCGGCTGGCGGCCATGGACCGCGACGGCGTGCAGGCCGAGGTCTTGTACTCCGAGGTCTCGGCCTTCCGCCACTTCGGCTTGGTCAAAGGGGACTGGAAGCCGATCAGTCGCGCCTTCACCGATCACCTGAGCGATTTCGCATCGGTGGACCCCAAACGGTTGGCCGTGTCCTACCAGGTGCCGATCATCGACATCGACTACGCGGTGGAAGAGGTGCTGCGCCTCGCCGACTTGGGGGCCCGTTCGGTCCACCTGCCGAACTTCCCCTCCGAGCTGGGCCTGGCCGACTATCACGATCCTTCCTATGACCCGTTGTGGGCCGCCCTGTCCGAGACGGGTGTGGCCATCTCGCACCACCTGGGGACTGCCCCCTATCTCTACGATGTGTTCCAGCGGGATCCGACACCGCAATGTGGCATCTTCACCTCGTTGCCGGCGCTGACATTGGCCCAAGTCATTGCCTGGTGGATCCTCACCGGAACGCTCGAGCGCTTTCCCGAACTGAAGATCGTGTTCGTCGAGCCCGGCTTGTACTGGGTGCCCGGGTTCTTGGCCTCGCTCGATCGCAAGTCGGCCGGACCCTATGACTTCCCGGGCATGAAGCTCAAGCCGAGTGAGTATTTCCGTCGCAACATGGCCGTCACGTTCATGGACGACGAGTTCGGGTTGCGACAGCGCCAGGATCTTGGCGTGGAGAACATCCTGTGGTCGACCGACTTCCCCCATCCGGCCACCACCTGGCCCCACTCGCAGGCGGTGGTCGAGCGCCAGTTTGCCGAAGTCCCCGAGCCGGAGCGGGACCTCATATGCGCCGGCAATGCCTCCCGGTTGTACAACCTCTGAGCTGACTACGTCAGTCGGTGGGCGCTTGATCGTCGGCCTTGAACCGGGCCGTGCGCTCGATGAATTCAGGGGAATCCATGGTGCCAGTGACCAGCAATCGGTCCATATGGCGCTGCACGGTACGGTCCTGCACGTCGGCGTACATGTCGATGGCCAGCTTGGCCACCCCGAGCACCTCGGCCGGAACGGTCATGAGGTCCTGGCAGAAGGCGTGAACGTCCGACTCGAAGGTGTCGGCGGGAAACACCTCGTTGACCAGGCCGATGTGCCGGGCTTGCTCTCCGCCCACCCGCTTGCCGGCCATGGCCATCCATTTGCCCCAGGCCGGTCCGACCAGGCGGGTCAGCCGGCTCATGCCTCCGCTCCCGGCGATGGCGCCCAGGTGCACCTGGGGGAGACCGAACTCCGCCGTTGGGGTGGCGAAGCGAAAGTCGCATGACACGGCCATTTCCAGACCGGCTCCGAGACAGTGTCCCTGGGCGGCCAGGATGATCGGCTTCTCGATGGATTCCCATTCGTCGTAGAGCAGATGGTGGCTCCGGTAGTTGCGCCGGAAGTTCCAGCCCGGATGGACCTCTCCCGTCGGCCGGTTTCCCGGACGGGTCCCGTACGAACTGGTCAGGTCCAAGCCGGCCGTGAAATAGGGACCTTTTCCCGTGATGACCATGCAGCGCAGATCGTCACGATCGGCCAGTGCCGTGGTCGCCGTCCACAGCGCGCCCGACATCTCCTCATTGATGGCGTTGTGCTTGTTCTGCCGGTTGAACGTCACGGTGACGACCCCACTGTCCTCGGTGATCGCGGCGGGGGACGGGTCGTTCATCTCGGGTTCCTTCGGGCCATGGGGCAGCGTAGCCCCGCACCGCCGTGGGCTACGATGATAAAATATACAAGTGAGCAGGGTGGGCAGGTGCTGCGACTGCCGACCTACACACTGATTGGGGAGGAAGGGCCATGGCCACCAGAGATCTCGGGTTTCCCGTATTCGACGCCGACAACCATCTCTACGAGACGCGCGATGCCCTGACCAAGTACCTGCCCGAAGCGCACAAGCATGCCATCGACTTCGTCGAGGTCCATGGGCGGACCAAGATCATGGTGCAGGGCCAGATCAGCAACTACATCCCCAATCCGACGTTCGATCGCGTCGGGCGGCCGGGCGCCCAAGAGGAGTACTTCAAGTCGGGCAATCCTGACGGAAAGTCGTACCGTGAGATCATCGGCCGGGGCATTGACTGCCCTCCCGCCTTTCGTGAGGCCAGCGCTCGTCTGGAGCTGATGGACGAACAGGGCATCGACTACGCCATGATGTACCCCACGCTGGCCAGCTTGATCGAAGAGCGCATGAAGGACGACCCCGACTTGTGCGCGGCGGCCATTCATGCCCTGAACCAGTGGATGCTCGAGGCTTGGCCCTACGCCTATGAGAACCGCATCTTCTCGGCCCCGGCCATCACGCCCGGTGTTGTCGAGCTGGCCATCGCCGAACTCGACTTCGTCGTGGAGCACGGGGCCCGGGCCATCCTGATGCGGCCCGCACCGGCATGGGGGTATCGAGGGCCCCGGTCGTTCGCCCTACCCGAATTCGACCCGTTCTGGGAGCGGGTGGAGAAATCCGGGGTGCTGGTGGTGCTGCACGCCTCGGACAGCGGCTACAA
>DATMMO010000312.1:0-5115 GCA_035569695.1 Acidimicrobiales bacterium | reverse complement strand
GGCTAGCGGCTTCCTGGTCCCGAAGGATCACCTGGGCTGCCGCGAGCGTCAGATCCTCGGGCCGGGGTCCGTCCCAGTCGAGATACCAATGTCGGTTGAGGCTGGCGAGCCACGTGTCGCCGGCAGGGACCAGGCGAAACCGAGAAATCGTTCGCTGGCGGCCTACCTGATCGGAATAGAGCACCTCTACCTCGATCGCCTGACCTGCCTCGATCGCATCAACGAGGTCGGCGCGCACCCGATCATCCGGGTTGCGCAACGCGCCTTGCCACATGCCGATGTCGCCTGCCGGTACGTAGAGGTCGCGAGATTGAAGACGCAAGTCTTCCAATGGCGTATGCGCTGGCAAGATACTCGATAAACCCTGTCCCACTTTGGCCGCCCACCCTTGGCAGACGGCGATTCCACTTCCCACATTTCTAAGGCTGATGGCGAGATACACGGCGCCGTCGTGGATCTCCAACGCGGCCCGACCGCCCGGGGCACTGACCCAGTTTCCCTCCAGGAACATGATCTTCTGTTTCGGATCCTCGAGGCGGGAGGGGGCGAGGAGCGGACGTCGCTGCTCTTGTAAGGCTGCCTCAGCGACTCGCGCCGACCGGTTGGAAGATCGCACTGCGGCAAAGGTGGCAAGACTGAGTACCAAGGTGCCAGCCGCGGTGGCCAGAGAAGAAACCGTCACCCAGCCGATCCAGAGAAATACCATCACCGTTAGTCTGGCAGCCCCTTACGCAGGATGTATATGGTCGGCCGGACTGGCATCGAAATCGCTAGCCGTGGGGCCAACAGTGGTGGCTGACCCTCAGTGCCCGATGGAGCGGCACGTGTCCGACATCTGCTGGAGTGCGTGGGCGACCCCGTGGGCATCGAGCGTGTGGGACGCACTGGCGAGCGCGAGCGCTTCGGTAGTGAGGGCGTGATCGCCAGACCCTTGTGCACTGGCAAGGAGCCGCTGCCCGTCGTCGATGGGCAGCGTCGAACTGGTCCCCACCATCGCCAGGTCTGACCGAACCAGCGCGCAGACGGCTGTGGTGTCACCGGCAGCGGCGGAGCTCGAGGCGGTGCTCGTCGTGGCGCCACCTGATGCAGTGGTCGAGCCGCCGCATCCCGAGCCAAGGACGGCGAGCGACCCGAGAGCGACGACACTTACGATAAGGGACACTCTCTGGTGCCGGCGAGGAACGGATCGAGTGGCGGTAACTACGGCGCTGACGCTGCAACCGCTCACACGTTGCCTTTGGTTGCAGCTATGCCCACCACAGGAGCGTTGAGGGCCATGCCGCCCAGGGACCCATAGAAGGTGGCGCCTCCGAAGGTGAAGACGCCGCCGTCAGAACCGACGAGCCAGTACCCGTTGCCGTCGGCAGTGGCGGCCATGCCGACGACGGGTTTGTTGAGGGCCATGCCCCCCTGTGAGCCGTAGAATGCGGCGTTCCCGAAGGTGAAGATGCCGCCATCAGAAGCCACAAGCCAGTACCCGTTGCCGTCGGGGGTGGCGGCCATGCCGACCACTGGCCTATTGAGGGCCATGCCGCCCTTGGACCCGTAGTAGGCAGCGTCGCCAAAGGTGAAGACCCCGCCGTCGGACGCCACGAGCCAGTACCCGTTGCCGTCGGGGGTGGCGGCCATGCCGACGACTGGCCTATTGAGGGCCATGCCGCCCTTGGAGCCGTAGAAAGCAGCTTCGCCAAAGGTGAAGACCCCGCCGTCGGAAGCCACGAGCCAATAGCCCTTGCTGTCAGGGACAGCCGCCATGCCCACCACAGGCTTGTTGAGGGCCATGCCTCCCATGGACCCGTAGAACCCCGCATTGCCGAAGCTGAAGATGCCGCCGTCGGAGGCGGTGATCCAATAACCAGAAGTCGGTGGAGGAGGGACCGTTCCCACCATTGCCAACGTCTGAGCGATCTCATCCGTATTGTTCGAAGAACCGACTGCCACGCATTCCGTCGCGTCGGGACAGGTAACGTCGCCTAGGCTGTTTTCCTGAGATGGCGAAGTGTTGGGGCTCGGGATAATGCTCCACGTCGTGTCGGACAACCCCTCGAGAAGCGTTTGCTGCACCGGTGAAGGCTTTCCCGTATTGCCAGCAGCCACGCAGGAAGTCGATGAGGTACACCACACGCTGAGGAGGGTGTTGTCCTGAGTCTGCGATGTGTTCGGGCTCGCGGTGATGACCCAGGAGGTGCCGTCGTACTTCTCGACGAGGGTATGGAGCGTGAAGTCCGAGTCGGCGTAGTTCCCAACGGCTTCACACGCGCTTGGTGAGACGCACGAGACGCCATAGAGAGTATTGCCCTTCGATGCGGGTGCGTTCGGACTCGGTGTGATGACCCAATTGGTTCCATCGAACGTCTCGATCAAGGTACTGGAAGCAGCACCACCGAAGAAGGTCCCAACTGCGACGCAATTCGTGGCGCTGGTACAGGACACGGTTCCGAGGATGTTGATCTCCGTCGGGGAACTATTTGGACTCGGGGCAATGGTCCAGTTCGTGCCGTCGTAGGTGAGAACGAGAGTCTGTGTGAGGCCGGGCTGGATCTCGTAGGCGCCGACGGCTACGCAGAAGGTGGCGCTCTGACAGGTCAGGCCGTTCAAGTATTGAGGCTCGGTCGGTGACGTATTCGGGCTCGACACGATCGACCAATTGCTCCCGTCGAAGGTCTCGACCAGCGTCTGGAGGAAGTGAGTCGGGCTATTGGCACTTCCCACCGCGATACAGAAGGTCGCGCTCGTGCACGACACCTCGGCAAGGTCGTTGAACAGCGAACTGGATGTATTCGGGCTAGGCACGATCGACCAACTGCTGCCGTTGAAGGTCTCGATGAGCGTCTGGTCGATACCCGAGCCGTTCTTGGCATGACCGACGGCGACGCAGAAGGTCGTGGTCGGGCAGGAGACACCCAAGAGCTGATTCTCCTGGGCGGGCGAGGTATTGGCGCTGGGCACGATCGACCAACTGGTTGGCTGCGCGCCGGCTTGGGTCGCCGGCAACAGGGCTCCAGTCATGAGGAGCACGGCCCCGAGCGCGACCAGCGCGCCGCGTGCCATCCGAGCGGGCTGACGCAGACGTTTGGTTCCCGAGGGTGGTCTCACGCCCAGATCGTCTCACGAACCGACGGCGAATCCAACCATCCCCACAATCAACAGACTGCGCCCACTGGGACGGCGATGACCTGGGCACCGGTCCGTTGTCGGCCGGGCTAGTTAGAAACCCGAGGGTCCACACCAGGAGCCGTGGGCGGAACTAGGCGCAGCCCCCAGTGAAGACGACGGGTCCGGGAGGTTGCCACGTCGCCGTGAGGAACCAATTCGAAGAGCCAGAAGGCACGGGAAAGGCGAAGGCATCCGCTCGGCGCCCGCCCCGAACGGCACGAGACCAATGGGCAGTTGGCCCTTGGCCACTAGTGATGACGATGTCGTGGCGCACCCAGCCCAACGACCGCAGGCCGCTATCGATCGTCGCCTTGACCATTGCGGCTGGAGCGGTGTCGGTGAACCCGACAGTTACCCGATCCTCGACCCAACCGGCATGTGAGTTGGAGTCGCTCGCGCACGCACCCATCCACGTCGCGGCGATGGGCACGACCGAGATACCCAATGCTCCAGAGGGAACTGCTGATCTGATTGTCTCCAGACGTCGTAAGACTTTTCCGCCCGGGTCTCCGCCCGATTGCTGGTCGGCTGTCGACGTATACATTGCTGCGCCGATGCCGCCGCCCACCACAAGGACAACGATTGATGCGAGCAGGACGCGACGTCGAGGAGACGAAGGAGTCCTCACGACGTTCTCGATCGGGCGGCCGTCCACGGTTCTTCCTCTGGCTCTTCGGTAGGCGTCACTCTGTCGTCTCCCCGACTGGAGGCCAGTGGGGCTCGGAGGGAGGTGCACGCCAGCCCAGGGTCGAGGCGTGGTCGATCAGAGTCCGGGCGGCGCGAGCAACCATCGACCGGGTGTCGTCGGCGCGGTGAAGGAGCGACCAGGTCCAGAGGGGCACGGGGGATCGGACCGGCCGGCGGGTCAGCGTCGGCGGCATCGGCGCCGCGTGTCGTTTTGGCGACTCGAGCACCGGCCGCCGCAAGCGGGCCACGTGGTCGAAGAATGCAGGCCCAGCAATGCCACCGTCGTCGATGTTGGTCACTGACACCTGGTTGGCCTCTGCGAACGCAGACGCGTAGCGGTTCCATGACCACCAGGACGCTTCGTCAACATCGACGAGCACCGTGATCTCGGCTGCCGGCACGCTCTCGAGACGAGTCGCCTGATGAGAGCGGGGCATGGCGGCCTGCAGTCTCTCGTACCACAAGAGATGGGCGGCCAAGTCGAGCCGTTCGATGTCGGCCTCCTCGATCCAGGCGATAGCCAGGTCGAGGCTGCCTTCGGCCACCCGCGCCGCTTGTGTGTGTGAGGGTAGGACCCATTCGTCAACGCGGACCCGGAGGTCGGGCATTGCTGTTGCCTGTGGGGGAAGCCAACTGACATAGCCCAGCCTCAGGGGCAACTCTCCGCCTCCCTTGCGGGCCCTATCGAACGCCCGTGCCGCGGCGCTCAACACCTCTCGAGCATCGGTCAGGAACTGGCTGCCCGCGGGCGTCAATTCGACATGTCGGCGGTCGCGGACGAGGAGCTGGGTCCCAAGCTCACGTTCGAGATTGCTGATCTGCTGAGACAGCGACGGTCCTGCGAGGTGAAGCCGCTCTGCGGCCCGACCGAAATGCAGTTCCTCGGCCACGGCGACGAAGTACGTCAGCTGCCGCAGCTCCACCAGCTCGATGGTATCGCCGGGGTGATAGGCGCGGCCTACCACAGTTCGGTCATACGTCATGGACCCGAGGCGAGGGCAAGCGTTAACTCGGAGGCATGACCTTCGTGTTGCAAAGCAATGCGAGGCGTCGGAGACCATCAACCGAGAGAAAGCACGTGAGACCCGTGAGTGCAACCGAAGTGCCCAGCGTCACCACCGACACGAGCGTTGGCAGTGTCGTCATGAAGCTTGAAATCCAGGTCATCCCCGTGTCCGACGTCGACCGATCCAAGGCTTTCTACGAGCAGTTGGGCTGGAGGCTCGACGACGACGTCGCCCCGATGGACGGCCTTCGCATCGTCCAGTTCAC